>JAVJVX010000006.1:0-300000 GCA_040220875.1 Alphaproteobacteria bacterium | reverse complement strand
GGCGCTCAAGGCGGCCGTCGATGCGGCCGGCCTGGATTACGCGCTCAATCCTGGCGAGGGCGCCTTTTATGGGCCCAAGCTGGAATTCGTTCTGCGCGATGCCATCGGCCGCGACTGGCAATGCGGTACACTGCAGGTGGACTTCGTTCTGCCCGAGCGACTGGATGCCCAGTATGTGGGCGAGGATGGCGAGCGCCATCGCCCGGTCATGCTCCACCGCGCGATCCTGGGTTCGCTCGAGCGGTTTATTGGTGTCCTGATCGAGCATTATGCGGGGCGCTTTCCGCTCTGGCTGGCACCACTCCAGGTCGTGGTGGCGACCATCACCAGCGACGCCGATGCCTATGCCGCGGAGGTCGCGGCCCGATTGCGCGCCGTCGGGCTCAGGGCAGAGACTGATACACGCAACGAAAAAATCAACTACAAGGTGCGCGAGCACAGCCACGCCAAGATCCCGGTCATCGCCGTGGTTGGTAAGCGCGAAGCGGCGGAAGAGACCCTGGCGCTGCGCCGTCTTGGCGGCGAGACACAGGAGCTCGTGACGCTTGAGGAGGGGCTCCGGAGCCTCGCCGCCGAGGCCGCGCCGCCGGCCTAGCCGGCCGGCCGTGCGTTCCGGGATGGAAATCCGGGGAAAAATACCCAAATTTGTGGTGAAGGAGTCCAAAACGGGCGCGATTTGCGCCAAGATACAGGATTAGATGTGCCACGCGGCGCATGGCCAAAGCCGTGAATGCTGCGGGTGCCGGGATGCGGGGTCGACCGAGGTCGACCCGGGGTCATCCGTTCGAGGGGCGGGCCGGAGCCGGAAGACCGGACCGAGGCGTCGTCCAAACCAGACAGAAGGAGTGAATAGATAGCCAGAAATCAGAATACCGCGCCGCCCGGGAAAGAGGGCCCGCGTGTTAACGACATGATCCGCGTTCCCTCAGTCCGCCTGGTGGACGAGGAAGGGAACATGATCGGAATCACTGCAACCGGAGACGCGATCCGGCGTGCCGAGGACGCGGGGCTCGACCTCGTGGAGGTCTCGCCCAATGCGGATCCGCCGGTCTGCAAAATCCTCGATTACGGCAAGTACAAGTATATCGAGCAGAAAAAGAAGGCCGACGCGCGCAAGAAACAAAAAACCGTCGAGGTCAAGGAAATCAAGATGCGACCCGGCATCGATACCAATGACTACGACATCAAGATGCGCCGCGTGCGGGAGTTCCTGGAGGAGGGGGACTGGGTGAAAGTCACCCTGCGTTTCAGGGGCCGTGAAATGATGCACCGGGAAAAGGGCATGGATGTGCTCGACCGGGTCCGGGACGATCTCGGCGAGACCGCCAAGATCCAGCAGCTGCCCAAGATGGAAGGGCGCCAGTTGATGATGGTGGTGATCCCCGCCAAATCCGTGACGCAGCAGAAATCCGGCGGGAAAAAGACCCAGGCCAAGCAACCGGATTCGGAGCAGCAAACGGTCGCACCGGAGACGCCAGCGGCCGAGGCCCGGGCGGAGGGCACCGATTAGCGCGGCGCGCTCGTAACAAGCTGTTGAAATAACCGGATAAACCGTTGGCACCCCGCCCCTTGCGGGCGGGCGAGGCCCCCGGTATAACTCCGCCAACTTCGTGGTGGCCAGGCCGGACCAGGTCCGAGGGCATGCCGACCCGCCAGACTCCGAAAATTCCGACTGAAAGGATGGAAAATGCCCAAGATGAAGACCAAGAGCGGAGCGAAGAAGCGCTTCCGCGTGACCGGCAGTGGCAAGCTTCGCCACAACTACGCCTTCAAGCGTCACAATCTCAGAAAACGCCCGCAGAAAATGAAGCGGAGCGCCCGTGGCAGCAAGGTCATGGACCCGAGCGATCAGGCGATCGTGCGGCGTTTCCTGCCGTATTTGTAGGAGGGATCTGAGATGGCAAGAATCAAGCGAGGGGTCACCGCCCGCGCCCGGCACCAAAAGGTGACCGACCGTGCCAAGGGCTACCGGGGCCGCGCCAAGAACGTCTACCGGATCGCCGTGGAGCGGACCGAGCGGGCGATGGAATACGCCTATCGCGACCGTCGGGTTCGCAAGCGTAATTTCCGCAGTCTGTGGATACAGCGGATCAATGCCGCCGCCCGCGAGCATGGCATGACCTACTCCCAGTTGATCAACGGCCTGCAACTGGCCGGGCTGGAAGTGGACCGCAAGGTGCTGGCCGATATCGCCGTCCGCGAACCGGCCGCGTTCAAGGATATCGTGACCAAGGCCCAGTCGGCGCTGTCCTAGAGCACCGGCGGACGGATGGGCCCGTTTGCAAAAAGGGGCCGCCAGCCGGGTGCCGCGAGGGTCCGGCCGGCCCGGCTTTGGGCGTGAGATGGCAGAAAGTCCGGAAACACTGGAGCAAGACCTCCTGGCCCGCGTGTCGGAGGCCACAACCCTTGCCGAGCTCGAGGAAATCCGCGTCGCGGCGCTCGGCCGGAAAGGGCTGATCACCGAACGCATGAAGGGGATCGGTGCGCTGCCGGCCGAGGAACGCAAGGCGGCGGGCGCGGCCCTCAACCAGGTCAGGGATCGCCTGGCCCGGATGCTTGACGAGGCCCGCCAGACGCTCGAGGCAGCAGAGCTCGATGCCCGCCTTGCGCACGAGACGGTGGACATCACCCTGCCGGTTCGCCCCGGCAGCCCTGCGACAGGGGGGCGGCTTCACCCGATCAGCCAGACCCTGTCGGAAATCCTCGCAATCTTCGGCGAGATGGGCTTCGAGGTCGCCGAGGGCCCCGATATCGAGGACGATTTCCACAATTTCGAGGCGCTCAACATCCCGCCCGAGCATCCGGCCCGGCAGATGCACGACACTTTCTACCTGCCGGAAAAACCCGATGGCTCGCGGCCGGTCCTGCGCACTCATACCTCACCGGTTCAGATCCGGGCGATGCAGACCCGCAAGCCGCCGCTCAGGATCATCGCGCCCGGGCGCACCTATCGCTCGGACTCCGACATCACCCACACGCCGATGTTTCATCAGGTGGAAGGCTTGATCGTCGACCGGACGACCCATATGGGGCACCTCAAGGGGTGCCTGGTGGAATTCTGCCGCACATATTTCGAGGTGGATGACTTGCCGACCCGGTTCCGGCCCAGTTTCTTTCCGTTCACCGAACCCTCGGCCGAAATGGATATCGGCTGCGCGCGCGACGCGGACGGGCTCAGGATCGGTGCCGGCGCCGACTGGCTCGAGATTCTCGGCTGCGGCATGGTGCATCCCAAGGTGCTCGCGGCGTGCGGTATCGACGGTGATCAATACCAGGGCTTCGCCTTCGGCATGGGAATCGAGCGCATCGCGATGCTGAAATACGGTATCCCCGACCTGCGCACCTTTTTCGAGGCTGATCTGCGCTGGTTGCGTCATTACGGTTTTGTCGCGCTCGACGTGCCGTCCCTCGTCCGGGGCACGCCATGAAGTTCACGCTGTCCTGGCTCAAGGAGCATCTCGAGACCGACGCCTCTCTCGAGCAGATTTCCCATCGACTGACCATGCTTGGCCTCGAGGTGGAAAGCGTGCGTGCGCCGGCCGACACGTTTCGCGATTTCATCGTGGGTCACGTGGTGAGTTGCAAGAAACATCCGGACGCCGACCGGCTCAAGGTCTGTGTTGTCGATACGGGGGACGAGCGGGTTCAGGTGGTCTGCGGCGCGCCCAATGCGCACGAGGGCATGAAGGGTGTTTTCGCGCCGGCGGGCAGCATCATTCCCGGCACGGGTGACGAATTGCGCAAGGGCGTGATCCGGGGCGTCGAGAGTGCGGGAATGCTTTGCTCCGAACGGGAGATGGGGCTTTCCGACGATCATGAGGGCATCATCGAACTCGCGCCGGACGCGCCGACAGGGACCCCCTTTGCCGCCCTGATGGGGCTCGACGATCCGGTGATCGATATTGGAATCACACCCGATCGCGCGGATTGTCTTGGGGTCGACGGCATCGCGCGCGATCTGGCGGCCGCCGGACTTGGCCGGCACATGCACCGCGAAATTACCGAAGTCGCGCCGACAACGGATGCAGCCATTGGGATCGCGCTCGACTTTCCGGCAGAGAATGAAGACGCCTGCCCTCTTTTCCTCGCTCGGGTGATCAGGGGGGTGCGTAATGCCGAAAGTCCGGCCTGGCTGCAGAACCGGCTCAGGGCCGTGGGGCTCCGTCCGATTTCGGCGCTGGTGGACATCACAAATTTCCTCACGCTCGACCGCGCCCGGCCGCTGCATGTTTTCGATCTGGCGAAGATCCGCGCGGAAAACGGCGGCGGATTGACAGTGCGGTTCGCCCGGCCGGGCGAAACGCTGCAGGCGCTCGACGGGCGCGAATACACCCTGGCCGACGGCATGACGGTGATCGCCGACGATACAGGACCGCTAAGCCTCGCCGGCATCATGGGGGGTGAGGCCAGCGGCTGCGGAATGGCGACGGTGGACGTCGTTCTCGAGGTCGCACTGTTCGATCCCGTGCGCACGGCCGAGACCGGCCGGCGGCTTGGGATCGACAGCGACGCCCGCTACCGCTTCGAGCGCGGCGTCGATCCTGCCTTTGCGCGGCCGGGCATGGAGCTTGCAACCCGGCTGATCCTCGAACTTTGCGGCGGCGAGGCGGGGCCGGTGACCGTCGCGGGCGCGCCGCCACTGGCGGAGCGGACCATCGTCTTCCACTGCCAACGCGTCGAGAGCCTGGCGGGCGTCACCGTACCGCCGGCGGACCAGCGCCGGATTCTGGCTGATCTCGGTTTCGCCATCGAGGAAGCGGGCGAGGCCTGGCGGGTATCTGTGCCAAGCTGGCGTCACGACGTGGCGGGCGAGGCGGATCTCGTGGAGGAGGTGGTGCGCGTCGTCGGCTATGACGCGATACCCGAAACGCCACTCAGGCGCGAATCGAGTCTGCCTGCCGCGGCCTGGTCGGCCGGGCATCTCAGGGCCGATCTCGTGCGCCGGCTTCTTGCGACGCGCGGCCTGATGGAAGCCGTCACCTGGTCCTTCATGGAAAAAGGCGCGGCCCGGCTGTTCGCCGATGCGCCAGCGACCCTGACGCTCGCCAATCCCATCAGCGCCGATCTCGATCAGATGCGGCCCTCGATCTTGCCTAACCTGATCCTCGCAGCCGGACGCAACCTGGCGCGCGGTGCCGACGGGTTCGGGCTTTTCGAGGTCGGCCCCGTCTATGCCGATGACACGCCGACAGGCCAGTCGCTGGCGGCGGCGGGGCTGCGCGCGGGTGCGGCCGTCCCGCGCCACTGGAGCGAGGCGCGGCGGCAAGTGGATTGTTTTGATGCCAAGGCCGACGCGCTGGCGGCGCTGGAGGCCGCAGGGATTCCGGCGGACAGCGTCCAGGCGACGCGCGACGCGCCGCCCTATTACCATCCTGGCCGCTCGGGCCTGTTGCGTCGTGGTCCGAAACAGGTTCTGGCCAGCTTTGGCGAACTGCATCCGGGTGTTCTGCTACGGCTTGACGTCGCGGGACCGGTCGTGGCTTTCGAGATCCATCTCGATGCCATCCCGGCGCCCAAAGCAAAATCGGGCAAGGCGCGTCCGCCCTTTCACCCGTCCAACCTGCAGGCGGTTGGGCGCGACTTCGCCTTCGTGGTCGATCGCGAGGTGGCCGCGGCCGATGTCGTGCGCGCGGCGACAAGTGCCGAGAAGAGGCTGGTCCGCCAGGTCGAGGTCTTCGACGTCTACGAGGGCGAGCACGTGCCGGAGGGCAAGAAATCGCTGGCGATTGCCGTGACGTTGCAGCCCGAAAGCCGTACGTTCCGCGACGAGGAGATCGAGGAGATTTCCGCCCGGATTACCGCCGCCGTCGCCAAGGCGACGGGTGGCGTGTTGCGAGGATAGGCCGCGGCCGCGCATCATGACCGACATCTCCCATATCCGTAATTTCGCGATCATCGCTCACATCGATCACGGCAAGTCGACCCTCGCCGATCGCCTGATCCAGCTTTGCGGCGGCGTGGAACAGCGCGAGATGCGCGACCAGATTCTCGATTCCATGGATATCGAGCGCGAGCGCGGCATCACCATCAAGGCCCAGACGGCCCGGCTCACCTACAAGGCAAAGAACGGCGAGACCTATATCCTCAATCTGATGGATACGCCCGGCCATGTCGATTTCACCTACGAAGTCAGCCGGTCGCTCGCCGCCTGCGAGGGCTCGCTTCTGGTTGTGGATGCGACCCAGGGCGTGGAGGCCCAGACGCTGGCGAACGCTTATCTCGCGATCGATGCGGGTCACGAGATCATTCCCGTGCTCAACAAGATAGATCTGCCCGCGGCCGAGCCCGCACAGGTCTCTGCCCAGATCGAGGAGGTGATCGGGCTGGATGCCTCGGACGCGGTGTTGATCTCGGCCAAGACGGGGCTCGGGATCGGGGACGTTCTCGAGGCCCTCGTCCACCGCCTGCCGCCGCCCCGGGGGGAGGCCGCGCGCCCGCTCAAGGCGCTTCTGGTTGATTCCTGGTATGACGCCTATCTCGGCGTCGTGATCCTGGTGCGCGTGATCGACGGGACCCTCAGGAAGGGTCTGAAGATCCGCATGATGGCCACCGGCGCCGAACACGAAATCGATCGCGTGGGTGTCATGCTGCCCAAGGGGGCGCTGGTGGATCGGCTCGGCCTCGGCGAGGTGGGTTTCATCACCGCCTCCATCAAATCGGTCTCGGACTGTCAGGTGGGTGACACGCTGACCACGCCCGCCAAACCGACGGACGCGCCGCTGCCCGGCTTCAAGCCCAGCGTGCCGGTCGTGTTTTGCGGCATTTTCCCGCAGGACGCGGCCGACTATCCGCAACTGCGCGAGAGCATGGCCAAGCTTCGGCTGAACGACGCCAGCTTCGAGTTCGAGCCCGAAACCTCGGCCGCGCTGGGCTTCGGGTTTCGCTGCGGTTTCCTCGGTCTGCTGCATCTCGAAATCGTGCAGGAACGCCTCGAGCGGGAATTCGATCTCGATCTCGTCACCACCGCGCCCAGCGTCGTCTATCGGATCCACAAGACCGACGGGTCGGTGATCGAGTTGCACAATCCGGCCGACATGCCGGATTCCGTGCATATCGACCGGATGGAGGAGCCCTGGATCAAGGCCACGATCATGACGCCCGACGAGTATCTGGGGGGCGTGCTGGCGCTGTGCGAGGAGCGGCGGGGCGAGCAGATTGATCTGACGTATCTCGGCAACCGGGCCCTGGTTGCCTATCGCTTGCCGCTGAACGAGGTGGTGTTCGATTTTTACGACCGGCTCAAATCGGTCACGCGGGGCTACGCCAGCTTCGATTACCAGATGGACGATTACATCTCGGGCGATCTGGTGAAACTCTCCATCCTCGTCAATGGCGAGGCGGTGGACGCGCTCTCCATCATCGTCCACCGCAGCCAGGCGGAAATCCGGGGGCGTTCGATCATCACGAAGCTCAAGGACCTTATCCCGCGCCATCTTTTCAAGATTCCGCTGCAGGCAGCGATTGGCGGCAAGGTGGTGGCGCGCGAGACCATCTCGGCCATGCGCAAGGATGTTCTTTCCAAGTGTTATGGCGGCGACATCTCGCGCAAGCGCAAGCTGCTCGAGAAACAGAAGAAGGGCAAGAAGCGCATGCGCCAGTTCGGCAGCGTGGAAATCCCGCAATCGGCCTTTCTCGCCGCCCTCAAGACGGACCAGGAATAGGCCGCGTGCCTCACCCCAGCCGGGTGAGCTGCGCCTGCCAGTGGGGGCGCGCCTCGAGCCGGGCCGTCCAGTCCTCGAGCGCGGGCCAGCCCGCGACGTCGAGTCCGTAATTCCGGCCGAAGAGGACGTTGAAGCCGACATTGAGGTCGGCCAGGGAAAACTTCTCGCCCGCGAGCCAAGGATTCTTGCGCAACTCGCCATCGAGGATCGCGCAGGCCCGGCGCAATTCGTCGCGCCCGCGGGCGCGGAGATCGGCACTGGTCATCGGGTGATCCGGGCCGAAAAACGCTTCGACGATGAGGGGGTCGATCGGACGCTCGATCGACCATTGCGCCCAGGACGTCCATTGCAGGATGCGCGCCTGCCGGCCCGTCTCGCGCGGCCAGAAATCGGCGTCTCCGAATTTGGCCGCGATATAGAAGGTGATGGCCGACGCTTCCCAGACCGTGACATCGCCATCGGTCAGGGTGGGGATGGTGCCGGTCGGGTTGAGGGCAAGGAACTCGGCCGTCTTCGTGCCGCCATCGGCATAATCCGTCGGTACGTGTCGATAGGCCGCCCCGACCTCGTCCAGGGCCCACAGGCAGCGCAGCGCGCGCGAGCCCGCCTTGCCATACAGCGTCAGCATGTCCTGTCCTCCCGTCTTCTTTCGCCCCGCCTGCGAGACTAGCGCATCGCCTCCGGCGGGTCAGCCCGCGGGCGGGCGCGGCTTCCGGCGGCCCGAAAAATACGAGACGATCACCAGAAGCGCGCCCAGGATCAGCGTGGCGCGGACCGCGTTCCAGCGCAGCACCGGAGCGAGCCAGTCGGTCCACAGATCGGGATGCAGGTGGCGTTGCACGACGGCCTGGCTGAGGTTGAGGCTGGCGGGCGAGAGATCGTACCAGAGCTGGCCGATGGCGATGGGCCGCCAGACACCGCTCCCGAGGTAAAGCGTCGCCTGGTAGACGAGAAGGCTCATGCCCAGGACGAGAACGAGCCAGCCGAGAAAGCGGATGATCTTCATGGCGGCGCCTCCCTCTCTCCCGATCCTAGGCTTTGGTGGGGCAAAATTAGGGCAGGGGGTCCGGCTCACCGGGCCGGGGAAACCATTGGTTTACCGCTGTGCTGGCAGGTTGCCCGGCCGGGGCCGGTTGAGTAAGGTCGGCCGCCGTGGAGGGATGGCCGAGCGGCTTAAGGCGCACGCCTGGAAAGCGTGTTCACCGAAAGGTGTCGGGGGTTCGAATCCCCCTCCCTCCGCCACCCGGCTGCCCGCGCCCTCCCCGGTGGGCAGCGAGCGAGCAACCCGGGTGATCACCGGCGGCAGGAAGTTCCCCAAGTCCGGGGAAGGTTCCCCCGGTGGACGGGAAGGGGTTAACCCTAACCCGGCCTACGCACGGCCGCCCTCTGGTTTACAGGCGACAATGGGAGCGGGGGAGGCAGAAGCGTAAATCGCTGCCCTGGCCGCGACAAGGGGGCCGGATGCGGGGGCGTCCCGATATCTCGAGAACGAGTTCCTCGCGGGCTGGCCAAGGGTGGGTGTCCGGCCCGATCGTCGCCCGGGGCGTTCAGGCGATCCGCCCGTAGATTCTCCTCAGCGATCTCACGCCCGTCCTGATCGCCTCTTCCGACAGGCCCGCATACCCCATCACGAGATGGGGCTGGTCCGGGCGCCTCAGATAGCAGCCCTCCGTGGTGTAAAGAGATATATTCTCCGCCGCCGCCAGCGACAGAAGCTCCTGCACATTGCCCCAGGTCAGGTCCTTCAGTTTCAGCAGAAGGTGGACACCGGCGCTGATTCCCTGAATCTCGGCGGTGGTGCCAAAGGCCTTCTTCAGGGCCTGGATCAGTATCTTGCGCTTGCGAGCGTTCCTGACCCGGCTGCGCCTCAGATGCCGTTCAAAATGCCCCTCGCGGATGAAATCCGCGAGCACCGCCTGTTCAAGCGTGGGAGAATGCCGGTCCGCAAGCCACTTCGCGGTGGCCGTCGGCAGGGCAAGGCTCCGCGGCACGACCACATAGCCAATTCGCAGCGCCGGTGCCAGAACCTTCGAGAAAGTTCCCAGATAGATCACCCGGTCGCGATGATCGAGCGCCTGCAGCGCCTCCATGGGCCGCGCCTGATAATTGAATTCGCCGTCATAATCGTCCTCGAGAATGAAGGCATCGTTCTTGTCAGCCCATGAAATCAGCCCCAGCCGCCGCGCCAGGGACATCACCACACCCGTCGGGTACTGGTGGGATGGCGTGACGCAGACCAGCCGGGGCGCGTCCGCAAAGGAGGGGAGAGATTCCACCTGCAAGCCGTCATCGTCCACCGGAACGCCGAAAACCCGGGCGCCCAGGGCCTCGATCGGCAGGCGCGTCCCGGGGTAATGAGGTTCCTCGATGGCGACCCGGTCACCGGGATCGATCAGGGTCCGCAAGGTCAGATCGATTCCCTGCTGCGACCCGTTCACGATGATGACCTGGCTTGGGTCGCAGGAAACGGCCCGATTGCGGTAGATGTATGCCGAAATCGCTTCACGCAGCTCCGGCAGGCCTTCGGGCTCTCCATAAACGAAGCTGGCGCGCGCATCGTAGCGCAAGTGTCTCGAAGTCAGCCGCCTCCAGATCTCCCTCGGAAAATGATCGATATCTGGATGACCGTAACGGAAATCGATCTTTCGCTGCGGGTGCGATTTTCCGGGTATGGGGGGCGGGTGAAGGGAAATAGACAAGGCCCGGCGGATATATGCCGAAAGCCGGGGCTGAAAATTCTCGCCCCCATCCTTCTCGCCGGACCGTGAAAAGCCGTGTTCGGTAAGGGACAGGAACTGCTCTGCAACATAGGTCCCGGAGCCCGTCCGCGTCTCGAGATACCCCTCGGCCAGAAGGCGGTCATACGCCACCACGACAGTATTGCGCGCGACGCCGAGTTGTTCGGCCAGCGCCCGGGTCGACGGCAAGCGTGCGCCGGCCTTCAACTCTCCGTTGAGGATCTGTTTCTGCAGGGCCCGGAAAATCTGCTGGTACCGGGGCAGGCCATCCGCCGCCTCCGGGGCGCCGTAATGGGCCGCCTGCTGTCCGGCAGACCCGATCTTTCTGGCGCTTTCGCCCATCAAAACCTCTCAGTTCTCGGCCGGCCCGGTGCGGTGTCGATCGCCGTCCCGGACGATCTTAGAAGAGAACCCGTCGACTTCGAAGTGGCTGAAGTAAAGAGGCGCGAAAACACGAATTAACCTATTGGGAATACAAAGAAAAATAGAGCGGACCAGTTATGTGACAAAAAAATGGCCCTTTCTATGGTCCCTCCGGGCCAGTACCTCGAGACGGGGGCACGGACAGTCCCCTTGGCAAACCCCATGAGAATCGAAAGAGAGCGGGCGAATGTCACCACGCCTAGAAATGGTCAAAGAACACCTGACCGTCGAAAATCATCACGACATGGAAGCCATGCTTGCGACGTTGGCCGACGAAAACCCGGTCCGTGACGAGATCAGCGGCAAGGTCTATCGTGGACAGAACGAAGTCGCCGCGCGCTACGCCGAGTTATGGACTGCCTTCCCCGATTTCAACGTCAGTCCAACCCTGATGATCGAGGGTGACAATACCGTGATGATCGAGGCGGATTATACGGGGACCCACAAGGGGCCGCTCAATGGACACGCACCGACAAACCGGAAATTCAAATGCCGGATCGTCGTTGTCTTCCGTTTCGTATCGGAAAAAATCGAGAGCGAATCCATCTATATGGATATCGCCGGGCAGTACCGGCAACTGGGGCTCCCCCTGGAAGGGGTCGACGGCCGGGCGGGGAAAACATCAACTTCGGCGGCGGCCTCCTGACAACCCAAATTCTGAACCCGGGTGGCAGAAATGTCTGAAGCAATGAAACTGGTTTCCAAAGACAGATCTCAATTCGTGACGGGACATGATCTCGGATCGCAAACGATCCCGGTGGACCATTACGTCTCTGAAAACTTCTTCGAGCTGGAGAAGGAGGCGATCTGGAAAGACTCATGGCTCTGGGTCGGGCGCGCCAGCGACATACCGGAACCAGGCAACTTCTTTGTCTTCGAATTCGACCTTCTGCATAGCGCTGTCATCGTCATCCGGGGCAAGGATGGTCAGGTCCGCGCCTTTCATAACTCCTGCCGGCACCGGGGCTCGCCCGTTCTCTTCGAAAATGAGGGATCTCGCAAATATCTGCGGTGCTCCTTCCACGGCTGGGTCTATGACCTGGATGGCACGCTCGTAAACGTGCCTCTCGAGGAACAGTTCGAGAATCTGGACAAGTCCTGCCTTGGCCTGAAGGAGGTCCGGCTGGGTATCTGGGGCGGATGGGTTTTCATCAATTTCAACCCGTCCCCCGAATACTCGCTGGATGAATGGCTGGAACCGTTGCCGGCCGCCCTGCGGGAATATTTCGCGAACGAAACCTGGTACTGGCGCGCCGGGTACAAAGAGATCTTCAAGTGCAACTGGAAAATTCTGGTCGATAACCAGATCGAAGGCTATCACGTGAACTCCCTGCACCGCCCGACCATTACGGGGGTATTTTCGCCGGGCGACATGCAAACCCTGGCTTTCCCGAACAGTCTTGGCGTTGGCGGGAAGCTGGAATGGTGCATGCCCTCTGATGAGGCGGGCCGCATCAAGCAAACCCCCGTCGCCGAACTGGCGGTGAAATACGGCAAGGACGCGCCATACACGGATAAAGACAAGGCCAGCAGTCACAAAGTGGCGGCCGACAAGTATCCTGGCGCACTCAATCGCAAGGGTCGTTCCGACTGGATCTTCGACGATTGGTCTCTCTTTCCCAACACGGTCATATTCCCGCAGCGCGACCATATGTGGATCCAGCGGGTCTGGCCTTTATCCGCTCATGAAACCGCCTGGGAGTGGGACTGGTGGTTCTGCTCCAAGCCACCGGAAAATTTCGGTGAAAGGTTTTCATGGGAGCAGGCCTATCTGACCCTGCGAAACATCACGACCGAGGACGTAAGCACCGTCGAGGGCATGCAGCGCACCTATCTTTCGGGCGCCGTGGACGGCCAGATCCTTTCGGCGGTCGAAACCTCGGTCCGCGGGTTCCAGAACCGTGTTTTCGAGGCGGTGGAGAGCTACAAGCAGCGCTCCGGCTTGACCGGCGCGGCACCGGGCACGGGGGCAACCGAATGAAACGGCAATCTGCCAAAAGAACGGGCGACCCGGATTTTTCAGATCTTGCACCGTTCGTCGAGGAATGGGGCCTGCCGACTACGGAAGACCGCATGCGCAAGCGCCTCAACAGCACGTTCGAGGAGCTGGAGAGTTTTCATGCGGCCATGATGCCCCGGCTCGAGGAGATAATTCAGTTCCTCAACCAGTACAGGCTCGACGAAATTCCCGCCCGGTACGAGAAGCTGGCGAATGCGGCGCTCGCCATGTGTGAGGTCGATGACCCCGTTTCGAAATGGCGCACGGTCACGCTCCCCGAGGCCGGGGACCCACGGCGCTTCATAAGCAAGAGGTCGTTCTACGACAACCGGCCCAAATCATCCGGCATAGACTGATGTCACGGGAGAGATGCTGGTTGCTGAGGGATACCGAGAAATGTTGAAGCTCTATTACGTCCCGGCCGAGACCGATCCGGTCGGCGGCGCCAGAAACGCAGCGAAAATCGAAATCGCGCTGTCGGAACTGGGCGAACAGCGCGAACGGGTTGATCTTGATAGAGAGAAAGATCTGCGGCCCAAGGACTCGTGGTACAGGAAAACCATAAATCCAAATGGGCTTGTCCCGGCGATTGACGACGATGGCTTCGTCCTTTGGGACTCGGTCGCGATTCTCCGGTATCTCGGCGACACACGGGGAAAAATATTTCCGGAGGATCCCAGGGAAAAGGCGCTGGTCCAGCAATGGCTCAGTTGGGAGGCAGAAGATTACAACTCGGACATGATCAACCTCTTTTATCTGAATGCGACAGAGGCTGCGACTGATCCAACCGCCTTTCCGACCGTCATCGTTGGCACAAAAGACAGTCCTGAAGCGCAGAAAGCAGCGCGGCAAAAGTACGCGTACAGGATGGAGATGCTGGAGCGCGAATTAACCGAGAATCCCTTTATCGCGGGCGAATTCTCGGCCGCGGATATCGCTCTCGCCTGTCATGTCGTCCTTTCGCCGCTCATGGATTTCGATCTTCGCCCATACGCACATGTCAGGGACTGGCTGCATCGCCTGTCGGAAAGGCGGAGTTTCCAGGCTGATCGGATTTTCTCCAACGACTTCCAGGCCGGCAGGAAAACTGGGCTTTTATGATCCATCACTGCCGTGGCCCGGGACACGGGATCCGAAAAAATAACGGCGGGCCAATCCGCCGCAGGCAAAACAGATAGGGAAGGGAGCTGTTATGTACGAGGGCACAACACCAAAACCACTCTTGCTGGTAGGGTCTCTCCTCATCTCGTTCGCGTTGACCGCCAACCTGAACGCGGCGGGCGCGAATGAGGCGGGCGGGGAACTTGAGGAATTCACGGTCATAAGCGCCGAGAATTTCGACTCCCTCAGGGAGAGGACCTTCGAGGGCCACAAGGTCGCGGACCTGATTCCGGAGCGGCTGGCATGGCAGATCAAAGACCATGGTCTGAAGATAACGGTCAAGAAATCGGAACCCGGAGGTCTACCGTACGATCCGAGGATTCTGGAAGCGACGGCGAAATATTCCGGCGCTGTCAGCCTCGATCCGGAAACTTACGAGATGAGCGGCTACAAGGCGGGGATCCCGTTTCCCGACGTGGACATGAACGATCCCCTTGCGCCGGTCAAGGTCATCTACAACTACCAGTATGCGCAGCCGCGTGGTGATCATTTCATATGCCCCTTCACCTACGTGCTGATCGATGGTGAGTCCGGGGTCAACCGCATACAGGAATGGCGTTTCAACCGGTATTACATGACAGGCCGCGTGACCGGCGGCCCGCCGGTCATGGGGGACGGGGAGGTTTTTCACAGGAGCATCTTTCAGGCGACTGCCCCGCACGACATCAAGGGGCTGGGGTTCTACGCCATTCATTACAATGGCCCCAGGCTGGAAGACACGTGGGCGTATATTCGCACCGTACGCCGCGTTCGCCGCCTTTCAGGCGGAGCGTGGATCGATCCGATCGGCAGCACGGATCTGCTTCAGGACGACGTGGAAACCTGGAATGCCCATCCCGCCTGGTATTCGCGCTACAAGCTCCTGGGCAAGAAATTCGTTCTGGCCCCGGCCAATAGCCAGGGACATCTGCCGGACCTGAACGACCGGTGGGCCTGGCGACCCGGTGCCGAAGGCCTGGACGCGCAGTTCCCGCGGCTGCAGTGGGAGACAGCGCCCCATTGGAATCCGAAGGACGTATATGAAGTTCGGGAAGTATATCTTACGGAGGCGATTCCGCCCGAATTTCACCCGTACTCGAAGCGAACCAACTGGTTCGATGCGAACAACTGGCGCCCTTACTACGGCGAGGGATATGACAAGAAGGGCGAGTTCTGGAAATGGCTCCACTTCGCAAGCAAGGCGTACGAGTCCCAGGATGGCTGGGTAAATCCGGCAACCGGGCGGCCCGCCATCTATATGTTCAGCGCCTGGGGAGTGGCGAGTGATTGGCAGCGCCGCCATGCAACGATGTTCAACGTCGGCGCCGGCTGCGCGATCAACCCCCCGAATGTCGATCAGGAATCCGTCAGCCTGGCCGAGCTGGAAGCCGGGGGATCCTGAGCGAGGCCAAGGGGGCCAGGGAGGCCAAGGGGGTCAGGACCTGCTGCCCTCGTTGGCCTCCCGATAGCCGCGGCCCCGGGGCGGGAAATGGCCCGGACCTCAGGGCCCGGGTATGATCACCGCGTTGGCGTTGCGCGAAAGTTCCATGCGCACGGCCTTGGCCGCCTGATAGCCGGGGTCATTGAGGAAATCATGGACCGCCTCCTTTGACGGGAAGCGCAGCACCACAACGGCGTTGGGCGGGTTCCCCTGAACCGCTTCGGCCGCAAGATCAGTCGCCACCAGCTCGCCCTTGTGCTTTTCAAGGAACTCGATGGCGGCCGGGATGTACTCGCTCTTGTAGCGTTCCACGTCGGCGACTTCGTGCATCATGATGAAATAGGCGCTCATCGGGCTACCCCCCTTTGCTGTGATCGCGTTGCGTGGCCCGGCCGTCCGGACCCGGTGATTCCCGCCATCATACAGTTTCGCCCCCGCCTGGCCAGCCGCCCCGTGCCGGAAAGAGAGCCGGCGCTCGCGGGCTGCCGGATCAGTAGTCGAATTCCCACTCGACCCCGACACCGCTGCGGCCGCTGCCGGTGGTTTCGCTCTCGACCGTGATGTTGGGTGTTATCTCCACCTCAATCGTCGCCGCCGTACTGTTCGGCGAGGCGCCCTGATCGACACCGAGATAGACGCCGTCGCTGATGTATTTCCCCGCCTTCACACTGGGCCCGCCGCCATTGCCGCCAGCGCCCACGCTGAGGACATCCACATTGAGCGCATCGCGGATCCGGCCGAGGAAATCGCCGGTCCCGGCCGTCTTCCCCGAAAGGAGAAGGGCAGCCTCGGCGACCTGCGCCATTTCGATCGGCGTCAGCCGGGCCGTCCCCCGCCCGAACAGGATCTGGGAGAAAATTTCATCGCGCGGCATGACGGGCTGGGCCGAAATATCGAATTGCGGATTATCTGCCTCGCCCGTTATGCCGATGGTGGCGCGGAAATCCCCTTCGGCATAAATCGCCTCGACGTCAAGCGATGGCATGATCTCTTCATCGCGCGTCGCAAGGCTGATCGTCCCCTGGCCGATCTGGAAAACCTTGCCCGCGAAGGTGAAACGGCCTCGGATAATTTCGAGCTGACCGCGGAATTCCGGCTCGCCGGGTGTGCCGGCGATATAAACGCGCCCGCCCCATTCGGAATCGAGGCCCCGGCCGCGCACGAAAAGCCGGTTGGGTACGTCGAGGGTGAGGTCAAGCGATGAGATTGCAACAAGTTCCGCAGTCTGGGGCGCCGGTCCGGAAGGAGCCGGCGCATCCTCGGCACCCACTCCCGCGCCACCGCCGATCTCGACCACGTTAAGCCGGATGATATCGGCCGGCAGATCGCTGACGAGGCGGGCCTCCACTTCTTGGGTTCGGATTTCGCCTGAAATTGCGAGCGCCTCCAGCCGGCCGCTCACCCGCACCGAACCATCCGCCGTCGCTGTCAGCAGGTCCTGGCGCACCAGGGTTGCATCGGTGAAACTAAACTCGAGCGCGGCGCGCGGGGCGCGGTCAAATTCCAGCCGGCCCCCGATGGTCAGCCGGCCGGCGTTCCCGTCCCTGGCTGTCCCGCTGATTCGGGCGGTATCCTCCTGAAAGACGATTTCGGTTTCGATCCGGGTCACCAGAGTGCCGGAGGCGAGATATTCGTATTGTGCGTCCGTGCTGACCAGCCGGCCGGTTATTTCCGGATCGTCGAGGGTGCCGGACAGGCCGGCTTCGCCTGCGAGCCGACCGGCGAGGCGGTGCAGGTCCAGCGCCATTACGCGCCCCGCAAGCTCGAGCGGCAGATCAATCCGGGCATTGCCCCGGATCGCCGTGTCACGTTCGATAGTCACGTTCCATGGCTGAAGTGAAGTCGATACCGGCAGACTCGCTGTCGCGGTAAGGATTTCCCCGCCGGTATCCGACTGGCCGGCGGCGAGAGTCATGTCGAGGCGCCCCGCCCGAAGGGTTCCCCGCGACTCGAGGGAAAAGGATGTGCCCTCGAACCCGCGAACCCCAGCCAGCGACAGGGCGGGTGCAGTTACCTCCAGCGTGCCGGTCGGCTCGTCGGGCGTGCCTGCCAGGGAGAGGGAAAGATCGGCCGCGCCGGCCACGCCGATCGCGGGGCGAAAGCGGGTGATTGCGGCCAGGGGCAGGCGCTTGGCCGTCGCGTCGAGCGACAGGGTGCCGGGGCCGAGCCTGGCCGTAATCGAAATCCGCCCGTCGCCGAGATCCGCCTCGAGGGGCGTCATCCGGGCTGTGCCTTCCTCGAGGGCAAGGACGAAAGGCGCGCGGGTCTCGATGATTTCACCTCCCAGCCGGCCCGAGAGTCTGTCGATCTCGAGCGCGATGCCCGCAGCGCGCCGCGAATACCCGCCCGCCACAGAAATCCGCGTCTCCAGTGCCGGACGTCCGCCCAGCGTCACCTCGAAAGACCCTTGATCGAAGGGCCGGCGCGCCCGAATGGTCCCCGCCAGCGTGACGGGATCGAGCCCGCCCGCGCCGCCGGCCCGAAGCCCGTCCGACGAAACCTGAAGCCGCGCCTCTTCGCCATTGTCGCCATTGCCTCCATTGTCGCCATCCAGGGTGAGGCTGACCCTGGCCGCGCCACTGATATCCGGCAAGTCCAGCCAGCGTGCCAGCGAGGAAAGATCCGTGGCGTCGGCGTGCAGATTGACCGCGACCGGTCGCCCGTCGGGCGAAACCGCAGCGTCGCCTGAAAGGGTTGCGCCCGGCATGACGATCCTGGCGTCGGTAAGCCGTACCGCGCTGTCGGCCCGCGCCAGGGTCGCGCCACCCGTGACGGTGGCGCCACGAAGGACACTCGTCACCGAGACCCGGCCCGCCATCAAGCGAGTGAGCGCGGGGGTTTGGAGACTGATGCGGGTTTCACCAATATCCTCGGGCCCGATCGAGAGTTCGCCAAGCTCGAGCACCAGGTCCGCGCCCGGCCCGTCCAGATCTCCCGCGATCGAGCCTTCGCCCGTCACCTGCCCTCGCAGCGCGATGCCGGCGGCCTCCGACAGGGGCGCCAGATCGGGCAGTGAAATTGTGTAGCGCGCCTCGATCTTCCCGAAATCATCGTGCCATCGCCCATTGGCGCCGAGTCGCACATGCCGGGCGTCGAGCGTGAGCTCGTCGAAAACAAGCTCCCTGGCCGGATCAAACCGGAACGTCGCCGCCGCCTCGATGTCGGGTCCCAGAATACGCCCGAGCGCGCCCGTTCCCATCGCATGGTTGCTGACAGTCATACGCAGACGGCCGCTGGCGCCGTCACCTTGCTGGTGAAGCGCTCCGTCACCCACCGCTTCGCCGCCGGCGGCGGAAAGATGCAGTCGCTCGAGGACGAGGCGGCGCTCGCGCCAGTCGGCTTGTCCGTTGAAATCGAGACGCGGCGCCGGGCCTGCGAGAGTCTGCCATGGGCTGTCCGGGCCGGCCAAACCGCGCAGCCGGACCTCGCCCGAAAAAGCCGCCTCCGCGCCTCCTCGCGGCCGCAGGTCGAGGGAGACATCGAGCGCGTCGGCGGTGAGCCCGGTCGCGGCCGGCTCGGCCAGGGTCGCGGTCAGGGTAACGCGCGGGGCTGTCAGCCGGCCGCCGACAAGTGCCGTCAGCGAGACGGAACGGCCCGCAAGGGAGGCCGGCCAGAAGGTCAGTTTGCTCACGTCATCCGACGCAAGTTGTGCTTCTCCCCTGATCTCGCTGGTCGCGAAATCGAACTCGCCCGAAGCGGCGAGCCGGATTTTCGGAAGAGTGAGCGTCAGCGTGTCCAGCCGCGCGCGGTCCCTTGCCGGAAGCCAGGTGCCGGTGAGGGAGAAATCGAGGGGATCGGCGAAAGACGCGCGCAGCAGGGGCGGCATCATCTGTTCCGCATGGAGCGTGCCCCGGGCGGTGAGGGAGATGTCCGCCGCCCGCGCGATCGCAATCTCCGCCTCGATCAAGGAGGCGCCGTTGAGGTGTCCGGTGAGATGACCTCGCCAATCGGCAAGCTGTCCCGCCCCGGCAAGCCGCAGATCGGGGCTACCCAGCCGGTCCAGCCCCGTCAGCACACCGAAGATGCTTTCGCGAGTCCATGTCAGCCGCGCCGACAGGTCGAGAAAATCGTCCCGCCGGCGATAGGTTGCGGCCACGACGATCCGATCTTCAGGGCTCTCCAGCGAGGCGACGGTCAGGCGCGAGACAATTTCTCCTTCCAGGTCGGCCTTCAACGATCCGCGGGCGCTCATCCGCGCCGTCCTTCCGGTAAAGGCGGGGCCGAACTCGATCAGCGCGAGATCGAGGCGCGCGAGGCTGAGATCCACCGGCAACATGAAATCCGCCGGATCGGGCCAGCCCGGCTCGGATACCGTCCTTTCCGGGCGGCTGATCTTTATGTGCCCGGCGGACAGCTGGTGAATCCGCGCCTGGCCCCGCAGGAGCGAGGCCGGAGACCAGTCGACTCGAAGGCTGGTCATTTCGACCCACTGCCCCGCGTCGTCGGCGATTGTCGCGCGGCCGATCCTGAAAGAGTCCCGCAGCCTGCCTTCGAATCCCGAGAGGCTGACCCGGCGGTTCGGCGCGCTGAGCATCTGCCCGAGGACCGAGACAGTGATTTCCCCGCCGACCCGCGTTTCGAGCGCGGCAACGAGTGTCCCGGCTGCGAGGAACAGCATCCCCGCGATCACGATCAGGCTTCTTCGTATCAGCTTCATATTCCGGCTGCTTCAAGACGTCTCAAAAGGATTGCCCGACGCTCAGATAGAACTGGAAGAGGTCGTCCACCCCGTCCCGCCGGTCGATGGGAAAGGCGAGGTCGAAGCGCAGCGGCCCGAACGGCGTGAAATAGCGCAGGCCCAGACCGGCTGCCCAGCGTAACCTCGCCGGATCGTCCGGGATCGGGTCCCGAAAAACATTGCCGCCATCGAGAAACGGCACGGCACCGATGGATTCGGTAATGCGGATCCGTGTCTCCAGCCCCAGCTCGATGACTGAGCGGCCGCCCAGCGGGTCGTTGGTCGCATCAAGCGGGCCGACCCGGCGAAACTCGAACCCGCGCACCGAACCGCCGCCGCCCGCGTAAAAACGCTTGTTGGCCGGCACTGCGGCCCGGCTTTCGCCGACAATGGTTCCGAGACGCAGGCGGCTGGCAAGCACCACGCCATCTTCCGGGTCCAGCGACAGATAGTGCGACCCGTTGGCTTCGGTCACGAGAAAGGATGTCGTCTCGTCGAGTGTGCCAAAAAACGGGGACACCCGGAACCCGAGGCGGTTGCCCTGCGTAGGGTCGAGAAGATTGTCGGTGTCGTCTCGGCTGAAAGAAAGTGGAAACCCGGTCAGGAAGGTCTCTTTCTCGCCCGCTGTGTCGGTCAGTTCCAGAATTTCGAAAGTCGGTCCCGCGCGCAGGCGCCAGCCCCAGGCAAGCGCCCGATCGAGTCCGATGGCGGCGGCCAGGCTTCTCTCGTCGAAAGCGTCGTCATCTTCCCGGTTGAGCGCCAGACTGGCAAACAGGTCCTGCCCCTGCATCCGGAAATGGGGTTTGGTGAAATCGAGCGACAGGCTTTGCGTAATTTCGCCGATCTCGGCCGCCGCCGTGCTTCTCTCGGCCGCACCAAAAAGGTTGCGGTGTTTCCAGGAGGCGCTGACGCTGGCCCCGACATCGGTCGAGAATTTGGCGCCGAAACCGACCGAGCGCCGCGCGCGCTCCACGACCCGCATTTGCAAGGGCAGCATGCCATCGGCCGATAGCGCCTCTGCCGCCTCGATGCTCACACCCTGAAAGAGGTTCGTCTCGGCCAGGGTCTGGCGGAAATTGTCCACTTTGTCCTGGTCATAGATGTCACCCGCCTGCCAGGGGGTGAGACGGCGGATATAGTCTTCCGAGACATCGGCCAGGCCGGTGATCGTCAGGGGCCCGAAACGCGCGCGCGCTCCCGTCGAAACCTCGACCTCGACCGACATGGCTTCCTGCGTGTGGTCGACAACGACCTTGTGGTCCGTGATTTCGGCGAACGGGTAGCCTTTTCCGGCCAGGCGGCGCGGTAACCGGCGGCGCGCGTCGGCGATGGGGGCGGCCCGGGCGGGCGTGTCGAGAGCGGGGATGACCGTGTCCAGATCGAGGGTGGCCTGGATGTCCTCGGCGAGCGGCGGCGAAAAGGCGACCGTGTAATCCTCGAGCCGGTAGACCGGCCCGGGCTCGATCCGGAAAATGACGTCGACGGGTTGTCTGTCCTCGCGGATCGAGAAGTCGATCCGGCTCGCGTAATACCCGTCGGCGCGCAGGACGGCCTCGAACAGCTCCTGGTCCTCGCGCGCCCGTCGCCGGAGGCCGCCCGAAGTCAGCGGCGGCGTGTCCTGAAAGGCGACGAGCCGCGAGGTCTCTCGCAGTCGCTCGAGCAACGCCTCGTCCGTGATGCCCTCAATGGTCATCCGGTAAGTCAGGGCATCGGACGTCCCGGCGGGTTCCGCGCCCGCCGGCCCCGCCGCCCATCCCGCCGCCCATCCCGGCGCCCATCCCGGCGCAATGGCGAGCAGGGCGAGGGAGGTGACGAGGGATATACAGAACGTAACGATTGCCCATCGGGCTTCCGCAAATCGGATCATCGCTTACCGGGTCCGGTGCCTGATTATTGTCTGTCACCACGCCGCCGGCCTGAACCGCAGTCGGGCGGTTTCCCGGGCCTGTCGCCCGTCCGGCATCATCGCCTGACCAGGGGTGTACGGGAATTCTTGGCTTGGGGTGCGCCCTTGTAATATCGACATAGGCGTGAAGACAGCGGAATCAAGCCCTGTGCCCCGGGCCAGCCAGGCAATACCTCTTCGCCGTCCTTTACGATTCGGTCCAGTTCTCGATCAGGCGGGCGTTTTCGGTCGCCCAGCGGCGGGCGACGACTTCGGGCAGCGCGCGCGCGTCGCCCATGCCTTCGATCCAGCGGTTGACCTCTTTGGACGTGAACCGGGCCGCGCCCAGCAGCCCGGCCAGATCGGGCGCGGTCTTTGCCAGTTCCCGGCTGAAGCCCACATGGATACGGGCCGGCGGGAAGGCACAGCCGGCCTTGGAGTCATCGTTTGCGGCCGGGCTCGGGACCGCCGGCGCCAGCGCGAAACAGTCTGAGCTGTAGGCCGGTTCTTCCAGCATGGTCAGTTGGTATTTTTCCATTCCCCAATGGGGCTCGTAACAATAAAAAGCGATGGCGCGATGGTCACGAAAGGCCGCTTCCACGTGGTCCCACAGCCGCGCCTCGTCCCAGGTCGTGAGTTGGTAGACTCTTTCAAATCCATAATCCCGCGCCTTGAGCCGCATGATCCGGGCTGCTTCCCAGCTCTCATCCCCGATCCACAGATCGGGCTTGCCGCTGCCGTCCACGTCGAAGAGCGTGTGGGCGCCGGGTGTCATCAGGTCGTGGACCCGCTTGATACCCAGTTGCTGGGCCACATAACGCGGCACGCAGATGCCCTGGCGTCCCAGATAGGGAGCGTCATTGAGGACAATGTTCTTGCTTTCAGAGAGGAATGGCTCGTGGTTGGGCAGCCAGACGTCGGGATGGACATCGTAAGTACCGTCCTGTTTTTCAAGGGACTCGAATATCTCCTCGTTCTCCGCCCGAACGAGGTCCACCTGATAGGGGAGTCTCTTTTCAATGGCGGCCTGAAGGATATGCGCGACCGCGTTGGCGCTGTCCCAATGCGGGACACCGATGCGGATCGTGCGTATTTTCTCCGCGGCGTCGCCTTGTGATGTCGCGATCGGTGAGGCCGCGGGCGGAGGGATGGATCGCGAACTGAACTGTTCCCTCGTCAGTTCGCGCGTTCCGCGGGTCACCGCGTCGTCGTTCAAGAGGGCGTGCAGGCGGTCGACCGGGGTCGCGAAGCCGATTTGCTGCTCCCCGGTCTCGCGCGCGTAGACCAGGCCGATAAGCGCCCCCGTGTCGTCGACCAGCGGGCTGCCGCTGCTTCCACCTGCGATGGGCGCAGATATCTGGATAACCTTGCGCCCGCCCTCGCTGCGGATGCCGCTGACGAGCCCGTCGGACAGCGAGCCCGTAAGTCCTTTGGGGTTGCCGATCACGTAAACGCGCTGCCCGACCGCGGGGATGGGGCGGCGGCGCACCTCCAGATGCGGCCCGGGAGATTCCCTGATTTTCAGAATGGCGATATCGCCGGCCCAATCGGCCGCCAGAATGTCGACGACCGGACTGCTCCTGCCGCTGCCCAGGCGCGTCACCGTCACGAGTCGCGCATCTTTTACGACGTGATAGTTTGTAACGACGACAGTGGGGCTGATGAAGAAGCCGGTCGCACGGCCCGCCTTGCCGCGCACGGTGGCTACCGTCACGGCCGCGAGGGCCGGCTGGATCCGCGCAAAAACCTCTTTCGGGTCGAGTGGCTCGGCACTGGCCTCCGTGACGAGGCAGACCAGGACGAGGGCCGCACTTATCAAGGGCCTCACGGTGACCTCCAGTCTGGTTTCAAAGGCTAGCAGAACGCCCCACTCATGTCACTTCAGGCGCGATCATCCCGTGCATCTGGCCCGGCATCCTGGGGTATTTCGGAAATTCTGCGCAGCCGGCCGATGGGCAACCGGACAGTAAAGACAGCACCGGCGCCGTTATTGAAGAAGTCGATGCGGCCGTTCATCTCGTTGACGATGCCAAAACTTAGGGCAAGGCCCAGGCCTGTCCCCTTCCCTGGAGGCTTGGTTGTGAAAAATGGGTCGAAGACGCGTTTTTCGTATTCTTGTGGAACGCCGCCGCCATTATCCGACACGCGAAGCAATACGTGACAGTCGAGTCTATGGTAATCGTAGTCGATGGATATGCGGCCGCGGAATGACCCCTTGTCGGCCCGCCTGCGCTGCTGTTCACTCGAAACCGCATCCCTGGCGTTGAGCACCAGGTTGACGATCACCTGTTCCAGAAGCTGTCGATGGCCGTGAAGTGGCGGACATTCCGAATCTTGATGACCTACGAGCAGGTCGATCCCGGCAACCCGGAGTTCAGGGCGCAAAATTGTCATGGCTCCCTCGACCGCTTCTGAAATCTCGAAATGCTCGGGCAAGTGTTCGGGCCGCCGGCCAAAAATTCTCATATGATCAATGATCAGCGAAGCTCTGTCAGTTTGGTCGCAAATGCGCGCCAGGCGTTTAGACAGATACGCGCGGGATTCTTCGTCGATAGAAAGATCTTCGATGGCTATCGCCGCGTTCTCGGCGGCGATTCGGATGGTGTTAAGAGGCTGGTTCAACTCGTGCGCCAAGCCGGTTGCCATTTCACCGAGCGTAATTAGGCGCGCCGAGGTGGAAAGTCGCTCGGCGTTATCCCGCCTTTCCTGTATATCGATGATCGCTCCCACGGCCTCGACATTTGTCCCGTCGTCCGATTCGGTAATCGGAAAGGCCTCGTCCAGCACCCAGCGCCAGTCTCCAGACCGGGTCCGGATGCGATATTCAACGGCCTTGCGGCCGGTTGCGGAAAGCTGGTTAAAGGCCTTCAGAGCAGCTTCTCGGTCGTCAGGATGGATAAGGGCGAGCCACTCCTGACGATTATCGAGCGCGCTGTCGTCGAGCCAGTTCAGTCGCTCGTTGGGAGGGCTACGATAAAGAATATGCCAGTCGCCGGTCGCGGTGCGCGACAGTGTAAAGACGACCATCGGTGCATACCTCAAGAGTGTTCGCAGTTGTTCTTGCAAGCGGCTGACGTTGTCTTTGTGGGCGACCAGTTTATTGTGCGTATCCGAGATCGCGGCTGTCATCAGGGTAACTTCGGTGATTGGATGGTTCCTCACCATTGTCACGTCCTGATGGCGGCCCGAAATTTCCCTAATATCCCTACTCAGATTATTGAAGGTTGTCGTGGTCCGCCCACCGGCGAACCAGGCCAGCCCCGCCGCCACGACCGATATCAGGAGTGCGATTACGAGGTTCTCGCGCTGGGATTGGCGGAAGCGCAGAACAGTCTCGGAGAATGGAATGTAGAACCGGACCCTTGATGCGCTGCCAGGGACATCCAAGTCCTTCTCGACAATAACGAAGGCGTTATTCCAGCCCTGCATAGTCGATTGCCCGGGAATAGCGGCGGGCAAGGACAGCGACAGGCCGCCCCAGGACACGAACTCTCTGGTTGCAAACGACGCTGGGCCGGACAGGCGCTTTTCCGACCAGAGGATGGGCGTCCCGTCCGGCGCGAGTAGGGTGTACCGGATTTTCCGGTCGGTCAGGGCAAGCTGGTCCCCGATCCGGTCACGGTCATAAAACGCGAGGACCATGCCAAGCAGATTGCCGTCTCGGAACAGCGGGAGACAAAGTTCGATAATGCCGCCCCCATTGGGCAAATAGCGCAGGACAGGGCCGCCAGACTCCGCGTCTTTGCGAACAATGGTATCGATTTGTGCGGAACTCAGGGCCAGAGGGGCCACCGGCGAGGCGGCCGGCCATTGGCTGCGCCGCTGCCCCGATGGATCAAACACGGCCACGGCCACGGCGTCGACGTGGCGTTTATCGAGGCCTGATATGCGGCCTTCCCTTGTTATTTCGATATCTCGGGTTGAGGTAAGAGACGGTAAGGCCAAGGTTGAAAGGAGGGTGCTTTGACCTTCCACCCAGGTGTCCAGCGCCAACGTGAGGTGGGTAATTTCAGACCTGGTTTGGTGTTTGATGTCCCGAATCGCCTCATTCTCGAAATGGGTGATATTCCAGAGCATCGAGGCGATAACGGGCAATAGCGAGAACATGAACAACAGGTCGACCGTGACCACTCGCAGGGAATGGGGTCGCCCGCCCGTTCGGGCGCTGATAAGGCCAATCAGGCTGCCGAGCGATGCAAGCAGAACCCCGTTGCAGGACTGCTTTAAGGCCACGAGCCAGACGGAGGAGGCGTCCATGCCCATGATCCCACCATAGGTCAGCCAAACCAGTGGAATGCCGCCGAGGACCCAGAAGACGCCGTCAGCGATGGCAAAGGGAACGTTGCGACTTCCTGCCAGCGAGACAGCGACCGCCTCGATCGCGAAGATCATCCACGCCCATGGATGGCCCCATAAAGCCACGGTGGAGGCGCCAGCCAGTGCGCCGGCCAGCACGCCGGCGCCGGGCCCGAAGAACCGGATTGCAATATAAATAACGATGTTGCCCAGAAGGAAATGCAGGCTGAAGCCTAGGGGGATGGCCAGCGCATTGAGGCCGAGCCCCGCGAGCCCGAGAGCGAGGCCGCCGGCAAGCAAGTGCCAGCCCGTCAAATCGTTGCGGGGCCGCGCCGTCACAGCGCGACCTCTCATATCCCCGTTTTTCCGGGTGACGAACGTCACGGCCTATCTCCGGCGCCGCCGGCCAGGCACTGGCGGGCCTTTATGACCTCTTTGATCAAACGGCGCGGGCTGACGGGCTTGGTGAGGAAGGCAGCCGCCCCAAGCGCGTCGGACTCATTGGCCTCTGCTTGGCCTGCATGTCCCGTCATCACGATTGCCACGACGGCACGACCGCGCTCGCGTCTGAGCGATGCGATTTCGGCCAGCAGGTGCTGTCCCGGCCGGTCCGGCATACGGATGTCGGTGATGACGACATCGATGTAGGTATTAAGGCTGAGAAGCTCGATCGCACCATCGACATTTGAAGCGCCGTGCGCCCGGACTCCACGATTCTCGAAAAAATCCAACAATTCGTCCAGCGTGTCCGAATCATCGTCGACAAGCAGGAGGGCCGGCCCGGGCCGATCGGCATTGGCCATGGGGATCCGCAGCCGTCTATTGCGCCTGGGCGGCGTTGACGAAGCGCTCGACATGGCGCATGGCTAGGGGCTTCTCAATGACGGCAAAGGCATGGGTGTGGCTCTGATTGGCCCTTACGATTGCCTCGCTGTCTCCGGAAAACAGAATCAGGGCGAGCTTGTGATTGAAGCTACTCGCTACCTCCGCCACCCGGACGCCATCCCAGTTTGGCATGTTCACGTCGATCAGCGCGATGCGTGGCTGGTATTTCTTGATCGCCGCTAGAGCTGAAAAACCGTCTCGCGCCTCCACCACATCGTGACCTCGCCGGCGCAAATAGTCGGAGATTTCCTCAAGCTGCGCAGGATCATCGTCGGCCACGACAATCGGTTCGGCCGGCAGATTCCGTTTTTCGATGGCAGTCATGAAGTTCCCTTTCGCCGCCGCTGGTCCGTATAGGCCTGAATCAATCGAACGATTCCTCAGGCCATCATTTCTTGTTGGCGAATATCACCAACCAAGTTCTTCAGCTTTTCCCGGGTGTCGGCTGTCAATTCGACAATCACGCGGCGTTTGTCTTTCGGATCCCGCCGCCGCGAGATCATGCGCCGGGTCAATAGCAGATCAAGTTTCCGGAACGCTGTCGCGTAAGGAGCGCCTGAGGCGGCGCAGAGGCTGGTGACTGATACGCTTTGGCCCTGGGCTTCGGCGAGGGCCAGGTCCAGAAGCATGGCCCAGATTGGGTCCGAAAAAAGTTGTGCATCGAAATACCGCTCCCGACATACATGATTGTCGATAAGACGCTTGAGCGTATCCGCCTCGGCGGCGCTAAAACGTCCTGTCGCTTCACCCTGGACAGCTGAGCGACGATGACTGCCGAAATCGGCACGCCGGTCGCGGCTTTGCCAGCGTCCGACTGCTCGGTGAACGGCGATCACCAGCGCCTCCCGGGAAACCGGCTTCTTAAGGAAGTCGGTGACGGATAGCCGGAGCGCGCCGATTGCTTTGTCGAGGTCGGCGAATCCGGTCACGACCAGTGTTTCCGGCGGGCGCCGGGATTCGGCGTGCAGCGAGATCTTCTGCACAAGGTCGAGGCCGTTCTCGCCAGGCATGCAGAGGTCGGTGACAACAACGCCGACATCCGGATTCTGGGCAAAATTGTAAAGCGCAGCCTCACCATCACCTGCCTGATGGCAAACGAAGCCGAGCGTGCTGATCACGTCGCTGAGTTCCTCGCGGCTGCCCGCGTCGTCGTCCACCACGAGGATCTCGGTTTCTCGGTATAAATTTTTGCCTGGGTTCAGGAGACTCAAAGCCTTTTCCTACATGGACGCCTGGATAACGGCACTGGGAAAATTGTCCCGTGTTCGACATCTGGTTACTTATTAATTTTTCGTTATCCGTACTCTTATTCGATGCAGTATGTAACTTGGATCATGTTCATATTGGATTGATTGAAAGGCTTTCGCCTGGATGGCGCCGTAATCGGCCATTGCGGGAATCGCCGGGCCGCGTCGGGCCTGAATTCCCGCTCGAGTTTGGATACTTTACGTGCCCGGGATATGCCCGGGATGATGTCCACCGCATTGGCGGGCCGCGTCAGGGAGCGAAAAACCGGTTGGAAATCGAACTCAAACTCACAGGGGACGCCACACGCGTCCGCGCTGGCTTTGCCGGGCTGCCGGGTGACGGGGAGCCGGCGCGCCTTGTCAGCACATATTACGATACGTCCGATGGGCGGCTGTGGCGGGCCGGGCACACCTTGCGGCTTCGCGAGACTCCGGCTGGCCACGAGCTCACTCTCAAATCGGCGGGCGGCGACGTGTTCCGGCGTGGAGAATGGACGGCCTGCCTCGACAGCCCCGTGGTGGACCCGGCTCTCCTGCCGGCGGACGCGCGGGCGGTGCTCGCGCTGGCGCCACCCGACTCCCTGAGACCCTGGATCGTCACCGATATCGAACGTGTAACGATGCGGCTGCGCCAGGCAGACGGTCTCCTGGCGGTGTCGCTGGACGAGGGTGAAATTCAGGCCGGTGTTCACCGGTGGCCGGTTTGCGAGATCGAAATCGAACTGCTGGAAGGCGATGACGCCGCCCTTTTTCATCTCGCCCGCCGCCTGTTGCGCGATCATCCGTTTCATCTCGAGGCCCGATCCAAATTCGAACGCGCGCTCGCGCTCATCGATGACGGCCCGCCACGGACGGTCACGGCGCCAGCGCCGAGGCTGGATGGTCGAGCATCGGCCGAACAGGCGCTCCGCCGGATCATCGGCGCGACGGTGCGCCAGATCGTCGGTAATCTCGCCGCCGCGGCGGACGGCCGCGATCCCGAAGGCGTGCACCAACTGCGCCTCGGGCTGCGTCGCCTGCATGCGGGGTTGGGCCTGTTCCGTCCGCTTCTGGCCCCCGCTTTGCGCAGCCTGGACAAGGAAGTCGAGCAGGCACTGAAAATACTGGGGCCGGCCCGCGATCTCGATGTTTTCCTGTACGAGACGCTGCCGGCGATCGAGAAGACGGCGACCGGCGGGAATGCGGGCGACGTTGGCGGATTGGGTCAACTCGCCGCGCATGTACGGGCGCAGCAGGCGATCGCCTATGCCGAGGTGCGCCACCTGGTGACGGATCCAGTGTTCAGCCTTTTGGTGATCGAATTGTGCCTGGCGTCGGCCAGGGCGAATGATGCGACCTTGTACGGGAGCGGTCCGGTTCTGCCGATCGCGCGTCGTCGCCTCGCGAAGCGACACCGGAAACTGATCCGGGCCGGAAAAAAATTCCGGCACCTGACTCCGGAAGAACGGCACAAGCTGCGTCTCAAACTCAAGAAACTTCACTACGCCGCGACATTCTTCGAGAGCCTCTTTCCCCGGAAGCGGGCACAGAGATACATCAAGGGCCTGTCGCAGATGCAGAAATATCTGGGCCGGGCGAATGACGCGCGCTTGGCGCCCAAGCTTGCGGCCCGGCTGGCCGGGTTCACCCCTCCACCGCCCGGTCAGACCCCGGACGGCGCCGGCAGGGATGCCGGGACGCCCATCGCGGCCGAACTCGGGCAGGTCGAGGCCTGGGCGACATATCGGCGCGCGAAGTTGGAACCCCGTCTCCGGGCGCGGTGGAAGAAGTTTCGGCGGATCCGGCCCTTCTGGCAGGGCTGAGGCGAATTGCCCGCCGGGCCGCACGAGGCCCATACTGCCGCCATGACTGCGGACATCATGCTCGGCCTCGGTGGCGTGGGGCTCTTTCTGCTGGGGATGGCCATCCTCACCAGCAGCCTGCGGGACATTACCGGTGACGGGCTGCGCCAGATCCTTGTGCGCTTCACCTCGACGCCGCTCAGAGGGGCGCTGGCCGGCGCCGCCGCGACAGCGGCCATGCAATCCTCCAGCGCGACCACTGTGCTCGCCGTGGGGTTCGTCGGCGCCGGCGTACTGAGCTTCTCGCAAGGGCTTGGCATCGTTTTCGGCGCCAATGTCGGCACCACGATCACCGGCTGGATGGTCGCCATTATCGGATTCAAGCTCAAGCTGGGGCCGGTGGCGCTGATGTTCGTCCTGGCGGGCGCGCTGCTGCACCTTTTCGGCCGGGGGCGGGCGCGGCAGGTCGGCTGGGCGATCGCCGGCTTCGGCCTTCTCTTCGTCGGAATCGACGCCATGCAGCAGGGGCTGTCGCAATTCCAGAACGTCGTCACGCCGGCCAGCTTTCCCGAAGATACCTATCTGGGGCGGTTGCAACTGGTCGCGATCGGTATCGCGGTCACGGTCCTCACCCAGTCCTCCAGCGCCGGCGTGGCCGCAGCCCTCGTCGCCCTGAGCACGGGCTCGATCTCCTTCGCCCAGGCCGCAGCCATGGTCATCGGCATGAACGTCGGCACAACAATTACCGCGCTGGTGGCGACCATCGGCGGTTCCACAGCCATGCGTCAGACGGGGTACGCCCATGTCGTCTACAATGTTCTGACAGGTGTGGTGGCGTTCTTTCTTCTGGGACCCTATGTCGCGGTGGCATCGGCGTGGTTTGGCGGGGACGGCCTCTCCGAGCCCGAGATCGCACTGGTCACCTTCCACACGGCCTTCAATGTGTTGGGCACGGCGCTGGCCGTTCCGCTTGCCGGTCCCTTCGCGCGCCTGATCATCCGTCTCGTGCCCGAGCGCGGACCGCCGCTGTTGCGCCGGCTTGAAGAGCGGCTCCTCCGCGAGCCGCACGCGGCCCTGGCCGCAGCCGTGGAGACCGTGCGCGACATCACGAGATTGCTGCTTGAGATACTGGTCGGTCTCACCGACCCTCGGCGACCGGCCCGACTGGACCTGGCGAAACTGCGTATCGTCGATGAAGGCCTCGAGGCGACGCGAAGCTTTCTCGAGCGCATCCGTACCGGCCCCGAGGAGGAAAGCCTGTATGCGCGTCACATGGCAGCCATGCATGCGCTGGATCACTTGTTTCGTCTGTCCAACCGGTGCCGCCAGACAAGGCGGGTGGAAATCCTTCACACCCAGCCGCGATTGCGTCGCCTTTCGTCGTTGTTGCACGCGACCGTGGCGCGCGCCCTCGCGGCCGAGACGCCCGATACCGTCAGGGATCGCCTGGAATGGCTCTGGGATGTTTTTCGCCGGCAGCGCCAGCGCTTCCGTGAAGGGGCGGTGGCCGGCGCGGCGCGGCGCGAGTTTGGCGCGCAGACGACCCTCCACCGGCTGGATAGCATGCGGTGGCTCAACCGTGTCAGCTACCATCTCTGGCGGATCTATCATCATCTTGGCCGGGCGGGAGAAGAGCATCCGGGACCGCTCGAGGGGACGGATCGTGCCCTTGATATTATGGATGACTGACCGTCGAGGGTCGGGCCGCGCTTTTTCGCCCGATCCGCTTTGACGGGCAGGGAGCTTGTCCCTAGACTTCGCTCATGTCCCAGCCCCACTCGCCCGCCGAAAACCATGTCATCCATCGCCGACTCGGCAACCTGGAAATCTGGCAGATCGTCGAATCCATACCACCGGGTTTCGGCGTCGCCGATCTTTTCCCCGACATCGATCTGGAGGCATTCGCCGCGCATCGCGATTGGCTTCATCCAGGCATCATCGATCTGGATCAGGGGCTGCTGGTTCTGGTCATGCAGTCTTATCTCGTTAAAACACCCAGGCACCTCATTCTGATCGACGCCTGCGTGGGCGAGCACAAGGAGCGGCTCATGCCGCCCTTTCACGACAAGACCTGGCCCTGGCTGGACAATCTCGCCGCCGCCGGCTTCACGCCCGAGGATGTCGATTTCGTTTTCTGCACCCATCTGCACATGGATCACGTGGGCTGGAACACCCGGCTTGAAAACGGCAAATGGGTGCCGACTTTTCCCAACGCGAAATACCTGTTCGGAAAGCTGGAATTCGATTTCTGGCAGGAAGTTGCCCGGACCCGCACCGAGCCCGATCCCACCGGTCCCTATTTCGAGGATAGCGTGCTGCCAGTGCTGGAGGCGGGGCTGGCCGAATTCGTCGATGACGGGTTCGCGCTCGACAGCGGCCTGACGGTGGCGCTCGCGCCCGGGCATACGGCGGGCAACATGATCGTGGAGGCCCGGTCGCAGGGGGCGCGGGGAGTCTTCTCGGGCGATGTGATCCACACGCCCCTGCAATGTCGCTACCCCGACATCACGTCACATTTCTGCGCCGATGCCGAGGCGTCCCGCCGCACGCGGCGCGCCCTGCTCGAATCCTGCGTCGAGCACGGCAGCCTTCTTCTGCCGGCCCATTTCCCTTTGCCAAGTGCGGGCTTTCTCAGCGTTGCGGACGCCGGGTTCGATTTCCGTCCTGCCAACCCGGAAGAGCCGGCGTAAACGCGAAAAGCTGTTGGATTCCCAAGGGTCCGGCGGGATAATCCAGCCCATGACAGAAAAATTCAGCAGCGGCCGGGCGGGGCCATGGGATCCTGCGACCGGTCCCGAACTCACGCGCCAGATGACCGAGAGCCTGATGCATCTGGACGGCCCGCTCCTGCCCGTGCTGCACGCCGTGCAGGCGGCCTTCGGCTACATCGACGACGGGGCCGTGCCGGTAATCGCCGAGACGCTCAACCTGACGCGGGCGGATGTCCATGGTGTGATCTCCTTCTACCATGACTTCCGTCGCCGCCCCGCCCCAGCCCGGCAGGTGCAGATTTGCCGCGCCGAGGCCTGCCAGTCCATGGGGGCGACGCGGTTGTTCGACGAGGTGACGGCAGCCTGCGCCGGGGACGAGGATATCGAGGTGCGCGAAGTGTTCTGCCTCGGCAATTGCGCCCTCTCTCCCGCCGCGCTGATCGACGGGACACTGTATGGCCGACTCGATACCGAAGGCACGCTGAAGAAAGTTCGCGCATGAGCGCACGTATTTTCATTCCGATGGATGCGGCCGCCCTGTCCGTGGGGGCGGACGATGTCGCCCGCGCCGTCGAGGCAGAGATCGCCGCGCAGCAGAGCGACGCCACTATTGTGCGCACCGGCTCGCGCGGACTCTTCTGGCTCGAGCCCCTGGTGGAGGTGGAGACCAATTCGGGGCGGATCGGTTTCGGCCCGGCGACGGCGGCGGAAGCGGCCGCGATTGTAGCTGGCGATACGCGTCACTCCGCCTGCCTCGGGCCGGTCGAGGAGATACCCTATCTCAAGACCCAGCAGCGGCTGACCTTCGCGCGGTGCGGTGTGATCGACCCGCTCTCGCTGGCCGATTATGAAGCCCATGGCGGTCTCAAGGGGCTCCGGCGGGCACTCGGGATGAGCCCGGCGGAAATCGTTTCGGAGGTGACGGAATCGGGTCTGCGCGGTCGTGGTGGCGCGGGATTTCCTACCGGGATCAAGTGGCGCACGGTACTGGAGACGGAGAGCGCGCAGAAATATATCGTCTGCAATGCCGATGAAGGCGATAGCGGCACTTTCGCCGACCGTATGCTCATGGAGGGCGACCCGTTTCTTCTGATCGAGGGGATGGTGATCGCCGGCCTCGCGGTGGGCGCGAACCGGGGTTTTATCTATCTGCGCTCCGAATATCCCCATGCCGGCCTTCAACTGGGGCGCGCCATCGACGCGGCTTATCGCGGCGGGTTGCTGGGCGGCGATATACTGGACAGCAGGCATGCTTTTGATCTCGAACTGCGTCTGGGAGCGGGCGCCTATATCTGTGGCGAGGAAACCTCTCTCCTCGACAGTCTCGAGGGCAAGCGGGGCCAGGTCCGGGCCAAGCCGCCGGTGCCCGCCATATCGGGGCTGTTCGCGCGGCCGACCGCGCTCAATAATGTGCTCTCCTTCGCGGCCGTCCCTACCATCCTGGCGGAAGGGGCGGCTTACTATCGCGATTTCGGCACGGGCCGCTCCCGGGGCACGATGCCCATCCAGCTTGGCGGGAACGTGAAGCAGGGCGGACTGATCGAGCGGGCCTTCGGCCTGACTTTGGGCGAGATCATCGAGGAATACGGCGCCGGCACCCGGTCGGGCCGCGCGGTGCGCGCGGCGCAGGTGGGCGGACCCCTGGGCGCGTACTGGCCTACCCGGCTTTTCGATACCCCCTTCGACTACGAATCCTTCCTCGAGAAGGGCGGGATGATCGGCCACGGGGGTGTGGTAGTATTCGACGATTCGGTGGATCTGGCCCGGCAGGCGCGGTTCGCGCTGGAATTCTGCGCCATCGAATCCTGTGGCAAGTGCACGCCCTGCCGGATCGGCTCGACGCGCGGCGTGGAAACGATGGACAGGATTTTGCGCGGCGAGAACGTCGCAGGACAGATCGATCTGGTTCGCGACCTTTGCGAAGTGCTCCGCGACGGGTCGCTCTGCGCGCTGGGGGGGCTCACGCCGATGCCGGTGCTCAGCGCCCTCGATCATTTTCCGGAAGATTTCGCGAGAAACGCCCGGCGCGCGGCGGAATAAAACCCAGGATAGGACACGGCAGTCATGACGAGGCATTTTGAGACCGATTACGGCACGCCTGCGCCGCAGAATGCGGAAGCCGTCACGCTTGAAATCGACGGCACGCGTGTCTCGGTTCCGGCGGGTACCTCGGTGATGCGGGCAGCCCGGCTCGCCGGCTCCAGCATCCCGAAGCTTTGCGCCACCGATTCGCTCGAACCGTTCGGGTCCTGCCGGCTGTGCCTGGTCGAAATAGAGGGCCGGCGGGGCACGCCCGCGTCCTGCACGACCCCGGTCGCCGACGGGATCAAGGTGTCAACCCAGACAGACCGGCTGGCTCGGCTGCGCCGGGGGGTGATGGAGCTCTATATCAGCGACCATCCGCTGGATTGTCTCACCTGCTCGGCCAATGGCGACTGCGAATTGCAGGATATGGCTGGCGCGGTTGGTCTGCGTGAAGTGCGCTACGGCTTCGATGGCGAAAACCATCTGGATGCGGAGAAGGACGAGTCAAATCCATATTTCACCTTCGATCCGTCCAAATGCATCGTCTGCTCCCGCTGTGTGCGCGCCTGTGAAGAGCAGCAGGGCACTTTCGCGCTGACCATTCAGGGCCGCGGTTTCCTGTCCAAGGTAGCCGCCGGCATGGACGAGGCTTTCCTCGAATCCGAATGCGTATCGTGCGGCGCCTGCGTCAACGCCTGTCCGACGGCGACACTGATGGAAAAGAGTGTCGTGACCCACGGCCAGCCGGAGCGGCAGGTGGAAACTACCTGCGCCTATTGCGGGGTGGGCTGCTCCTTTGTCGCCGAGCTGCAGGGCGAAAGGGTCGTCCGCATGACTCCCAACAAGGACGGCAAGGCCAATCACGGCCATTCCTGCGTCAAGGGGCGTTTCGCGTGGGGGTATGCCACGCACAAGGACCGCATTACCCGGCCGATGATCCGCCAGTCGATCGAGGCGCCCTGGCGCGAGGTGAGCTGGGACGAGGCGATCGGCTATGCCGCCAGCGAATTCCGGCGCATCCAGGAGAAATACGGCAAGGGCGCCGTTGGCGGGATCACAAGTTCACGCTGCACCAATGAAGAAACATATCTGGTGCAGAAAATGGTCCGGGCCGCCTTTGGCAACAACAACACGGACACCTGCGCGCGGGTTTGTCATTCGCCCACGGGCTATGGACTCAAGACCGCCTTTGGAACCTCGGCCGGTACACAGAATTTCGATTCCGTCGAGCAGGCCGACGTCATCATGGTCATTGGCGCCAACCCGACCGATGCGCATCCGGTTTTTGCCTCGCAGATGAAACGGCGTCTGCGTCAGGGAGCGAAGCTGATCGTCCTCGACCCGCGGCGTATCGATCTCGTCCGTTCGCCGCATGTCGCAGCCGCCCATCATCTGGCGCTGTTGCCGGGGACCAATGTCGCCCTGGTCAACGCGATGAGCCATGTGATCGCGACCGAAGGACTGATGGATGAAGCCTTCATGGCCGAGCGCTGCGAGGCCGAGGACAATCGGCGCTGGCTCGACTTTATCGCCCGTCCCGAGAACGCGCCCGAGGTCGTGGCGGAGACCACGGGCGTCCCGGCCGACGAAATCCGGGCCGCCGCCCGGCTCTATGGCCAAGCCGGCAATGCGGCCATCTATTACGGGCTCGGCGTGACGGAACACAGCCAGGGCACCACCATGGTCATGGCGATGGCCAATCTTGCCATGGTGACCGGCAATCTGGGTCGGCCGGGTGTCGGCGTGAACCCGCTCAGAGGGCAAAACAACGTCCAGGGCTCGTGCGACATGGGGTCTTTCCCCCATGAGTTGCCGGGTTACCGCCACGTGTCGGACGATGATACGCGCGGGGCCTTCGAGGGCGCCTGGGGCGTGTCGCTCGATCCCGAACCGGGCCTGCGCATCCCCAATATGCTGGATGCTGCGCTCGACGGCAGTTTCAGGGGACTCTACGTCCAGGGCGAGGATATCGCCCAGTCCGACCCGAACACGAAACACGTGACCGCGGCCCTGGCCGCGATGGAGTGCGTCGTCATTCAGGATCTGTTCCTGAACGAAACCGCGGCTTACGCCCATGTCTTTCTGCCCGGCGCGTCGTTCCTCGAGAAGGATGGCACCTTCACCAATGCGGAGCGGCGCATCGGCCGCGTGCGGCGCGCCATTCGCCCGCTCGCCGGGATGGCGGATTGGGAGGTGACGGTCGCGCTCTCCAACGCGCTCGGCTATCCCATGCATTACACGCATCCCTCGGAGATCATGGACGAGATCGCGCGCCTGACCCCGACCTTCGCCGGCGTCAGCTACGAATTGCTGGACCGGGAGGGCAGCGTGCAATGGCCGTGCAATGACAAGGCACCCCTTGGCACGCCCGTCATGCACGAGGGCGGGTTCGCGCGCGGCAAGGGCCGGCTCATGATCACCGAATACGTTCCGACGGATGAGCGTACCGGCCCGCGTTTCCCGCTGCTGCTGACGACGGGCCGGATTCTCACACAATATAATGTGGGCGCGCAGTCGCGCCGGACGCAGAATTCCATCTGGCATGACGAGGATGTCCTCGAAATCCATCCCCATGATGCGGAAAATCGCGGCATTCGAGATGGTGACCGAGTGGCCCTGCAGAGCCGGTCGGGCGAGATTACCCTGACGGCGCAGATCACCGAACGCGTGCAGCCCGGCGTGGTCTATACGACCTTCCACCACCCGGAGACCGGGGCCAACGTGGTCACGACGGAATATTCCGACTGGGCGACGAATTGCCCCGAATACAAGGTCACGGCGGTCGAGGTGCGACCTACCAACCGCTGGTCCGACTGGCAGGAGGAGCACGAGACGTTTATCGCCCGCACCACGCGTGTCGCGCCTGCAGCCGAATAGCGCGAGCGAGGAAAGATGGCAGCCGGCACGACAATCAAGACCGACGAGCTTCCGGCCCTCGCGGCCACGGCGGTCTCTCGCGTGGATCCGGCCAGCCGGGCGGAAACGAGGGATCGTGTCGCTGTCGAGGCGCCCATCGCATTCCTCTATAACTGCGAAAACCACGCTGTGATGATGGGCACGCCGCGCGATCTGGAAGATCTGGCCTACGGTTTCACCATCGCTGAAGGCATCGTCGGCAACGTGGGTGAGATCGGCGAGGTGCATATCACGCCCAAGGGATCCGGCCTGCTGCTTTTTGTCACCATTCCCGAAGACCGGGCGGTGGCGCTGGGTTCGCGGCGGCGCAATCTGGAGGGTCGGACGGGCTGCGGTCTGTGCGGCATCGCCGATATCGGCCAGGCGCTGCGCCCGCTCGAGGCACTGCGCCCGAGCCGGCCGGTTCCGGCGGCGGCGATCCGTCGCGCGCTTGCGGCGCTGCCCGAACAGCAGTCGCTCAACCACGAATCGGGCGCGGTGCACGCCGCCGGGTTCGCGGACCAGGCTGGCAAGCTTCTCGTGGTGCGAGAGGATGTCGGCCGGCACAACGCGCTCGACAAGTTGATTGGCGCCGCCGCGCGAGGCGGCATCGATCCGGCGGATGGATTTATCGTCGTGACCAGCCGGTGCTCCATGGAAATGGTACAGAAGACCGTGACCTTCGGCTGTCCGGTCCTGGTGGCGGTTTCAGCGCCAACCTCGCTGGCGCTTGACCTGGCCGAGGCCAGCAATCTGACGGTTGCCGCCTTCGCACGGGGCGACCATTTCAACCTTTACACCCATGGCGAGCGGGTGATCTGACATGGAAGCCACGCGCCTCGTTCACATGGCCAACCAGATCGCGGATTTTTTCGACGCCTATCCGGAAGAGGAAGCGATCGCCGCGACGGAAAATCATTTCCGCCGGTTCTGGGAGCGGCGCATGCGCCGCGAACTGGTCCTTCACCTGGCGGCAGGGGGTGAGGGACTCTCACCAATCGCGCTCGCTGCCGCCCGTCGCCTCGACGAAGGTACGGTCTCCGCCTGATCTGGCGCTGACCCGCGCCGGCACCCCCGGGCGCGGTGAAAACCCGGATAACTTCCAGACTGAAGTCGCGCGCCGCCGGCACTCAGAATCCATTTGCGCCCGCCCCTCGGGGTGTGTAACGATCGATACAGAGCGACAAGGATGCCCGCAACAGGGCACCATACACATCTGCAGGGAGCGGCCATGAGTGGTGGGCAGGACCGCGATGTCATCATCGTGGGGGCAGGCCCGGTGGGCCTGATTTCGGCGCTGGACCTTTCCTACCGCGGGATTCCGGTCCTTGTCCTGGAGCGGCGGACCGACGTCGATCCGATGCATTCGAGGTGCAACACGACGAGCGCGCGCTCGATGGAGCTGCTGCGCCGTTACGGCTGCAACATGCCCTACCGCGAAGCGGGGCTGCCGCCCGACTATCCGACGGACGTCCTGTATATGACGCGGATCAACGGGATCGAAATCACCCGTTTCAAGCTGGCGGGGTCCGGCGCGCGGTTCGAGGAAGACCGGTTTTCCTTTGACGCCAACTGGAATTCCGTCGAGCGCCCCCATCGCAGCAGCCAGATGTTCCTTGAGCGCGTACTGCGTGCCCATGCTCTCGAGCAGCCCAATATCGAAATCCGATATTTTCATGAGGTGACCAGCGTCAATCAGTCCAATCGCGGGGTGACGCTCGGCTATCGCGATACCCGGGATGACAGCACCGGCACCCTCAGCGCGCGTTACGTCATGGCGTGCGATGGCGGCAAATCCACCGTTCGCCGGCAGCTTGGCATCAAGATGGAGGGAGGTGCCACGGGCAGCGGGCGCACCCAATCGATCTTCTTCCGTTCCAGGGACGTGCTCGCCAATTTCAACGCGCCCCCCGGCTGGATGAACTGGGTCATCAACTCGGACAATTTCGGCAATATCATCTCGATTAACGGCGATGATCTCTGGCTGACCCATTGCATGATTCCGGAGGGGGCCGAGGGTGTCAGCGAAGAGCAATACGACCGCCAGATTCGCGAGACCATGGGCTGCGACATCGATTACGAGGTGCTCAGCGTCGAGACCTGGCAGTTTAATCGTGTGCTGGCGACGAAGTTCCGCGAGGGCAATGTCTTTCTGGCGGGCGACGCAGCTCATTCCTGGCCGCCCTATGCGGGGCATGGCATGAATACCGGCATCGAGGACGGCGTCGGCCTGACCTGGATGCTGGCAGGCGTGCTCCGGGGCTGGGCGCCGGAATCCATTCTCGACGCTTACGAGGCCGAGCGGCTGCCGATCGATGACCTGGTCTCCCACACCGCGTCCGGCATGGCCCGCGCCCAGCACAAGGTGACACAGGACATGGATATGCGGGCCCGCATCGAGGATCCCGGCCCCGAGGGCGCGGCCATCCGAAAGAAGGTGCGGGCGGAGCTGCTCGAGATCGATTCCCGCCAGTTCAATGCCGAAGGCATGAATTTCGGCTGGCATTATGAAGACTCGCCCCTGATCATCTATGATGGCGAGGAAGCGCCGCCTTACGAGGTGTCACGCTACACGCCCAGCACCGTGCCCGGGTGCCGGGCGCCTCACTTCACCTTTATCGAGACAGGCGAACCGTTGCTCGACCGCATGGGGGCTGGCTTCACGCTGCTCGTCAACGATGACGATGTGGATATTTCGGGCCTCACGGGGGCGGCGAAGAAATGTGACCTGCCGCTTGATATCGTGGATATCGCCCACGAACCCCGGGCGCGGCCGCACTACGAACACAAGCTCATCCTGGTACGGCCGGACGACAGGATCGCCTGGCGGTCGAACGCCGCGCCCGACAATCCGGCCCATGTGATCGACCGGGTCCGCGGGGCGGCGGCCTGACCGGGGATGGCGGGCAAGAGCATCAGGCTGGCACAGGAGAACGCGTCCGACAGCCCTTCCCGAGACGCAATCCTCGAGGCGGCGGCCCGCATCATGGCCGTGCGGGGCTTCTCGGGCACGTCGATCTCGGCCATCTGCAAGGCGGCGGGGTACCCTGCCAGCTCGCTCTACTGGCATTTTTCGAGCAAGGAGAACCTGTTCGCCGAGGTGGTGCGGGCCAAGTCGAACCAGTTTTTCAGCATCATCCCGCGGCGGACGGGTGCGGACGCCCGGACCATCGGCACGATGGAAGAGATCGCCGAAATGGTCGGGCGCGCGCTTCAGGAAGACCCGCTGTTTCTACGGTTTCTGATGTTGCTGGGGCTGGAACGTCAGGACATGCCGCCGGAGGTGCGCGAGGTAATCCGCGAAATCCGCGAGACCGCCCGCCACTGGTGGATGACGGCGCTGGAGGCGCAATTCGCGGAACGGGGAGCCGAGACGGCCCGTGCCGTGGCCCGGGACTATGCGGAGTTTTCCCGATCGGTGATCGACGGAGCGTTCTTCGCCTGGGATTTCGGCGACGGTCCCGATCTGCAAAGGGTATTCGAACAGCTTTTTACTTTGTTCGACGCGCTGAACGCCCGAATGGCAGCGGAAGAAGGCGCTTCGCCCGTCACTCACGGCCGGCGCGCCTCGGTTCCTAAACGGCAGGGGGCCTGACATCTTACGGTTTTTCCAACGGGACGGGTAACAGGATGGCAACGCAGGATTTGAGATACGTCATCGGTGTCGATGTGGGTGGCACGTTCACGGACGCGGTTGCGATTCGCTCGGACGGGCACATGGTATCGTCCAAGACACCGTCGACACCGCCCAATTACGGCGATGGCGTGCTCGAATCCATCGCACTCGTCGCAGAAGAGCTGGATTGTCCAATCGAGGAGATATTGGCCAACACCGACCATATCGCGCATGGCACGACATCGTCGCTCAACGCACTGGTCATGGGAAAAGTCCCGCGCATCGGATTTCTGACTACCCGTGGCCACCGGGACTCGATCTTCATCATGAACGTCGAGGGCCGGTACCTGGGACGGCCGCAGCACGAATTGCAGGATCTGATGTCCCAATCCAAGCCGCGTGGCCTGGTGGAACGCCGCCTCGCGCGGGAGATTACCGAGCGCGTGGACCGGGAGGGCAATGTCATCGTGGCGCTTGACGAGGATGAGGCACGCACGGTGATCCGCGAAGTTCTGGCGGAGGGCGTGCGGGCGATTGCCGTCTCCCTTCTCTGGTCGTTTCGCAACTCCGCCCACGAAAAACGGCTGCGCGAAATGATCCACGAGGAAGACCCGGACGTGTTCGTGGCGCTTTCGTCCGAGGTCAGCCCGCGCATCCGGGAATTTGCGCGCAATTCGACCACCATCATGAGCACGCAGATCGGTCCCGGGCTCGACTTGTACCTGTCCGATTTGGAGGAGCGGCTCAAGGATCGCGGCCTGAGTGGCGCGCTCCTGGTTATGCAGAGTGCCGGCGGTGCGATCGCGGCAGCCGAGGCCGCGGCTTCGGCGATCACCACAATCGGCGGCGTGCTGACGGGCGGTGTGGTCGGTTGCGTGCAACTGGCCGAACGGCTTGGACACAAGAACGTCATCGCGACCGATGTGGGGGGCACCACCTTCCTGGCCGGCCTTCTGGTGGAGGGCGAACCCGTGCGCGCCGCCCAGACCACGGTCAACCAGCATCCGGTCAACGTGCCGACATTGAAGGTGGAGGCCATCGGATCTGGCGGCGGTGCGATCGCCTGGATCGACACGGGCCGCAACCTGCGTGTCGGGCCCTATTCCGCCCAGGCCGATCCGGGCCCCGCCTGTTATGGCGCCGGCGGGACCGAGCCCACCAACACAGACGCCAATCTGGTGCTCGGCATCCTGCCCGAAACCGGCCTCCTGGGCGGCCTCCGGCCTATCCGCAAGGACCTGGCCGAAAAGGCGATCCGGGAAAAAATCGCGGAACCCCTCGGCCTCACGGTAGAGGAGGCGGCGGCGGCGATCCACACGGTCCAGAACGCTCAGACGGGTGATCTGTTGCGCAAGATCGTCGTTGAAAGCGGGCACGACCCGCGCAGCTTTACGGTCTATGCCTTCGGCGGCGCCGGGCCTGCGCATTGCGCTGCCTACGCCGCCCAGGTCGGGGTGAGCGAGGTGGTGGTGCCCCTTGGCCCGGTGGCTTCCGCCTTTTCCGCCTTCGGGCTGGCCTCATCCGATATCGTATTGGTGCGCGAACATTCCGATCCCATGGTGGCGCCATTCGACCCCGCGCGCGTGGGGGAGAATTTCGCGCTGCTCGAAACCCAGGTGCGCGAGGCCATGACCCGCCAGGGGCTTAAGCTGGACAGGATAATCCTGCACCGCGAGATCGATATCCGTTACGGATTGCAAATGGGCGAGGTGACGACCCCCCTGCCGCCGGGGCCGCTGTCCAAGGAAGTCCTTGAAAAAAGTGTAGATGATTTCGAGCGGCTCTATGCCAAACTTTACGGTGAAGGCTCGGGCTTCGCGGGCGCCGGCATTCATGGCATCACGTTCCGCATCCGTGGTGTCGGCGTGCTCGAGGCCAATCCCGCTTTCGCGAAAATTCCCGCCGCCGCCAGTCCCGACCCCGCCCCGGCCCTGCTGACGACCCGGCCCGTCTGCCTCGACGGGCGGAAAGGCTTCGTCGAAACGCCCGTCTACGATTATCAGAAGCTCTGCGCGGGTCATGTCATCACCGGCCCCGCCGTGATCCAGGTGCCGACCACCTCAGTCGTGATCCCCGACGGCACACGGGGCGAAATCGACAGCATCGGCATTCTCAAGATTGAAACCCGGAGCCAGGTCGTGCCGGCCTGAACCGGCCGACCGAAAGCCCGGCAATTCCCGAAGGAGCGTTCCCATGATCCCCGGATCAGAGCAATTCGCCACCAAGGCCATCGCCCCCGAAGACCTTCTGCGCCAGTTACCGAGCAAGCTCAAGGTGCACACGGTCAGCCAGGAACAGATCGACGGGCTCGATCCCCTCACTTACGAGGTGGTGCGCCATCGGCTCTGGTCGGTCACGGACGAGATGGGTGAGACGCTGAAGCGCATGTCCGGTTCACCCGTGGTGACGGACGCCAACGATTTCGATTTCACCATCAACGACGAAGTCGGCCAGCAGGCGCAGGTTGGCCTTTACAACACCATGCTGATTGGCGCGATCGACCTTGCGATCACCTGGACGCTCCAGAACCGCGCAGTCAATCCGGGTATTGAGGAGGGCGACATGTTCCTCTGCAACGATCCCTGGGTCGGCGGCGGGCTGCATCAGAGCGATGTGGTGGTCTTTCAACCCATTTTCTACGAGGGGCAGTTGTTCGGCTGGACCAGCGCTGTCTGCCATGAGCCCGATCTTGGCGGCTCGGCCATTGGCTCGGCGCCGATCGACAATGTGGATGTATTCTCGGAATCAGTGCCGACACCTCCGATCAAGGTGATGCGCAATTTTCAGATTCAGAGTGACGTGGTCGATGTGTGGATCCGACGCTCGCGCGTGCCGATGCTGGTCAATCTCGACCTTCGGGCCAAGATTGGCGCCAACAATATCGGCCGCCAGCGACTTCTTGCCGTGATCGAGCAATATGGCCCCGACGTGGTCAAGGCAGTAATGAAGAGAATGATGGATGACGCCGAACTCCGCCTGCGCGAAAAGCTGCGCGCAGCGCCGGACGGCACATGGGAAGCCATCGGCTATCAGGACCAGGCGCACACGCGGGACCGCAAGGCCTACAAGGTCGTTCTCAACATGACCAAGAAGGACGGTCATCTGACTTTCGATTTTACGGGGACGGACCCGCAAGCGGGGGTCATCAGTTGCACTTTTGGCGGGTGTCGGGGCGGGGTGATGCACGCTTTTCTGCCCATTCTGGCGGGAGACATTCCGTGGTCTGCCAGCGGGTTGATGCGGTGCTTCGATATCATCGCGCCCGAGGGCTCGCTGGTGAACTGTACCTTTCCCACAGCCGTGAACCGTGCGCCGCTCGCAACGGGCTGGATGATCGGCAATCTGGTGGCCCAGTGCCTGTCGGAAATGCTGGACAGCAGTATCGATTTCCGGCGCAACGTGCAGGCGTCCTGTTGCGGCACCTATGATTTCGTCGCCGTCGCCGGGGTGGACGAGCGTCCGGAACAACCGGTGCCGTTCCTCAACGTCGTGATGGAAACCATGGCCGGCGGCTACGGTGCCCGGCCCGAGCGCGACGGCATCAACACGGGCGGCTCCTTCTGCATCCCGATGGGGCGGGTGCCCGATGCGGAGATTACCGAACTCCTGTATCCGCTGCTCGTCCTGTGGCGCCGGGAGGAGCCCGATTCGGGCGGGGCCGGCCGCCAGCGCGGCGGGGCCAGTTGCGCCGTGGCGCTGACGCCCCATGGCACGTCGTTGCCGGCCGGGGTCGTGCTGGCCACGTCGGGCAAGGCGACGGCCCAGAATCCGGGGCTTGCCGGCGGCTATGCGGGGGGGCTCGGCCACGATGTGATCGTCCACGGGGGCGAGGATGGCGGCGTGACCGGCATGCTGGCCGCCGGCCGGATCCCGGCCTCGCTCGACGAACTGCCGGGCAATGCCGAAATCACCCAGTGTTTCGCCGAGAGCATGCTGTCGCCGGGCGACGTGATCTACCTCAACTGCCAGGGGGGCGGGGGGTATGGCGACCCGCTGCTGCGCGATCCGGAAGCGGTCGCCCGGGATTATCAGGACGATCTCATCACCATGACGGCGGTGGAAAACATCTACGGCGTGGTGCTTTCCAATGACGGCTCGGCCAATCCCGACGCCACAGCGAAGCGGCGCGAGGAGCTACATGAAAAGCGCCGCCGGGAGGCCACACCCGTGAAGCCGCTTGACGGGAAGGCAGATACGTCAGCCGGTCGGCCGATCGATGACAATATGACGCTGGTCGCTGGGGGTGACGGACAGAGCAGGGTAGCCTGCCGCCACTGCGGGCAGGTATTGAGCGATGCGGAGAAAACTCTCCATCTCGCCCGCATCGAGGGGGCGACCAGCCTCGCCGGGCCGTCGGTGCGGACTGCGCCGGAGTTTTTCCTCGACACGCCCGTGGTGTTCAATCAGTTGCTTTGCCCGGGCTGCATGACGGCGGTGCATACCTCGATCGCACCAAAAGAAAAGGCGCTTTCGATCAACGGCTTCGCGCTCGCCGATTAGGCCTGTCGGCCGCGATTGCCAGGCGGCCTTTCCGGGCGGCCTTTCCGGGCGGGGACATTCGGACGTTGCATCCGGGTGCGCGCGACTTCATGCTGGGCCTGCAGGTCACCGCAACCCAGGAGACGGACATGCCTGACAGCCCCCTCGACAACCAGGAATTCGAGCTGACCTTCCGATCGGACGTCGTTTATTTCTGGGCCTGGTTCTTCGCCAGCATCGCCCAGATGATCGATTACGAAATGCCGACGTTGCGCAAGACGACCATCCAGATGATTACCGAGGAATTCCCGACCGTGGCGGCCGTGTCGAAGGGCCAGGCGGACATGGGTTTCACCACGCCGGCGGCCTGCGCCACCATGGCTTATCGGGGCATCGGGCCATTCGCCGAAAAGATGACCAACCTCCGCGCCATCGGGTCCTTTCCCCACGACGACCGGATGCTCTGGGCCGTGCCGGCTGCCTCGCCCATCACCGATATCAGCGAAATGAAGGATCACCCGATGCGCCTCGCGCTGCCCGGACCTGATTTTCCGGTTCGTTTTGCTGTCGAGCGTATCCTCGAGGCTTACGGCACGTCGCTCGACGAATTGCAGGCGGCGGGCTGGACCTTGATCGAGGATAGCCGGTGCCTGACCATCCCGCTGCACGTCATCCGCGGCGACGCGGACGCGGTCATTCACGAGGGGCGCAAGACCCCCCATTGGCGCCAGCTCGCACAATCGGGGAGCATGCGGTTCCTGCCGATCCGCGACGACGTGCTGACGATGCTGGAGGACGACTATGGTTACCGCCGGGCAATGCTGCCGCGTGGCAGCTACCCCGGCGTCGAGACCGATGTCCCTTGCATAGATTTCTCGGACTGGCTCATGTTCGTGCGTGACGATATGCCGGATGAGCTTGCCTACACCATTACGCGGATTTTCATCGAGCATAGCCGTGACATGATGGAGATGCCGTTTCGCATGCTGCCGATCGAGGAAAGCGACCTCACTTATCCGATCGATCCGCGCGAGGTCTGGAAAAATACTGGCGATCTGCCGTTGCACCCGGCCGCCGAGCGCTATTATCGAGAACACGGCTATATGTAGGGAGCCGGGGCTGCCGGAGAGATCGAGTGTTCCATGGTTGAGCGTGCGCCCGAAATCGTCATTTCCACGCCGGAGGAATACCGCGATGCCCTGCGCCGGGCCGGTGCTTTGCGCGAGGCGGGAGCTTCGGCGACCGGGAATGCGGAGCTGGCCCGTCTCGAGGCCGCCATCGCCCGCTACGCTGCAAGGCCCGGCGCGCCCGCACGTCGCGCAGGCCGGCCGGATAACGGCAGTTCCGATACTATGTAACGACCGGGTAACGACCGGGTAACGACGGGGAAACGACGGGGAAACGACGGGGAAACGGCTGGTCCGACGTGCCCGGCCTAGGCGCGACCGCGCGCTGCCGAGAGGTGGCGCCGGACGGCGGCCACGAGGGCATCATTGAAGGCCGGCAGATCGTCGGGACGCCGGCTGGTAATCAGCCCGCCATCCTCGACCACCTCCTCGTCCATCCAGATGGCGCCGGCATTTTCGAGATCCGATCTGAGCGACGGGTAAGAGGTGAGCCGGCGGCCCGAGACGACGCCCGCTTCGATCAGGATCCAGGGCGCGTGGCAAATGGCTGCCACGGGCCGTCGGGCAGGCTCGAGGGGGGCCGGGTTTCCGCCATCGAAAAACGCCCGGACGAAATCCACCGCCGGCGGGTCCATGCGCAAGAAATCCGCGTTGATCACGCCACCCGGCAGGACAAGGGCGTCGAAGCTGTCGACATCCGCCTCCAAAAGGGGAACATCGACGGGATAGTCACCACTCCAGGTACCGCGGTCCCAGGCCCGGACCGTGTCCTTCTTGGGCGAGACGATCTTCACCCCGGCCCGTTCGCTCCTGAGGCGGGCCAGCGGGACGGTCAGCTCGCTTTCCTCGAAACCGTCGGTGACCAGAAAAGCCACGGTGCGCGTTGATTGGTCCAAGGATCGGGTCGCCATGGTTCTGCCTCCCGCTTGTCGGTTGCGCTGAACCCAGATTAGGGCAGGCGGGCGCGCGCCGCCTTCACCTATGTTTCCCTGTGCTTCCCCGTGTTTCCCCGTGTTTCGCCTGTCGTTGCCGGGGCGTCGGCCGGGCATGGCGCAGTCGGGACAGGCGGTCCGGGAGTTGCCGGCCGACCCCAGACCTGAAATAATTCTAGCCTGCAAGGCAGCGCGCCGGGCGCGAGAAAAGCTGGCGCCGAAAAATGGCCCCAAAGAAAACTGGCCCCAAAAACTGGCCCGAGGAAAATGGAGAGGACCGCCATGTCACGCTCGAAACCTCGTCTCACCCCGGACGACATCCAGGGCGCCTGGGCCATCATCCCGACGCCGGCGACGGCCCGGGCATCGGATTGGCGCGAGGCCAATACGATCGATCTCGACGAGACGGCGCGGGTTGTGGACGGGCTGATCGCGGCCGGGGTCGACGGCATTCTCAGTCTCGGCACCTTCGGTGAAGGCAGCACGCTGACCTGGGACGAGAAACAGGCTTTCATCGCGACCGTGGTCGAAACGGCCCGCGGGCGAATCCCCGTGTTTGGCGGAACCACCAGCCTCAACACCCGCGAATCCGTCCGCCAGACCCGGGTTGCGGCCGATATCGGCGTGGATGGCACGATGGTGGGTCCGCCCATGTGGTGCCGGGCCGACGTGCCGACCGCCGTCCAGTTCTATCGCGACCTGGCCGAGGCCTGCCCCGGGACAGCGATCTGTGTCTATGCGAACCCCCAGGCCTTCAAGTTTGATTTTCCGCGGCCGTTCTGGGCGCAGGTCGCCGAAATCCCGCAAGTCGTGACGTGCAAATATATCGGCGTCGCGAGCCTGCTTATGGATCTCGCGCTGACCAGGGGGCAAATCCGCTTTCTGCCGATCGATATCGATTATTACGCTGCCGCCCGCATGGCGCCCGAGGAGTGCACGGCCTTCTGGACCAGCGGTGCGGTGTGCGGCCCCGGCGTGGTGACGCGGCTGCGCGATACCGTCGCCGAGGCAAAGGCAACCGGGGACTGGTCACGGGCCCGGGAAATTTCCGGGGCCATCACACACAGTTTCGAGACCCTCTTTCCCGGCGGCAGTTTCGAGGAGTTCTCCAAATACAATATCGGCCTTGAAAAAGCGCGGATGGACGCGGCCGGCTGGATGACGGCGGGGCCGCCGCGACCGCCCTACCACCTGGTGCCGGAGCCCTATCTCGAGGGCGCGCGCGAATCGGGCCGGCGCTGGGCAGCGCTCTGCGCGCGTCTCGAGGGCGGGTCACTGGCCGCATCACGCCGGGCACCGGCGGCGCAATAACTTCGCCGGCCCTCGGAGGACAGCGGGAAATCAGGGACGCGCGACGCCCTTGGCGTGGTCGCGAGTCTGGATGCCGCGGGCGTGCTCGGACGCGAACCGTCGCCACATCGTCAATTCGATGTCGGGCCGGAACAGACGCTCGCGATGCCAGCCATCCTCTTCGGCGTAAAATTTTTCCATATTCTCGCGGGCGAAGGCATCCTCGCCCGTGAAGTCGTCCGGGATCGCCTTCCAGAGCTCGGCATGTTCGCTTTCGAGCCAGCGCCGGCGGGCCGTCTCGTCTGCGACGCGCTTGCAGCCGAACTGGAAGTAAGTGTGTGTCCCCGCATCCTTGGGTACGTAGAATTCCACGTGCCACACATCCTTGAACGGCCAGTCCTCCACCTTGAGGCCGCAGGGCAGCCAGAGCCCCACCTTGCCGTGCTCCGCATCCGCCTGGGCCGCCGCCAGCACGTCGGGCGACTTGCCTTCCGCCAGCGGCGGACGCACGGTCACCTCGGCCCGGTTGCCCTTCGCCGGGATGGTCGCCTCAAACGGCATCTCGGTATGTGCGATGGTGCGCGTGAAGCCCTTGGGGCCGGGTTCGCGTGTCTCGTAATGAGTGGTTTTCGCAATGTCCTCGCGGCTCGTCACCCAGCCGAACGGCACAGGCGCGTCGGCATCGATGCAGAGTTTCGACCAGTTATGAATGAAATGATGCCCCGGGTCGTAACCGTTCTCGCAGGCAAGCCGCCAGTTCGCCTTGATGTCATAGGGCTCGACGGCGGCGACCGCGATATTGTCGTCGAGAAATCCGGGCGGTACGTCGCTAGACAGCTCCGGCGGCTCGATATCGCCGACGAAGATGAAAACGGCACCCTGGGCTTCCGTGACGGGATAGGGTTTCAGGCCGCATTTTCCGATGATTGGCGCTTGGGGCTCCGTCAGGATCGTGAAAAGCCGGCCCGTTTCCAGATCATAGGTCCAGGTGTGGTACCAGCAGGTCACCGTATCCCTGGTATAGAAAAGCGGCCGGGCGGAGAAGCGGACGCCACGATGGCAGCAGCGGTCCTCGACGGCGAAAAGCCGGCCGTCCTGGCGAGTGAGCAGGATTTCCTCGCCCAGGAGCGTCACGCCCCGGGCCGCTCCTTCCGCGATATGGCTGGACAGGGCAGCCGGGTACCAGTGATTTCGGAAACCCAGTTCCGCGTCGAGCCAGCCCTGCCACGGCTTCTTGGCGGGTGCTCTGGCGCGCGTGGCGTGGCTGGCCGTGGACCGAATGAGCTCCCTGGTCGTGTCCGTCATGGCATTATCCTTTCGGGCCGGACGGGCGGGCGAGGCGCCGGCTCAGCCCGCGAGGGCCTCCTCGATCACGCTCTGGCCCTTCTCGGCAAACCTCTCGACATCGGTTTCGATGACTTCGCCGACCACGACCCTGGGGTCCATTTCGGTGTATTTGGGCCAGTCGGCCCGTAACAGGTTGGCGGCCTCATCAATCTCGAAAAGTTCGATGAACTTGTCGGCATCCGCCTTGCTCTCGAACATGAGCGTGCAGATTGCGTGGTAATCGGCGCTCGCCTCCGTGCGGTCCGGGCCGTAACAGGCCTTTTGCACGAAGACCTGCTTGGGCAGGAAGCCCATATGCTTTCTGAACAGGCCGAGCCCCATGGTCAGATGAGTGCGGAAATAATGGTCGTAGTCGAAATCCGACCCGGGCTTTCGCGGGTACATGATGTGAACGCAATACATTCGTGGCTCCCCCCTCCACCGGTGTGTCCCCGGCTGTAATCAGCTCATAGTTGCGAGTATCTCCCGTCCCTTGAGGCTGAGATAATCAGACTGGAAGCTCTTGATCGGCAGGTTCATGAGATCGCTGGTGCCCATCCGCGTCTGTTGCGCTTCCAGCACGCGCTTGTCCTCGGCGAAGGCACGCTCTCCGATATTGAACCAGAAATCAGCGATTTCGGAATTGCCGCCTGTGAAGTAGCTCGAACAGCGGTAGAGGTAGTGGGTGGTTGTCTCGGTCTCGGGCGTGACGATGTGCAGGTTCACGATTCGGAGCGGCTCTTCATTGGCCCCGGCCTTCTTGAGGAAAATCGCGTACGAGAAAAGCCCCGGCGGCGCCCATTCCACCTCCATCCGGAGATCGACCCGCGCGTTGAAACTCTCGTTCCCGATCTTCATGCCGTAAGCGCGCGAAAAAGCGGGGCCACCCGGTGTGTTGCGCAGGTCGAAGGCGAAATCGATGCTTTTCTCGTGCACGTTCGAGGAGAAATGCGAACTGGCTTTGTCTTCCTCGCGCTTTCCGTCCCAATCCGCGTCGCCGAACTCCCATTCGGCCGCGCCAAAACTGTTGCGATGAACGAATTCGGCGTGGGACGGATCGAGGAGATTGTCTATCAGGAGCGTGTGGTCGGCCTTAACCGGGAGAAGGCCGCTCCGGCATTCGTTGGGCGGCATCCCGTAACGTTCCATGAACTCGGGGATTGAGCTCTCGTCATGGCTTTTCGTCGGATCGCCTGGCCAGACCCAGATGCAGTCGTATTTTTCCTGAACGGGGTAACTGCGCACGCCCGCCTCGGGCGCGCCGGATTTCTCACCGGGCGCCTTGATGCAGGCGCCCGAGGAATCGAACATGGCGCCGTGATAGCCACAACGCAGGTGTCCATTCACCATCTCGCCGAGTGACAGGGGTGCCAGGCGGTGCGGGCAGGTGTCCTCGAGCACGAAGATCTGACCCTGATCGTCCCGGCAGAAAACCATGGGTTCGCCGGCGATGGTGCGGCCCAGCACAGCACCGTGTTTCAGGTCATCGGAATGTGCGGCGATATACCAGGCGTTCTTGACAATCATGGCGTTTCCCCTCAGGCCTTGGAGCCGGTCATTCGGCGCTGGCTCCGCCTTGGGTCATTCTGTCGGACAAGTCCGGGCCCCGCAACAGGCTTGGAAACCGGCGGGTGCCGGCGCCCTGGCCCGGCGGCCCGGCGGTCCATTTTTATGACATTGTCGCCAGGATCTCGCGTCCCCTGAGGCTGAGATAATCGGAATCGAAGCTCTGTATGGGACAATCCATCAATTCGCGCGTGCCGATGCGCGTTTGCTGGGCCTCGATGATATATTTGTCTTCGGCAAAAGCCTTTTCGGCCACCTTGAACCAGAAATCGGCGATGCCGGAATTACCGCCTGTCCCATGGAACGAGCAGCGGTAGAAATAAAGAGTCGTCCGCTCGGTTTCCGGCGTCACGATATGGAGATTCACCATCCGCAACGGTTCCTCGTTGGCGCCAGCACCCTTGACGATCTGGGCATAGGAGAAAATCCCGGGCGGCGCCCAGTCCACCTCCATGCGCAAATCGATCAGCCCGTCGAAGTCGTTCTGTCCCATCCGCATGCCATAGGCGCGGGCATAGGGCCCGCCCGGCGTGTTGCGCAGATCGAACACGAAGTCGATGGATTTCTCTCTCACGTTCGAGTTGAAATGGGCGCTTGGCCGTTTCGCCTCGTCTCCGTCCCAGGCTGCGTCGACGAAGGCCCAGTCGGCCGCGCCGAAGCTGTTGCGGTGGACGAACTCCGCGTGGGTGGGATCGAGAAGATTGTCGATCAGCAGCGTGTGGTCCGCCTTTACAGGTAACATCCCGTTGCGCAACTCGTTGGGCGGCCCGCCGTATTTGGCCATGAATTCGGGGATCGAGGTTTCGTCGTGGCTTTTTGCCGGATCGCCGGGCCAGACCCAGATGCAGCCATGTTTGTCCTGCGCCGGAAACCGGCGCGCGCCGGCCTCGGCTGCGCCCGATTTCTCGCCGGGCGCCTTGACGCAGGCACCCGTGGAATCGAACATCGCGCCGTGATAGCCGCAGCGCAGATGCGCGCCCACCATCTCGCCGAGTGACAGGGGCGCCAGCCGGTGCGGGCAGGTATCTCCGAGTACAAAGATCTGCCCCTGATCGTCGCGGCACAGGACCATGGCCTCACCCGCGATGGTCCGTCCCAGCACACCGCCGGGCTTCAGCTCGTCAGTATGGGCGGCGACATACCACGCGTTTTTCACGATCATCTTGGTGCTCTCCCTGTTCTCCCTGCGCGGTCCGCGCCCGCGCGGCCAGCCGATCATCCGCAATAACGCGAGGCCGGCAAGCCCTACTTTCGACGGGACCGTCGTGACCCGCGCCAGATGGTAAAATCATTTAATAGATAATTTGACAGTTTTTCAAAATATTTATAGATTTTCTCCTGCACAAGCAGATGTCTCCACAAAAATCAGCGTCCGGCTCGGTCGCCTGCGTCCAAGCTCCGACCCAGGCCCCGGAATACCGGCGGGCAAGATCGGGGGCTCAAGAGGGAGGAACAAATGTCCACGCACGAACATCCCGTTTCCCGCGACGTGCTGACCGAGCGGGTGAGAGAAATCCTGGATCGTCTCGATCCGTCGGAGGGCGAGGTGGAAAGCGCCGTCACCCTGCCGCCCGAATGCTACACATCCGAGGAATGGTTCGATTTCGAGCGCGCGGCCGTGTACGACCGCGACTGGGTGTGCCTCGGTCACCAGGGGTCGATTCCAAATCCTGGCGACTATTTCTATATCAACATGAACGATGATCCCTTGCTCGTCTGGCGCGGCCAGGACAACGAAATCCGGATCATCTCGGCAGTCTGCCAGCATCGCGGCCATGTGCTGGGCGACCAGCAGGGCAACGCCCGGCAACTGACCTGCCCCTTTCACGCCTGGAGCTATGACGACCGCGGCAATCTGACGAGTGCCCCCGAGATGGAGGGCACGATCTCCTTCGAGGATCTCCGGAAAAAATCCTGCCTGCCCCAGATCAGGTCCGAGATCTGGAACGGCTTCATCTTTATGAATATCGACGGCAAGGCTCCGCCACTGGCGGCGCGGCTCAAGCGCCTCTCGGCCGAGATCGCCAATCACCACATGGCGGATCTGGGGGCGACCCCCAACGAATACTGGGGTCCCAATCCGTGGAACTGGAAGTTCATGCAGGAGAACGCGATCGAGCCGCATCACACCTGGTATCTGCACAAGGGCCCGCACGATTTCGCCCCGTCACGGCTGGCGACTTTCGTCGAGTGGGATGATGCCGACGATGGAGCTGTCTATCACCCGACAGGCTTTGTCGAGCTTGATGGCAATTTCAACATGGCGTTCAAGTGCCTGTTTCCGGTGATCGAGACATTGACGGAAGAAGAGCGCCAGCGGGTAATGTTCACCACGGTGCCGCCCAATCTGTTTTTTGGCGCGGTGCCCGACGGCGTTTTCTACTATGTGATCCTGCCCCACGGGGCCAACAGCATGACGCTGAAGGTGGGCTTCCTGTATCCGAAGAAGACACTGGCCCTGCCGAATTTCGAGCACGTCTTTAAAACCGTTGCTGACGGCTTGATGCTGTTCAACGATCAGGATACGGTCGCCAATGCGAAGACCCACGAAGGACTCAAGTCGCGATTTGCCAATCGCAGCCGTTACGCGCCGAAAGAAAAAACCCTGCCACAATTCAACAACTGGCTGATCAAGCGCTATCGTGCGGCGGCCGACTACCTTGGCGGCACCCCTCGGCGACAGGCCGCTGAATAAAGGACCGAAAATGAGTGAACTCGCTGAAATCAAACAACTTCTCACCGATCTCAAGGGCGACGTTCAGCGCCTGTCCGATCTCGAGGAGATCCGCCGGCTGATCGTCGCCTATGCGCGGGGCTGCGACCAGGGGAATGAGCCGACCCTGATCGCGCCGCTTTTCGCCGAGCATGGTGTTTGGGAATGCAAGGGCTTCGGCCGCTATGAAGGGCGCAAGAACGTCGCGGCCGGGCTCAAGGGCATTGCCGGTGAGAAGATCTGGTGGTCTCTCCACTACATGATCTCGCCGCAGATCGATATCGCGCCCGATGGCCGGACCGGTACCGCATTCTGGTATCTTTGGGAATCCGCCACGATTCCCGACGAGCACACGGGTGAGCCGTCGCCACACTGGATCGGCGCGACCTACGAGACGGAGGTCGCGAAGATCGACGGCAAGTGGCTGTTCACCAAGATGGAGCTCATCCTGAACATGGCGAGCCCGGCGTCGGAAAACTGGGTCAAGAAACGGTTCCCCGACGGCACCAAGACCCAGCCTTACTTCCTGAAGCTGGAGCCGGGCACCTACTACTGGTGCGCCTGCGGCAAGTCCAAGAACCAGCCATTCTGCGACGGATCGCACGAAGGCACCAAGTTCGAGCCGGTGCCTTTCACACTGGCGGAGACCGAGGATGTGGTCCTGTGCGGGTGCAAGATGACCAAGACCAAGCCGCTTTGCGACGGGGCTCATCTCAACATTAAGCTTTGACGCGAAAGACAGTAACCCGAGCGGGCTATTTCGGGCCGGGGTGTCCGGCGTCTGCCGGAAGGCCGGGCACCAGGCAGAAGGCCGGGCACTAGGTACATGGCAAAAAAAACCGACGACGAGACGCTGTCGCCCTTCAACTACCTGCATAAGACATCTCATCTCTCCCGGACGCGGTTCGAGGCGAATTTCAGCGATTTCGAATTCGCCCTGCACCATATCCACGAGGCCTTCCGGCGCTGGAGCGTGGAGTTGAATGCCTCCATCACGGGCGAGAGCCTGCCGCTTCAGGATGTGTCTGTCCTGCAGGTGCTGCGGATGCGCGACCGGCCGAAGAGCGGGTCGGAAATCGCTCAGGCGCTCAATCGCGATGACACGGCAAACGTCGCCTACACGTTGAAAAAACTTGAACGCCTGGGCCTGGTCGAGCGTGCTGCCGGGACGCCGCAAAGCCAGACGGTCTACGCGGTGACCGAGGAGGGGCGCCGGGCGACCGACTACTACGCGGTGCTGCGCCGCGAGCTTCTCCTGTCCCTCCTGCCGGAGGAGCCCGGCTTCGAGGAAACCCTCGAAAAAGCAACCAAGCTGTTGATTACGCTGACCGGCCTTTACGACCACGCCGCCCGGCGGACGGGGATGTACCGGCCAACGGATGCCGGTCTTGACCGGGTCCCGGGTGACGGCGCGCCGATCGAGGCCGAAGCGCCGGCGGAGAGCTAGGACCGGCACCGGCCCGGGGCGCCCCAGGCCCCCTCAGGGCGGCCCAGGGCGGCGATCAGGCGCCCGTGGCCGAGTGGCGCCCGAGAAATGCCTCGATAAAAAAGAGCCGGTCGTTGCCCCACCACATTTCGTCGGCGATCATCATCGTGGGCACGCCGAAAACGCCGCGCGACTGCGCCTCGGCGTTGCTTGCCTCGTACGCCGCCTGGCCGGATGGCGCGGCGAGAAACGCCAGGAAGTCATCGTCGTCCCAACCCATTTCGCGCGCAAGGGCGCGCAACACACTGTCATCGTTCAGATCGCCGCCCAGGCCCCAGCCGGCGTGGAAGCCGGCGGTGACGTAGGCCGGGGCCTGTCCCCGCGCGATGGCGTAGAAGGTCCCGATATTCATGCGTCGCGACTCGAGGCTTTTGGGAAATTTAACAGGCAGGCCGCCATAATGCTCGGCCCATCGCTCGATATCCCTGAGGAGGTAGCGCAGCTTGACCGGGATGTCGCGGTTGGATGGGCCCGTATTGCCCGCGGCCGCCTTCGCCGCCGCCAGATCGATGGGAAGATAGCGCAGCTCGAGATCATGCCTTTCGCAAAGCTCCATCACCTCGCCATGGGCAAGATAGGCAAACGGGCTCAGGAAATCGAAAAAGAAATCGAGGTGCCGGTTGTCCGCCACGCCGTTTCTCAGGCGGCCCGGAGTTCGGCGAAGCCACAACCGCAGATCCATTGCGGGATAGGCTCGTAGGCGATGACATCGGCCCTATAGCCGGGCAGTGCGGCCATGGCGCAGATCCAGTTCTTGATCTCAAGCGCGCCGTTTCCGCCTTCCTCGAGGATGGTCTCGTCACTGAGCGCCAGCAGGGAATCGATATCGCCGGCCGCGGCGAAGGAAAGGATCTTCTGATCGAATTCCTCGTTGACCCGGCCCATTTCCGCGCTGCCGACCCAGTGGCTGATGCCGCCCGTGCCAAATACGGCGACCCGCTCGTCGCCTGGCCAGCTTTGCACCGCCCGGCGGATGCTGGCGCCGATTTCCGCGGCCCGTTGCGATGAAATAAAGGGTTCAACGCATGCGTTCAGGTAGACCGGAATGGTGCGCACGCCCGAATCCGGATCGATAACGAAGTGAATTGGGATCATGGCCGCATGGTCGACGATGAGTGTCTTGGCGACGGACCAGTCGATCCCGTCGGCGAAGCCCATGCGCACGATGTGTTCGGCGAGAGGCTGATTGTTGGGGACCGGCCGGCGCTCGATGCCGAGCCAGTCTTCCAGCGGCCCTTCCACGTCGCCCACCCCGATCAGGCAGCGAGGCACGCAGTTGGGGCCAAACATGTGGTAGTGATCGTCGCCTACGGTGACCACGGTATCCACCTCGAGCGCCTTGAGGCGGCGGGCGATCTCGTCATAGGCGGCCATGACATTCTTGCACTGCTCCGGGTCGGCCAGACCCGGATCCGCGGCGGCCAGCGGATCATGCGCCATGAGAAACCCGCCTACGATCTCAGCCATCTCTGTTTCCTCCGGGAATTTTCTTTTGTTTCTTTGACTTATGCAGACAGGGAGTGCTGCCTTATGCAGCCGGTGTATTCATGCGCCCGAGATATTCACCAATCTCTTTCGGCCCGCGCAGTGCCAGCCAGGCGCCGAACAGGAGCAGCGTGCTGACCTCCCGGTCGGCGATGCGCCGGACATCGAGCGACTTGAGCATCTGCTTCTCGTCGGGCTCGAGCCGGAAACCTGCAAGATAGTCATCCGGCGCCTCGTTGAAGGCGCTTGCCTTCTCACGGTCTGACCCGACCTCCCAAAGCACCTTCTCCATCATGTACATGCTCACGCGCCTCTTGCCCCCTCCTGCTTGCGTCGCTTGAACCGGTTTCCACGGCGTTGCGATCGCGATCCGGCCACCGCTCGGCAAACGCTAGCACAGCCCGGGGATCGCGCAAGCGGCGCTTGCGCGGGGGTTCCCCGGGCCGGCCCATGCGCCTCGGTCGACGGGATCAGGCTTCGGCGCCCGGCGCCCTGCCTTGCTGTTCGGGAGGGCGGAAGCCGGCCCTTTCCGGCTTGCCCCACACATGGTCTTCCATCAGCGCCGCCGCCCTGTCCGAATCGCGCGCCCCGATCGCTTCGGCGATCGCCAGGCGTTGCTCGCTCGCCGTCCTGAGTCCGGCCGGGTGCACATTGGGCGCGCCGTTCCAGAGCAGGAAATCGGACATGCGCCAGAACTGGCCAACCCGTCTCGCCAGATTCGGCGCGCGTGCCATGGCCCGGATGACATCATGGTAGGTGCCGACAAGTTCCGCATATTCGAGGGGGATGTTGCCGGGGACGGTGGGGACCTCCCGGATCTGCTGGGCCAGTTGACGCAGGACCTCGCCTTCGCCCGGCTCGCCCCGCTCGGCCGCGAGCCGCGCCATGACCCCCTCCATGGCGCCGAAAAGCCGGAAGAAGTCGCTGATTTCCTCGGTCGTGGGCGTCACCACCCGGCAGCCCACCTGCGGCGTAATCGTCACGTATCCGGCCGCCCGCAACTGGCTCAGCGCGGCCATCACGGGCTGGCGGCTGACCCCGAGGCGCTTGGCCAGCTCCGGCGCCGAGATATCGGCGCCGAACTTGTAGCGGCCCGTCAGCAGGTCCTTTTCGAGAGCCTCGTAAATGCGCCCGGCCTTTCCCGTCAGTCGGCTGTCCTCTGATTCGAGGCTTTCCAGAATATGACGCAGGCGGCGTTCGAAATTCCCCGACGTGACGGGTTGAGCATCCATGCCATTCTCCTTATCGGGCGCGGGATTCAACGGTGGAGAGCCGACGGGGTGGCTCTGCCCGGCACTGGCCAGGTGCGCGCAATCTAGCAAAGCGGATTGGCGCAAGCTAGCCGGCCAGGTCGTCGGCAGCCGGTGACCGCGTCCGTCACAGCCAATTCTGCAACACTAGCATGTCAAGACCGGGGCGGGTAGGGGAAGTCGGGATCGGGCCGCCCCGCCGCCCTAGTCGGCGCCGGTTGTCTCGATCCGGATGTCGTTCATGAGGGTCCGGTGAACCGGGCATTTATCGGCGATCTCCATCAGCCGCGCGCGCTGCTCGTCGGACAACTCGCCGGTCAGCGCAATGCGCCGGCGAAAACAATCCACCTTGCTGTCTGATGCGTCGGCCCCCTCACAATCGCTCGCGTGGACCTTGTCGTGCGTAACGTCCACACGGACATGGTCGAGCGGCCAGTCCTTCCGTCGGGCATAGAGCCGGATCGTCATTGACGTGCAGGCGCCGAGCCCGGCGGCGAGGAATTGGTAGGGGCTGAGTCCCAGATCGGTGCCGCCGTAATCCTCGGGCTCGTCCGCGAGAATGTGATGCCGGCCGGCCAGGACATCCTGCTTGAAGCCGTCCCGATCGGCTTCAATGACACGCACGCCCGCTTCGGGAGCGTCTTTGGCCGGTTCGGAGGCCGGCGGGAGATCCAGATAGCGCGAAGCCCAGGCGGCGATGACCTCGGCTGCATATTCGGCATCCCGCTTGTTGCTGATGAGGTGGTCGGCCCCGTCGAGTGTAATGAAACTCTTGGGATGTTTGGCGGCGGTGAAAATTTCGCTGGCATTGTCGATGCCCACCACCGCGTCGCGGGGTGCATGCAGGATGAGCAGCGCCTTCCTGAGATTTTCAAGCGCCGGGCGCAACTCGGCCGACCGGATATCGTCAAGAAATTCCCGCCGCACCCGGAACGGCCGGCCGCCCAGGCTGACTTCGGCTTCTCCCTTCTCCTCGATCTCGGCGATCCGGTCCTGAAAATTCGCCGCCACATGGGCCGGGTCGGCCGGGGCGCCGATCGTCACAACGGCCCTCGCGGATGGAATTTCGGCCGCGGCCTTCAGCACGGCGGCGCCCCCCAGTGAATGACCGATCAGAAGGTCGGGCGCGAGGCCCATCTTCTCGAGGTGTCGGGCCGCGCAGATCAGATCATCGACATTGGAAGTGAAATCGGTGTTGGCGAATTCGCCCTCGGAATGGCCGAGGCCGGTAAAATCGAAACGCAGCACTGCGATGCCTTCGGCCGCCAGGCGCGAGGCAATCCGCCGCGCCGCCGGAATGCTTTTCGAGCAGGTAAAGCAATGGGCGAAAAGTGCTGTCGCCCGGACCGGCCCATCCGGTCGGTCGAGCCGCGCGTCAAGTTCGCTTTCCGCGTGCCCGCCGAAACGTATTTTTTCCGTCGCCATGAAACATCCTCCATGAAACGTTTGCCGTTTGTCGGGCGCGCCCCGGGCGGCCTGGCATCGTCGTGTTCCGGCCCCTGACTTTGGCACAGCCTCCGGGGGAGGCGAAACTCAACCAGCCGGTCAGCGGGCGGAGGGAGGGCCGGGTTGTGTTTCCGCCGCTGTTTCGGGCCCGGCTGACCGTCCCGGAACGGCGGCCCGCGGGCGAGACAGCAGGGCGATGACGAGAAGCCCCGCGAGGATGCCAGGCAGCCCCTCATAGACATCGCCGTGCCAGTCGAGATAGCGCCAGATGAGTGCCGTTGCGGCGCCCAGCACCATGGCAAGGATCGCGCCCCCTTCGCTGATCCGCCGGCCCAGCGCGTACATCGTCAGAAGGGGTGCGAAGGCGGAGGCGAGGGTCGACCAGGCGAGGATCACGAGGCTGAACACGCTCCGCGGTTCGCCGAGCGCGATGGCGAGTGCCAGCGCTGTCACCAGCGCCGTCGCCCCCTTCATCTGCCACGGGTTTTCCAGTCGTCGCGGCAGGAGATCATGGGTCAGGGCGGCCGAGCAGCTCAGGACCAGGGAATCGGCGGTCGACATGGTGGCGGCGAATATGCCGGCCAGAATCATTCCCACGAAAATTTCCGGCAGAAGCTGAAGCGCCATATTGGGCAGCGCCAGTTCCGGGTCGTAACTGCCAAGCTCGGGCAGGTACAGCCGTGAGAGGAGCCCCACCCCCGTGGCGAGCGCGTAGAACAGGGTAAAATATCCGTAATACCAGACGCGCGCCCGCCACATGTGGTGAGGGTTGTCGAGCGCCATGAAACGCACCATCACATGGGGCTGGCCGACGACGGAGAATCCCGCGAACATCCAGCCAAGCACGAACAGCCCCATGCCGAGCGCGCCCGGAAACAGCAAATCATCCGGGAACCAGTCAAGAAAGCCGGGCACAGTGCGCAACTGTTCCACCGTGGCCGCGGGGCCTCCCAGTTCCATCACACCCACGGCGAAGAGCACCGACATGGCGGCCAGCATGACGAGGGACTGGGCGGCATCGGTCCAGATCGACGCCCGAAGCCCGCCGGCGGAGCTGTAGGCGAGGATCATCGCGGCGACGACCACGGCGCCGGTCTCCGGGTTCCAGCCGAGCACGCCTTGCAGAGCCTTGCCGCCGGCGCTGATCTGGGCGGCCGAATAGGCACCGAGAAAAAGAACCATGATGACCGCCGCGATGCGCCGCCAGGTCGCGAAATTATCACCCGTCCAGGTGGCGAGCACGGCGGCGAAGGAGCCCTGGTTGGTGCGTCCGGCTGCCTCGCGCAGATGCCCGTGAATGAACAGCGAAGCGCAGAAATCGCCCAGTATCCATCCCACCATGAGCCAGATGGCGGGCAGTCCGGTGGCGTAGGTGAAGCCGATAACACCGATGAACATATAGCCGGAATTGTTGGTCGCGACCGCCGACAGGGCCGCCAGCCACGGGCTGACCTCCCGGCTGGCCAGGTAGTAATCGGTCCGTGACCCGCGCGCCCGCAGGGCGGAGGCGAGGCCGATACCGAGAAACAAAATCAGAAAAAAAAGAAAACTGGCGACGATCATGCCCGGTTGTCTTCACGGGCGAGAGGGGGTGATACGCCACCCGGCGTCGCCTCGCCTGCGAGCGTGTCGGTCGACAGCAGTAGCAGGGCGAACGCGACCAGGCCCACGACCACGGAGGCTGCAAGCGCCAGGCGCCGCCACTTGCGCTTGCGTTCCAGCTTTTTTGAAAACATGAACTGACGTCGCCTGGCTCGCATGCCGCGTCACGCACCGCTCAGTTGTGTCATCGGCTGTCCCCCAAACTCGCGTGCCGCCCGGCGGCACCAGGTGCCGTGGCCACCTGTCGGAAAAAGGCCTGCCGATCAGGCGGCGGCCGAGATCGACGCCGCCGCCGGCGTCCGAGTCTCGATCAGCGCCTCATGCAGCGCCTTGACCGCCTTGTCGTAATCATCTTCCGAAACAATGAACTGGATATCGACATTGCGCATCAACTGGTGCATGCCAAGAAGCTGTACGCCGGCGTCCGCCAGTGCCGAGACTGCCGTACGCGTCATCCCGTCGACCCGCATATCACTGCCGATGGCCGAGACGATCGCGATTTTGCGCATATTGATATCCGCCGAGGGATAACGTTCCTCGAGGCTGCTGACGACCCGCTTGACCGCCTTCAGCGACCCCGCCAGGTAATGCGTGATCGTGTTGGCATTCGAGGATTTCGTCACGATGCGAACGTTGTGCCGCTTCAGGACTTCCAGGATCGTCGAATCGTAGCCCTTCACCCCGACCATGTCCTGCTCGAAGAACTCAAGCGCGATGACCGAGCGCAGGCCGGTGATGATCTCCGGCTGGGGTTTGTCGGATACGTAATTGCCGGTAATCGCCGTTCCCGCGTCGTCGGGATCGAAGGTGTTCTTGACCAGAAGCGGAATTTCCGCCTGCCGAAGGCCCTTCGCGGCGCGGGGATGGACCGCCTCCATGCCCATGTTCGAGAGCTGGTCGGCGACATCGTAATTGGTCCGCCCGATCGTGCGCACGTTGTCGATTCCGACGATATTGGGATCGGCGCTGGACAGGTGGAATTCCTTATGGATCACCGCCTGTTCCGCGTTCAGATGCTGGGCGATCCATGAAAACGTCACCTCCGTGTAGCCGCGGTCGAAGCGCTTCACGAGACCGTCCTGGCAGTGAGCGTATCCGGTGACGATGGGAAGCTCTTTCTCGAAGTCGATGTTTTCAAGGCCCTTCTCGATCCGCTCGTCGAGTGTGGGATGGCATTCGTCCCGCCACCCGGTCAGGTCCACAAAGGTCGCATTGACACCCTTCTGGCGCAGCAAGAGCGTCGTGTTATGGGCGCTATGGGCCTCACCCAGGGCGGAAAGCATCTCGCGAATGGTCATCAAATGCTCGTCGAGCCTGAAATGCCCATAGGAGCAAAGGCGCTGGAGATCCAGAAGGCAGGACCGCGCGCCTTCAATCCGCTCGCGCACGAAGTGGTCCGCCGTCGTCCGGTCCGCATGATCGCCGAAGATGTCAGCGTTGATCATGCGCATCTCCTCACTGACACGGCTGAGGGCATCGCCCCAGGACCCGTCGGATTCCGAGCTCACGAAGAGCGCGTAGACGCCCGGCTCGCCGGTCTTTTTGTGTTCCAGCAGCAGGTTGGTGAGACCCGCATAGGCGGAGACGACGAAGGCGCGGTTGTAATAGCTGTCCTTTCCGTTCTTTCGGAGCAGCACGTTGTTCAGAACCGCGTCCGTGTCTCGCATGGACGTGCCACCGATCTTCTCGACGCTCACAGGTTTTCTGGGGGTATTCATCAAATCCACTCCTTAGGCCGCGGTCTTCTCAAGCCGCCTGTATGCCGGCTTGATCACGTTCACTGTTTCGCGCGTCGCAATAAATTCCGGCCGCGGACGGTCCGGGCCGAAGGGCGCTTCCAGTCGGTTCGACAGGGCGTTGAAACAGAAGAACGCATTTGATCGCGGTAGCGGTGTAATGTTCGAGTTGGAACCGTGCATCGTGTTGCAGTCGAACAGGACAACGGTCCCGGCTGGCCCCGTCGGCACGTCGATCCCGTTTTGGGCGAGCCGGGTCAGCGTCTCGTAATCGGGCACACCAAATTCCTGCTTTCTGAGAGACTCCTTGTAGTGGTCGTCCGGTGTTTCACCGATGCAGGTTGCGTATTGCCAGTGCGAGCCCGGCATGAACATGGTGGGGCCATTGGCCGGCACGTTCTCGGTTAAAAGCACCGAGGCCGAAAGCGCGCGCATGCGGGGCATGCCGTCCTCCACATGCCAGGTCTCGAAATCCGAATGCCAATAGAACTCCCGGCCCTCGAAGCCCGGCTTATAATTAAGGCGCGACTGGTGGATATACACCTCATCGTTCAGCAGAAACTGGGCGACCCGCACCAGGCGGGCATCGGCTGCCAGGCGCGAGAAAATCTCGCTCTGCCTGTGAATTCGGAACACCGATCGAACCGCCCTGTTATTTTCGCCCGGCTCCGCGATCGCGGTCTCCGCTTCCAGCATTTCCGGGCTGGTGCGTAATCGGAAGGCCTCACCTTGCAGGGTCTTGATTTCCGCAGGGGTGAAGATGTCCTTCAGCACCAGGTAGCCGTCGCGCTCGTAAGCGACGACCTGTTCGGCGCTCAGCGGCGCGTCCCGCGTCCAGTCGCTGTAGACGACCGGCTCCTGGCGGTCGATGAGGCGGGAGTAGACATCGACCCGGGAGGGATAAAGGTCTTCCGTCATTTTTACTTCGGTCCCTGCTGCTTGATCTCCATTTCCAGCGGGTACGCGCCAGTGGCGTCATGCACTTCCTTGCCTGTCACGGGCGGATTGAAAACGCAGGCCAGGGTCAGTTCCTTCCGTGCCCGCAGAACATGCCGATCGTTCTGGTCCAGCCCGTAGACCACGCCAGGCCGGATTTCATGGGACTCGCCCGTCGCCAGGTCCTCGATGCTGCCCTCGCCGGAGATGCAATAGACCGATTCCAGATGGTTCTTGTAATGCATCTTCAGTTCCGCACCTTCGTAGATTGTCGTGATGTGGAACGAAAATCCCATGCCGTCGTCTTTCAGCAAGAGCCGCACGCTATGCCATCCGTCTGAATCGACTCTGCGTTCGGTTTTCTTCGCCTCGTTGTAGTCGCGAACAATCATCACTCACCTTCAGGGGATTTTTTCTGGTTCTTCTTTTTCTTCTCGTTCGTCTGTTCGCCCTTACGCGGCCGATTTCGCGGATTTAAGCTCTTCAGCGACAACTTTCTTGATAGCGCTGGCGAGAATATCGAGCCCCTTGCGGAACTGGGCCTCGTCGATTGTCAGGGGCGCGAGGCACTTCACCACCTCGTCGTCGGCGCCGCTGGTTTCGATGATGAGTCCATTGGCGAAACACTCCGAGATGATTTTCCCGGCAAGCTCGCCCGACTTCATCTCCAGCCCGCGCATCATGCCCCGGCCCCGGAGCCCGATGATGTGGCGCGGAAATTCCTTCGCCATATCCTTGAAACGGGCGTCGAGGATCTCCGACTTGTGCCGGATTTCCGCCTCGAAGGCATCGTCGCGCCAGAAATGCTCGATGGCGGCCTTTGCCGTGACAAAGGCATGGCAGTTGCCGCGGAACGTGCCGTTATGCTCGCCCGGCTTCCAGATATCGAGGTCCCGGCGGATCAGGGTAAGTGCCATGGGCAGCCCGTAGCCTGAAACGGATTTCGCCAGGGTGACGATGTCGGGACGGAGACCCGCAGGCTCAAAGCTGAAAAACGTCCCCGTCCGGCCGATGCCGGCCTGGATATCGTCGACGATGAAAAGCGCGCCGTGCTTGCGGGCCAGCTTTTCGATTTTTTTCAGCCAATCGAAGGAGGCAGCGTTCAACCCGCCCTCGCCCTGAACCGTCTCGACGACGATAGCGGCGGGAGCGTCGATCCCGCTCGACGGGTCGTCCAGCATCTGGTCGATCTGCGAGACTGTGTCCACTTCTTCGCCGTAATAATCGGCGAAGGGCATGCGCGACACGCCCGTCAGTGGGACGCCTGCGCCGCCGCGATGATGCTCGTTGCCGGTCAGCGCCAGCGCGCCCAGGGTGCAGCCGTGAAAGCCGTTCGTGAAGGCGATGATGTTCGTCCGGTCGGTTACCTTGCGCGCCAGCTTGATGGCCGCCTCGACCGCGTTTGCGCCCGTCGGCCCCGGGAACTGGACAACATAGTCAAGGTTTCTCGGCTTCAGAATGGTCCGCTCGAATTCCTCGAGGAACTCTTCCTTGGCATCGGTTTCCATATCCAGACCATGGGTCACCCCGTCGCGCTCGATATACTCAAGGAGCGCCTTCTTGATTTCGGACGGGTTGTGGCCGTAGTTCAGCGAGGAGCAGCCCGCGAGGAAATCGATGTATTCCCGGCCCTTGTCGTCGACCAGAGTAGCACCCTGCGCCCGCACGAATTTCGCCGGAAAATTCAGCGCATAGCTGCGCACATCCGATTCACGTCGTTCAAAAACGCTCGGCTTGTCTTCCTTTTTGGTCACAGTATTCAGTGTCATCTGGGGCCCCTTGCTCTCGGCAGTAGTTGGTTGCGATTTCGCTGTTTCAAAAATCGTTCGCTCGGACTCTTGTCTCCTATCAGGGCCGCGAGGCTCCGAACGGTCCGATTGTCACGAGGTGCTCCGACGGGTGCCGGCCACCGAAATGCCTTTCCTGTTCAAACCATTCCTCACTCGCCATTGGCGCATCGAGGGCCTGCGCGAGTGAACGGAACATGGCCCAGGACGCCGCATTGTCCGGCGTGACGGTGGTCTTGATCCAGTTGACGTCGGCCAGGCTGTCACGGTGCAGCAATGCCTGGATCAGGCGGCGGGCCAGTGCCTCGCCGCGAGCGTCCGAATGGACCGCTACCTGCCAGACGAAAAGCGTGTCCGGCTCTTCCGGCGGCCGGTAGCCGGATATCCAGCCCACGGCCCGGCCGTCGCGCTCGCCCACGATGCAGGTGTCGCGGAAATGACTGCATTGGAGGAGGTAGCAATAGAGCGTGTTCTGATCGAGCGGGGGGCAGGCCCCGACCAGACTCCAGATTTCCTCGCCATCCTCGGCCGTTGGCCGACGGAACGAGATCTCGGCCGCTTCAGGCCGCTCTTCCACTCTGGTCGTCTGTTCTCTCATGGGTTCCGGACCCGCTCCCAACGGGCGAGGTTTATTTAGCTTTACGAAACAAAAAGTCAAGGTATATCTAGTGGGTCTGTGGATATCTTCAAGGGGGCCGAACGGAAATAGGAGAATTAAATCATTGAAAAATAATAATAAAAAAGTGATCTCCCGGAAAAATCGCGGTAAGGGCGTGTAAACGCGTCGCTTTTCAAGGGTTTATAATATTTTGAGGTGTCAAATTAAATTTCAGTTCCGGGTCGGGTCTTGCCGCTCGTTTTCGCCGGCAAAAGAGAATAGATAGCGGGGTTATGGAGAACCGATCGGAAACCGCCCTTGTTGCGCTCCGCCGCATTCTGCGGGCGACGGAAATCAACGCCCGTAAGCTAGCCCGCGAAGCGGGGCTTACTCCGTCGCAGCTCGTCATCCTGCAGCTCCTCGACCGCATGGGCGAAGCGACGCCGGGCGCCGTGGCGCGCGAGGCCTCGATTACCCAGGCAACGGTGACAGCGCTGATGGACAAGCTCGAGAGCCAGGGCTTCATCCTTCGCCGCAAGGACGATACCGATCGCCGCCGCGTGCTTGTTGCCGTCACGGAAAAAGGCCGCGTGGCGCTCGCCGGAGCGCCGAACGTGCTGCAGGAGCGGTTTCAGGCCCGGTTCGCCGCGCTGGCGCCGTGGGAGCAATCGATGATTATCTCCGCCTTCGAGCGCGTCGCCGCCCTTCTGGATGTGGAAAACATCGAGGTGCCGCCGATCCTTGACGTGGGCACGCTGGACGAGCCGGTGAAAGACGGGCAATAAGCATCCCCAACCAGATCTTGCCGGACCTCACGCCGTGACCGATCCCAGCTCCGCTTCCGCCAGCGAACCGGCCCTAACCCGCGGCCCGCTCGCCGGTGTGACGGTTCTGGATCTGACGCGTGTTCTGGCCGGACCCTACTGCACCATGGTGCTGGCCGATCTGGGGGCGCGCGTCATCAAGGTGGAGCGCCCCGGCGATGGCGACGATTCGCGTGGGTACGGGCCTTTTCTCGCGGGCGAATCGGCCTATTTCGGCTCTCTCAACCGTGGCAAGGAAAGCATCGCCCTGGATCTCAAGGACGAGGCCGACCGCGCCCTCTTCGAGCGCCTCCTGGCCGAGGCCGACGTGCTGGTGGAAAATTACCGGCCCGGCACCATGGAGCGCCTCGGCTACGGGGCCGCAAAGCTGCGCCAGCGTTTCCCCCGCCTCGTCTACGCGGCAGTATCCGGTTTTGGCCAGACGGGCCCGTATGCCGCGCGTCCCGCCTACGACATGATCGTACAGGCGATGGGCGGAATTATGAGTGTCACGGGCCAGGCCGGTGAGACGCCGGTCCGCGTGGGGACTTCGGTCGGCGATATCACGGCCGGGCTTTTCACGGCCATCGGGATCGTCTCGGCCCTTTTTGACCGTGCGCGGACGGGGCGGGGCGAGACGGTCGATGTCGCCATGCTGGACTGTCAGGTCGCTATTCTCGAAAACGCCATCGCGCGGTTCGCCGCGACCGGCCAGGTCCCGGGCCCGCTCGGCGCCCGCCACCCCTCCATCACGCCATTCGAGATGTTCCGCGCGGCCGACGATTTTCTGGTCGTGGCCGCCGGCAACGACCAGATGTTCCAAACCTTGTGCGATCTTCTGGGCCGGCGCGATCTCGCCGGGGATCCGCGCTTTGCCAGCAATGACGCGCGCACGGATCATCAGCAGGACCTCAAGCGGGAGATCGAAAAGGTGCTGGCGACGCGGCCTGCGGCCGAATGGATCGAGGCCTGCGTCGCACGCGGCATTCCAGCGGCCCGGATCAATACCGTCGACAAGGTTCTTGCCGACCCGCACGTGAATGCCCGCGACATGGTCGCGACGGCCTACCTCGCCAACGGAGAGGCGCTGACTGTGGCCGGTAATCCGATCAAACTGGGGGGACGGATGGGCGGAACCCGGCGGGCCGGCGTGCCGGTCCTGGACGGCGACCGTTCGCGCATCCTGGCGGGCCTCGGCCGGGCCGGCCGGCGCTCGCGCTGGCGTCGCCTGTGCGGCCAGGTGGGTGGCAAGTTGGGCGGCAAGTTGGGCGGCTGGCTGGCGGGATACGGTCGCGGGCGGGCCGGACGCCCCTAGGCGAAGAAGCGGTTGGCAGGCCGGGGCAGGCCCAGATTTTCCCGCAGCGTCTTGCCGCGATATGTGGTGCGGAAAATGCCGCGGTGCTGCAGCTCCGGCACCACCCGATCGACGAAATCATCAAGCCCGCCCGGCAGGTCGGGGAACATGACGTTGAACCCGTCCGATCCGCGCGTTTCCAGCCATTCCTCCATCTGGTCAGCGATCATCCTGGGCGTGCCGAGCATTTCGGGCGCCGTATAGCTGCCGCCGACATACTGGGCGAGTTGGCGCACTGTGAGATTTTCCCGTGCCGCCTTGTCGACCAGCTTGGCGCGTGCGCTCTGACTGGCATTGCTTTCCGGAATCTCGGGCAGTGGCGAATCCAGCTCAAACGCGGTCGCATCGTGACCCAACAGCACCGACAAGGTCGCGAGGCCGCTATCCATATGCACGAGCCCGTCCAGTCGTGCCTTCTTTTCCCGTGCCTCATCCAGGCTGTCGCCAATCACGACGAACATGCCCGGCAGCATCTTGAGATGGTCGGGATTGCGCCCGGCTTTTTCGGCGCGCCCCTTCACATCCGCATAATAAGCCTGTGCCGCGGCCAGGTCGGCCGGGCTGGAGAACACCACCTCGGCCGTTTCGGCTGCGAGCTGGCGGCCCGCGTCCGAAGCGCCGGCTTGGACGATGACGGGCCAGCCCTGAACCGGCCGCGCGACGTTGAGCGGCCCGCGCACCGAGAGATACTTGCCCTTGTGATTCAGGACATGCAGGCGCTCGGGATCGAAATACGTGCCGCTTTCGACATCGCGGATAAAGGCATCATCCGCCCAACTGTCCCAGAGCCCCGTCACCACGTCGTAGAATTCGCGGCCTCGCTCGTACCGCAGGTCGTGCTCCAGATGCTCGTCGAGGCCGAAATTCATCGCCTCGTGCGGGTTGGCCGAAGTCACGACGTTCCAGCCCGCCCGGCCGGCGCTGATATGGTCGAGGGACGCAAACTTGCGCGCGACGTGATAGGGGTCGTTATAGGTGGTGGAGGCGGTGGCGATAAGGCCGAGATGCTCTGTCACGGCGGCAAGCGCGGGGAGCAGCGTCAGCGGATCGAAAGAGGTGACCGTGGCGCTGCGTTTGAGGGCGCTCATCGGCATGTTGAGCACGGCCAGATGGTCGGCCATGAAGAAGGCGTCGAAACATCCTTCCTCGAGCCTTTGGGCAAAACGCTTGATGTGCGCGAAATTGAAATTGGCGTCGGGATAGGCGCCGGGGTAACGCCAGGCGGCCGTGTGGATGCTGATGGGGCGCATGAAGGCGCCCATGTGCAACTGGCGTTTCTCGGGCATGCGGGCCTGTCTTCCTGTCTGGCTGTCCGGTCCGGCTGGGACCGCGCGGGCGGAAATCATAGGCGGCCGGGGCCGGGCCTCAAGGATTCATTTGCCCGACATGTCCGGGGGATTTGCGGTCAGCCACCTTCAACGGGCGGCGTCGGCAGGACCAGCATCTCATGCACATCGACGCTCCTGGGCTGCGACAGGGCATAAAGGGCCGCCCGCGCGATGTCGTCGGCCGCCAGCGCATCCGGTTTCGCTTCATCGAAAAAGGGTGTGTCCACCATGCCGGGCTCGAGTAGCGTGACCCGCACGCCCGAGCCCCGCAACTCCTCGCGCAGCGCATAGCCGATGGCCGAGACAGCCCATTTCGAGGCCCCGTACATGGATCCCGCAATGATCCGCCGGCCCGCGACCGAGCCTGTCAGCAGGACATGGCCGCGGCTGTTGCGGATGGCCTCGAGACTGGCGCGCAGCGTATAGGCGACGCCCAGGATGTTGACGTTCACGATCCGCTGCCATGCCTCGATCGGCGCGCCCGAGAACCCGCCCGGCTTGCCCCCGACCCCGGCGTTCGCCATGACGGCGTCGAGCCGTCCGAAATGCGCGAGGGTCTCTCGCACCATATTTTCCTGACTTTCGTATTCGGTCACATCGGTCGGAATCGCGAACGCCCCGTCGCGGCCGATGTCGTCAGCGAGCTTGGCGAGCTTGTCGGATGAACGCGCGGCCAGCGCGACCCGATAGCCGGCCTCGGCCGCGCGCCGGGCAGTGGCCGCGCCGATCCCGCTGGAGGCGCCGGTAATCAGCAGAACGCGGCCATCGGTGTCATTGTCATCGATCCGGGTTTGGGGCCGGGATTGGGACTGGGACTGGGACTGGGGCTGGGGCATGGGGCTGTTCCTTTCCACCGGCCGGGAGGCCGAGAGTATCGGGTTGACGGCGGGCCGGTTCCTTGGCTGAGCATCAAACCCTAAGCGATGGGGCCGGGCGTGCAAGTCGCCGGTTCCGGCCGCCCGGATCGGGCGCGCGGACCGAAGCACTGGCGAAGCCCGGCCGAGCGTGCAAGAAATACCGAAGCAGTACCAGGGAGCACCATATGAGCGACGACGCACTGACCGAGCTCGAGCCGGCACCCAAGCCCGCCAAATATTACACACCGCCACTTTCCCTGTCCGTCATGGGCCTGCCCACCGCTTACCGGCGCAAGGGTTCGGGCGAGGCGGTATTGTTCCTGCACGGTGCCGGGATGACGCGCATGTGGCTCCCCTATTACGAGGCCATGGCGGCAAAATTCGATTTCATCGCGCCAGAGCATCCGGGTTTCGGTGAAACACCGCGCCCAGACTGGCTGTCAGGCATGGGCGATGTGGTGATTCACTATCATGAATTTATGGCCCGGCTCGATCTCGATCGCGTGCACCTTATCGGCTTCTCGCTTGGCGGCTGGATCGCGGCCGAGCTGGCGACGACATATCCCGAGCGTTTCAAGTCGCTCACCCTGATGGCGCCGATCGGCCTGCGTGTCGATTGGGCGCCGCTCGAGGATATCTTTCAGGTGGGCCCCGTGCGGCTTTGGGACAAGCTGTTCATGAACAAGTCCCTGATCGGTGATTTCGCGGGCGACCCTGGCGATCTCGACGAGATCGTGCATGGCTATGGCGAGGGCGGCACGTTTGCACGGCTTGCCTGGTCGCCACGCTACAACCTGCAACTGAACCGCAGGCTCGGCCGGGTGACATGTCCGGCGCTCGTCGTCCTGCCCGAACGTGACGATCTGGTGCCCGAGAGCATCGGGCTCCTCTATGCCGATCTTCTGCCCAACGCCAGAACGGCCCGGATCAAGGAGGCAGGTCACGCATTGATCGCCGAACAGCCCGAGACCATCGCCGGGGCGGTCGCGGCGCATATCGAGGGGGCGTAAATGAACAGGCTCGAGTTCTATTCCTTCACACTATGGAACTACCCCTACCTGCCGCCCGAGGACGAGCTCGAGTCGATCTGGGTCAACCTGCCCAACTCGATCTATGATCCGCAGGTGGGTCACCGGCGGCTGAGAGACTATATCGACGTCTTCGCCCAGTCGGAGGAATTCGGTTTTGACGGGATCGTCGTCAACGAGCATCACGCGACGCCGGGCGCCACAACGCCGTCCCCCAACCTGAACGCCGCGTTCCTTATCGCCAAGACCGAGCGCATTCCGATCGCCGTCATTGGCAACATGCTGCCGGCCCATCTGTCGCCCGTGCGCGTGGCCGAGGAGATCGCCTATCTGGACGTGGTCTCGGGCGGTCGGGTCATCTGCGGCCTCGTCCGGGGCACCGGTATGGAATATTACGTCCACCCGGTGGACCCGTCCCGGGCGCGCGATATTTTCTGGGAGGCGCACGACCTGATCCTGAAGGCCTGGCGCGAGCCGGGGCCGTTCGCCTGGAATGGCGAGCATTTTCACATTCCCACGGTCAATCCCTGGCCACGGCCGCTCCAGCAGCCTCACCCCGAGATCTGGATTCCGGGCGTGGGCTCGCTCGACACGATCGAGATCGTGGCCAGGCACCGCCACCGTTACATGACGGTGTTCGCACCCAAGTTCTTCGTCCAAAAACAATACGAGTTGTTTCGCCATCTGGCGGAGGAAAAATACGGTTATACGCCGGCGCCCAACCAGCTATTGGCCACGGTGCCAACCTATGTCGCGGAAACCGATGAGCAAGCTCACCGGGAAGCCAAGGCGCATATGCTGTGGCTCTTCCACATGCATCTGCGCGTGCCGCCGCACATATTTTTTCCGCCCGGGTTCATGGAGAAGCGCTCGTTCCGAAACATGGTCGAGGCCAAGATGAAATACGGCCTCAAGGATTTCACCGACCTGACTTACGAGGATCTGCTCGAGCAAGGTTATATCATCGTGGGCTCGCCCCAGACGGTGGTCGACAAGCTGGCCGATTATGCCGAGAACGTCGGGGCGGGCGGCTTCATCGGCATGGGCTCGCCCTTTGGCGCCATGCCGAAATGGATGACCCTCAAATGCATGCAAATTCTCTCGGAGGAGGTGTTTCCCCATTTCCGCGAGAATGGAAAGCCGGTTTGGCAGAATGCGCCGCGACCGGCGCCGCATACGGTCTCGGAATTCGCGGCCCGTGAGAACAGTCCCGCCTACCAGCCTTCCATTCGCATGGAAGCGGGGGCGGCGCCCATCGATCCCCGTCTCGCCCACGTGCCGGAAATCGCCGCCGCCAGGGCAAAGAAGCCGAAACCGGCGAAATAGGGGACGGGGCGCGCCGCTTCCCGCCGGCTAGGCGTCCTGTCCCGCGGCCTCGCCGCCGGCAAGCCGGGCCGCGATACCCGCCACGTGCCTGCCCTGGAAGCGGGCGATCACCAGCTCGTTGTCGCTCGGCCACCTGCTGCCGTCGGCCGCCGCGAGCGTCGAGGCGCCATAGGGCGTGCCGCCGGAAATCTCGTCCATGTTGTTGAGCGCCTCGCAGGCATACGGCACGCCGACCACGATCATGCCCTGATGGAGAAGAGTCGTGTGAAACGAGGTGAGGGTGGTTTCCTGGCCGCCATGCTGGGTGGCGGTCGAGGTGAACACACTGCCGACCTTGCCGACGAGCGACCCCTTCGCCCAAAGCCCCCCGGTCCGGTCGAGAAACGTGCGCATCTGTCCCGTCATGTTGCCGAAACGTGTGGGTGTGCCGAAGATGATCGCATCGTAATCCGCAAGGTCGTCGGGCGCGGCAACGGGCGCGTCCTGATCCACCTTCATGCCGGCTGCGCGCATGTCCGAATCGGCCATGGTCTCGGGCACGCGTTTGACATCCACGCCCGCGCCGGTGGAGGCGGCCCCCTCGGCAACGGCCCTGGCCATGATCTCCACATGGCCATAGCTTGAGTGATAGAGCACCAGTATCTTCGTCATGTCCTCTTCCCTGGTTCGCGTGATGGGGCAGGTTCGGGCGGCCGGCGTGTTCGCGGACGGGCGGCGTGTCCCGGGGGGATCGGGGCGGCGAGCCGGACCCCGTCCCTATCACAATCGCCGTGCGCCGGCCACCGCCCGCCAGGGGGTGATTCCACTTTCGAAATAGCCGTCCGGTATCTCATTTGGGTGAAAAAGAGCATTCCATGGGTGGATTCGTTCTCGCGAACCGGCGCAGAATGCCCGCTCGAACAGCAGGCCTGACCGGCCAACGAAAACAATCCGCCCAGACAGAGAGGACTCGAGATGTATTGTGTCAGCGTCATGTATCCCAACGAAACGGGATCGACCTTCAAGTTGCAGCATTATCTGGATGTGCATATGCCGATGGGTGTCGGGCTCCTGCACAAGCATTTCGGGATCAAGCCCGCCCGGATCGAGGTTTTCCACGACACTTACGGGCCCGACCGCACCAATGCCTCAGCCGCCTATCATTGCTTCGGCAACGTCTATTTCGAGAAGAAAGAGGATGTGGATCGCTTCATTGAGCTCTTTGAGATGAAAGAGCCCACGGCGCTCCTGAAGGCGGACTGGCCGAAATACACACCGAAAGATCCGATCGCGGTCGTCGCCAAGGTGACCGTCCTCGATCCCGACGATGTCGTTTCGCGCGGCCCCAAGGTCATCGAGACCGCGGAGGCCGAACTGCGCGCGGCGGAATAACCCCGGGCAAGAGGCTGGGCGGCCCTGGCCAGCTCCGGGGTCAGCCGGCCGACATGCCGCCATCGACGGAATAGGCCGCGCCGGTCACGAACGTCGCCTCGTCCGAAAGCAGCCAAAGCACGAGCCGGGCCACCTCGTCGGCCCGGCCGACACGGCGCACGGGGATGGCCGCGTCATAGGCGTGGTCGTCCCCGCCCGTGATGCGGTCATAAGAGGGCGTCTTGATGGCACCGGGAGAGACGGCGTTAACACGAATGTTCTTTTCGGCGGTGTCGAGGGCCACCGCGCGGGTGAGGCCGATGACACCGTGCTTGGCCGCGACGTAATGGGCAAGCCCGGGCATGGCCTTCAGCCCGAAGATCGAACTGTTGTTGACGATGGCGCCGCCGCCCCCCTGGATCATGGCGGCCACCTGGTATTTCAGACAGTAATAGGTGCCCTTCAGATTGGTATCCAGGACCCAGTCGGCCTCCTCGATCTCCGTTTCCTCGATCGACTTGAAGTCGAAGTGACCGCCCGCGTTGTTGAAGGCAAGATCGAGCCCGCCGAACCGGTCGATCGTTTTCTCCACCGCCCTGGCGCAGTCTGACGCGCGCCGCATATCAGCCGGGACGAACGCGGCCTCGAAACCTCTCGCGCTCAGCGCCTCGGCCATCTCCGCCCCCTTGTCGGACCGCCCCGTGACGACGACGCGCGCGCCCTGCTCGGCCAGTCGGGTCGCGACCGCCGCCCCGATCCCGCTGCCGCCACCGGTGACAAGCGCCACCTTGTTTTTAAATGACATTGTAAAAACCACTCGTTTTGTTGAACCCGAAGATCGCCGAAAGGCGCCGCCCGCGGCCCAGTCTAGGCCAGGCGGCGCGGCGTCGACAGGGGGCGTGACCTCGAGGGCTCCGGAAAATCCGCTTGCCCTCTCTGGCCATTCGGCAGTATTCGGGAAGGCAGATGGTCCCTTCGGGGATAATAGGGAATCCGGTGCCGGCCACGTGCCCCAATCCGGAACTGTGCCCGCAACTGTAAGCGGCGAGCGCCCTTCCATTCGCCACTGAGGCTGTCCGATCGGGACGCCTTGGGAAGGCTGGAAGCCGCGCCTGGACCCGCGAGTCAGGAGACCTGCCATCCCGTCGTCCATTCTCCTGGTCGGGATCAACCAAGGGGAGCGGCTCTTCGCAGAGGCGACAACTGGAGCAAACCCGGGTGTCGCCTTTTCCATGATCAAGCCGGTGCGGGCTTTGGAGCGGCGATACCCCTGAAAAATGGGGGAGTCAGATGTCGTTCGACCCAATTTCCGGATCCGTGCGTTTCGGCCACGGAGTCACCTGCCTTGCGTTCGCATTTTTTTCGACCCTGCCCGCGGTTCGGGCCGACGAACCCGCGACCCTCGCGCGGCTCACGTCCGATCCTTCCGTCATGGACGATGTCGTGGTGACCGCGACCCGTACGCCGCGATCCCGAAGCGATGTCGGCAGCACGATCTCCGTCATCACGGCCGAGGAGATCGAGGCAAGGCAATACACCTTCGCCCTCGAGGCGCTGCGCAGCCTGCCGGGGGTCGTTGTCAATCAGAACAGTCCCTTCGGCGGTGTGGCCTCGGTCGCGCTGCGTGGGGCCAAGTCGGAACAGACTCTCGTCATGGTGGACGGGATCGAGGTCAACGATCCCAGTACGCCGGGCGGCTCGTTCAATTTCTCCAGCCTCGATGTCGCCGATATCGAGCGGATCGAGGTGCTGCGCGGACCGCAAAGCACGCTTTACGGCTCGGACGCCATCGGTGGCGTCATCAGCATCATCACCAAGTCCGGCGAAGCGGGCTTCAATGCGTCCGGCTTCCTCGAAGCGGGCTCATTCGAGACGGTCCGGGGCGCCGGCACGGTCTCGGGTCGCCAGGACCGGGTCGATTACCGGCTCACCGCCAGCGGGCTCATTTCGAGCGGAATTTCGGCCGCCGATGAGGATCGCGGCAACAGCGAGCGCGACGGGCACGACAACAGTACGTTGTCGGGAAAGGTGGGCTTTCAGGCGACCGAGAATTTCAAACTCGATCTTGTTGGCCGCTACATAGATTCGCGAAATCGGTTCGACAGTTTCGACTTCGTAAGTGGCGTAACCGATGGCGATGAAATCTCCTTCGTGGACGAACTTTATCTCAAGAGCCTCGGCGAGCTTTCGCTTTTCGATGGTGCCCTGCGCAACGAGATCGCCGTTGAGTGGACTGACGTGGAGCGGCGCAACGTTCAGAATGGGGCGACCACGTTCCGCGCTGATGGCGAGCGGCTCAATTTCGAATATCAGGGCGATATTATCCTAACCGACTGGGCCATTGCGACGATCGGGACCGAGGTGGAAGAAATCCGTATCAAGACGGCCACGGAAGACGCCGGCAACCGGATCATCAGCGGCTTCGGACTGTTGCAGGTGGAGCCGTATGCCGATCTGTCCCTGTCGCTCGGTGTCCGGCGGGACGAGCACGATACGTTCGGCGGGGTGACGACCTTTCGCTTTACGGGCGCCTATGCGCTGCCCTGGACCGGAACCATCCTTCGCGGCAGTTGGGGCGAAGGCTTCAAGGCGCCGACACCCTTCCAGCTTTCCTTTATTGGCCTCGTATCCATGACCGCCAACACCGATCTCAAGCCCGAGGAATCAAGAGGGTTCGACATTGGCCTCGAACAGGATTTTCTTGCTGGCAAGCTCAATACGCGGCTGACGTATTTCGCCAACACAATCGACGACCAGATCGATTTCTCTTTCGTGACTTTGGGTTTTGAAAATCTTTCGAAGGTCGAGACCGAGGGCGTCGAGGCGGAAATCCAGGCAAGCCCGCTCGACTGGCTCGACCTCGCTTTGAGCTACTTCTATCTCGAGGCCGAAGACGCGGGCGCCGATACCCGGCTGATCCGCCGGCCCAAACATTCGGGCAGCCTCGATGTGACGAGCCGGCCGATGACGCGCCTGACCCTGGGCGGCAGCTTGGTGCTGAACGGGGCCGAAGCCGACAGCCGGGGGCGGCTGGGCGGCTACGGCCGGGTCGATCTGCGGGCCGCCTACCAGCTCAGTGACCGGCTGACGGTGACCGGGCGGATCGAAAATCTGCTGGACAAGGATTACCAGGACACGTTCGGCTTCGGCACGCCCGGGATCTCGGCCTATGCCGGGCTCCGGGCGCGGCTCTAGCCGGCCATCGGGCAGACCGTCAGGGACAGGGACGCATGAGTCGATCGGGACCAGGCAGAGGCGGGGGATGGTCAGGGCGATGTGGCCGGATGTGGTCCGTCCCCCGACGCTCCCTCTGCTTCATCGCCCTGGGCCTTGGCGTCCTCCTCGGACCCGCGCCCGGTGCCGGCGCGGCGGTGCCGGAAGCCCGCCCGCGCGCCATCGCGTCGCTCGATTATTGCGCTGATCAGTACGTGCTGGCCCTGGCGGCGCGGGACGACATCCTCGCTCTCTCGCCCGCAGCGGATGATCGCTATTCGTATTTTGCGTCGCGCGCCAGCGGGATTGCGAAGATGCGCCCGACGACCGAACGGTTGCTGATGGCCGCGCCCGACCTCGTGGTGCGCCAGTGGGGCGGCGGGCTCGCGGCGGGCGAGACCCTGGGCCGCTTCGGAATTCCGGTGGCGCAGGTCAAATTCGGTCAGACACTGGCGGATGCGCGTGACAATCTTCGCGCCGTTGCGCGCCGGATGGGGCGCGAGGAAGAAGCGGCCCGTCTGCTCGCCGATCTGGATCGCCGGCTCGCGCGCATTCGGGCTACGCGGCCGGAAACCGACCATCCGATCCGCGCGCTCTATGTCACGGTCTCGGGCGCCACGTCGGGACGCGGCACGTTCATTCACGAGGCGATGGAGGCGGCCGGGCTCGAAAACGTGATGGCCGGGGGCGCGCGCGCAGGTTGGCAGCTCATCGATCTCGAGCGCGTCGCTTTAAACCCGCCCGATCTGATCATCGGCGCATTCTTCGACCTCGGCCGCCAGACGGTTGATCACTGGTCGATCGGGCGTCACAGCTTTCTGCGCGACTTGGTGGCGAAGGCGGAATTTGTCCCGATTCCGGGGCGGGTCGTGGCCTGTTCCACCTGGTTCGTGATCGACGCGGTCGAAATGATCCATGACGCCGCTCTCAGGATCGCCCGCCGGCGCGCCGGGGCGGGAGACGCGCCATGATCGGACGGTTTGCGGGTTTGACGGGAGGACTTGCTCTGCTGCTCGCGCTGCTTCTTGTCGCGGGGCTGCAGATCGGCTTCGCGCCCATCTCGTTTCCCGAAGTCCTTGCCGGTCTGTTCGGCGATCCGGAGACAGACAAGGTCGCGCTCATCGTGCAGGAGCTCCGCCTGCCCCGATTGCTGGTCGGACTTGTGGTGGGCGGCTCGCTCGGCCTTTCCGGCGCCGCGCTCCAGGGTCTGCTGCGCAATCCGCTGGCGGACCCGGGCGTCATCGGCGTTAGCGCGAGTGCGGGTTTTGGCGCCGTGGTGGCGATCCATTTCGGCATGGCCGCGCTCTCGATCTATGCCATTCCGGTTTTCGCCATGGCGGGCGCGCTCTTGGCGACGGGCGCGCTTTACATTCTGGCGCGCAGGGATACGAGCGTCCTGACGCTGATTCTGGTGGGTATCGGCATCAACAGCCTCGCCGGCGCGCTTATCTCGCTGGCGATGAACCTGGCGCCCAGTCCCTATTCCCTGAGTGATATGGTGCTCTGGCTCCTGGGTTCGCTCTCCAACCGGAGCATGACGGATTTCTATCTCGCACTTCCCTTCATGGCGGCGGGCTGGCTGCTGCTGATGCTGGCCGCGCCCGGTCTCCGGTCACTCACACTCGGTGAAGAGGCGGCGGCGACGCTCGGCCTCGATCTTCGCCGCGCCCGGCTTCTCGTGGTTTTCGGAACATCGCTCGCGGTTGGCGCCGGTGTGGCGGTCACGGGCGTGGTCGGTTTCGTCGGGCTGATCGTGCCTCACATGCTGCGGCCCTTTGTCGGCTATGACCCAAGCCGGCTGCTGTTGCCGAGTGCGCTCGGCGGCGCCGTGCTGGTGCTTCTGGCCGACTGCGTGCTGCGCGTGCTGCCGGGTCAGGAGGAACTGAAGCTGGGCGTCGTCACGGCGCTGATCGGCGGGCCGTTCTTCCTGTACCTGGTGATCCGGACACGGCGGCAGATGCGATGAGGAGGAAGCCGTGACGGAGGCCCGAAAGACGCCCGCGCTTGAGGTGCTGGACGCCACCCTTGGCCCGAAGGGCGAGGTCGGGCGGCGCCTGCTGGACGGGGCGCGGCTGGTGGCCGAAAGCGGGCGGGTTGTTGGCCTGATCGGCCCCAACGGGGCCGGCAAGACAACCCTGCTGCGCGCCGCACTCCGCCTCCAGCCGCTCGATCGGGGCCGGGTTCGGCTGGCCGGACGGGACATCACCAGTGAGGGACCGCACAGGCACGCGCGCGACATCGCCTACCTGCCCCAGGGCCAGGTGGTCCACTGGCCGCTCGACGTCGCCCGCCTGGTTGCGCTTGGCCGGGTGCCCCACGCCTCGCCCTGGGGGCGATCCGGCGCGCGCGACCGGGAGCTTGTGGCGGCGGCGCTGCAGGCGACGGACGTTTTTCATCTGCGCGATCGTCCGGTGCTCAGCCTCTCGGGCGGAGAGCGTGCCCGCGTCCTCCTGGCCCGTGCGCTCGCGACGGATGCGCCGGTCCTGCTGGCTGACGAGCCGGTCGCCGCGCTCGATCCCTATCATCAGCTCGCGGTGATGGACCTGTTTCGTGCAGCGGCGGCGGACGGCAAGGCGGTCGTTGTCGTCATGCATGATCTGGCGCTGGCGGCGCGGTATTGTGACCGGCTCGTCCTGATGCACGATGGACGCACGGTCGCGGAAGGCGCATCGGACGACGTGCTGAGCGACGACAATCTCGCCCGCGTCTACAGGGTTCGGGGCGGGCGCCATGGCGGACACCTCCACATCGCCTCACGCATCGATGACGGGCCAGGAACCGGAGCGGCGCGATGAGTGGCGCGATCATGCTCCAGGGCACCGGTTCCGATGTGGGCAAATCCTTGCTTGTGGCGGGGCTGTGCCGGCTCGCCGCCAATCGCGGCATCGCGGTGATGCCCTTCAAACCCCAGAACATGTCGAACAATGCGGCCGTCGCCGTCGAAGGAGGCGAAATCGGCCGCGCGCAGTGGCTTCAGGCGCTGGCTTGCCGCCAGCCGCCGAGCGTCCATATGAACCCTGTTCTTCTCAAGCCCGAGAGCGATCAGTCGGCGCAACTCGTCGTTCAGGGGCAGGTTGCCGGCCGCCTGCACGCCGGTGCGTTTCAGGCGGAGCATCATCGGCGGTTCGGCGCAATCTGTGACAGTTTCGAGCGGCTGCGCGCCGGGGCCACGCTTGTGATCGTCGAGGGGGCCGGCAGCCCGGCGGAGACAAATCTGCGTGCTCGAGACATGGCCAATATGGGTTTCGCGCGGCCCTTCGATATTCCGGTCATTCTGGTGGGGGATATCGACCGCGGCGGCGTCATCGCCAGCCTGGTCGGGACCCATGCGGTCATGGAGCAGGGCGATCGCGCGCAGGTGCGGGGTTTTGTCATCAACAAGTTCCGTGGCGACCTGGCCCTGTTTGCCCCCGGGCTCCGCGAGATAGAAAACCGGACCGGCTGGCCCGGCCTTGGCGTGGTGCCGTGGCTGGCCCCCGCCCGGCGCCTCCCGGCCGAGGATGCCGTCGTGCTGGATCGCGCGGCGTCGCGCGCGCGCGACGGCCTCCTCATCGCGGTGCCGATGCTGTCGCGCATCGCCAATTTCGACGATCTCGACCCGCTCGCCGCCGAGGCCGGCGTCACGGTACGGATGGTCCCTCCGGGCGCGCCCTTGCCGGGCAATGCCGATCTGGTGGTGCTGCCGGGAACGAAGGCGACGCGGGCGGATCTCGATTTCTTTCGCGCTCAGGGCTGGGACGTGGATCTCCGGGCCCATGCGCGGCGGGGCGGGCGCATCCTCGGGCTTTGTGGCGGGTATCAGATGCTGGGCCGGAGCGTTCGCGATCCCGACGGCCATGAGGGACCGCCGGGCGAAAGCGCGGGCCTCGGATATCTCGAGGTGGATACGGTGATCGGCCGGGTCAAGACGGTGCGCGAGGTTCCGGCCCGGCCGGCCACGGGCGGACCGGAGCTGGCCGGCTTCGAAATGCATATGGGCGAGACCTCGGGCGCCGATACGGCGCGACCGGCCTATCTTGTCGCCGGGCGCCCGCACGGCGCGGTGTCGGCCGATGGGCACGTGGCGGGCTGTTATCTTCACGGGCTTTTTGCGGCCGATTCGTATCGTCGTCATTACCTGGCGGGCTTCGGGATCGCGGCCGGCGAGACCGGGTATCACGCCGGGCTCGATACCGCGCTCGACGAGATCAGCCTGGCGCTCGAGGATGCCCTCGACGTGGCGGCGTTTTTTCGCGTGGCGGGGATTTCGGAAACGGCGCCTGGGGGACCTTCGCTTACCCCGCCGGCTTCAGCGTCAACGGCAGCCCCGCGGCCATGAACACGACCCGGTCGGCATCGGCGGCAATACGCTGGTTGAGGCGGCCCAGCTCGTCCCGGAAGCGGCGCGCGCCCGCATCGGGCGGGATCATGCCGAGCCCCGCCTCGTTCGAGACAAGGACGATCGTCGCTGCCTTCTCCGACAGCGCATGGCTAAGCCGCGTCGTCTCCTCCTCGATGTTCCGCCCGTCGCGGATGAGATTGCTGAGCCAGAGCGTCAGGCTGTCCACGAGAAGCGTCTGATGCGCCTCGCCATGGCGCACGATCATGTCCGCGACCTCGATCGGCGCCTCGTAGGTGCGCCAGCCCTCGCCGCGAAGCGCTTCGTGCTGGCGGATGCGGGCGGCCATCTCCTCGTCCCCCGGCCGGGCGGTGGCGAGATAAATCCAGGGGGTCCGCCGACTGGTTACGAGCGCCTCGGCATACCGGCTCTTGCCCGCCCGCGCCCCGCCAAGGACGAGAACAACTCGGTCATACGAAGACAGGGAGGGGTCGGCCATGCCAGCATCGCCAAGAATCGGTTGAGAAATCTCGCGGGCGACAGAAGTTCCGCCTCGTGGGAACATCCGACCCGCGGGCCCGAATTGCGGCAGACGTGGTAGGGTGTTGTCAACCCACGCCAAGGGAGTAGCCCCCATTGCCCGTCCGACATGAGCCTTCGGCCCCTGATGCCGCCAAACCTGCCTCGGCGACCCGTCCGGCGATCTTCTTCGATCGTGACGGCACGCTGATTCGGGATCACGGCTATGTCTTTCGTCCGGCCGATGTCGTCTGGATGCCCGATGCGCCGGCCGCCATCCGATACGCCAACGATCGGGGCTGGCTGGTCTTCGTCGTCACCAACCAGTCGGGCGTGGCGCGGGGTTTCTTCTCGACCGCCGATGTTGAAGCGCTGCACCACTGGATGACGCGCGAACTCGCCAGGCAAGGGGCCCATGTGGACGCCTTCTACTATTGCCCGCATCATCCGGAGGCCGGCAGCGGTCCCTTCACGGGTCCTTGCGACTGCCGCAAGCCGGCGCCGGGACTGATCCTCGCCGCCTGTCGCGACTGGCCTGTGGATCCGGTGCGCAGCGTCCTCGTCGGCGACGCGGATCGCGATCAGGAGGCGGCCGCACGGGCGGGCATTCGCGCCTGCCGCTACGAGGGGGGCAGCCTGAAACGGCTGGTCGCGGGCGCTCTCGAACCGGCCACCGGCGCCCCACCCGATCGAGCGCACCCCCGGGGAGCCCCCCGGAATCGCTGAAATCCGGCGGTTGCCTTTCCGTTCATTTTCTGAACATAATGGCGGACGGTGGCGTTCATTTCATGAACAATGGAGCCGGGCCCGGCGTGTGCGTCGAGCCGGGTGGCGCAAAGGGGGCGGTTCTTGGCACGCACATCCCTCGACAAGGGGTTGGGGAGCGCGCGCGAGCGGGAAATCATGCTCGGCGTGCTCAACGCCGTGGACCGGGACCACAAGGTGTCCCAGCGGCGGATCTCAAGCGAGGTGGGGATCGCGCTCGGCCTGGTCAACGCCTATCTCAAGCGCTGTGTCCGCAAGGGGCTGATCAAGGTCAGCCAAGTCCCTCTCAATCGTTACGCCTATTATCTGACACCGGCAGGCTTCGCCGAAAAGGGCCGGCTGACGGTGGAATATCTGCAGTCCTCCCTGGAATTCTTTCGCAATGCGCGCCAGCAGTGCACGGCCCTGTTCGAGGCGGCCACCCGGCACGGCCGGACGCAGCTTATTCTGGTTGGCGACAGCGAACTTGCCGAGGCCGCGATCCTGAGCGCGCGGGAAACCGGCGTCAGGATTCTGGCCGTCGTCGAGGCCGCGCCAAGGCGCGAGAACTGCGGCGGCACGCCCGTGGTATCAACCCTGGAGGCTGCCCTGGCGCTGGCCGCCCCCGGCCGGCGCGTCGGTGTGCTGGTGACCGACATGGCCCGCCCCCAGGCTGTTTTTGACGATGTGCTCGACGCGCTGCCGGGGACGGCCATGGCGCCTGAGGATGTTTTCACGTTACCGCTCCTCGGCATCAGTCGGCGTCCGGGTTCTGACCAAGGGGCCGGGACGTGATGCGCTGGTTCGTCGTTCAAACCCGGCCCAATGGCGAAAACCGGGCCGAAGCCCATCTCCGGCGGCAGGGGTTCGCGGTTTTCCTGCCGGGCTACCGTAAGCTTCGCCGGCATGCTCGCCGCCAAAGCCAGGTCTTTCGTCCGCTTTTTCCGGGCTATCTTTTCATCAGTCTCGATCCGGCGCGCGACGGGTGGCGCAAGATTCTCTCGACCCGGGGCGTGCGTGACCTGGTGCGTTTCGGCGAGCAGCCCGCGGCGGTCCCCCCGGGGCTTGTCGAGGATCTGATGGAAATGGCAGAAACCGGCGAATTGCAGCGCCGTGCCGCCGCGCCCCTGGCGCGGCCGGGAGACCGGGTGCGCGTGACGGCCGGCCCGTTTCGCGAATGGATCGGCCGGCTGCAGCAACTGGCCGATCACGAACGGGTGGTCGTGCTTCTGGATCTTATGGGGCGCGCGGTCAAGGTGCGCGTGCCGGAAGTGGCCATACAAACGGTATGACCGCCCGATATCCCGCCGGAACAGGCGGGATGAAATTGAAGACCAAAGCCGGCTGGGGCGCGTCACCCGGTCTGCGGTAGCCATTGCGCGCTCGAACCCCGGGGTGCACGGAGGTCATGTCCCAGTCGTCTGTCGATCTCAGGCCGGCGTCGCCCATCCGGCCGGTTCTGGCCATGCTGGCGGCCCACGATCCCGCTGCCGATCCGCGGATCCGCTGGGAGGCCGAGAGTGCCCGGCCGTATTTCGATGTGTATGTCCTCGGGCTCGATGACGGCGGGACTAGGCCAGGGGGCGAGAGTCTGACACCCGGTATCCCCGTCCGGCGCTGCGCCCCGGAGATGCAGACCACCGTCGCGACGGCCCGGTCCCTGATCCGGCTTCTCTGGCGCCGCGCATATGCGCCCCTGCGGCGCGGTGCGGGTCAGGCCCGGGCCCCGGGTCGCTTCCTGGTCGCGCTCGTGATGACGGGCGGAGTCGCGGCCCATCTGGTCCTCGGACTCATAAGATCGGCAGGGGCTCCAGCGACAGGGCGTGGAGGCGACGCCGCCGGCGCCGGCCTCCGGCCCCATCGGCTCCGCCGCCGGCTGGGCCGATGGTTGCGGGCGATCGGCCTGTTTCACTGGGGTCTTCTCCTTTGGCAGATCCGGCACGTGGCCGGCGCCGCACTGGTCTTGCGCGAGGCCGTAGATCGGCTGCCGCGCTCGCTCGCGTTCGTCCATTGCAACGATCTGGACACATTGCTCGCCGGGGCGAGCGTGAAAGACGGGAGCGGCGCGCGCCTCGTCTATGACGCGCATGAATTCTGGCCGCACAGCTTTCCCGAGGTGGGCGCGAGTTTCAGATGGTTCTTTACGGTGTATGAAGCAATGCTGATCGGTGATGCGGACGAGGTGATCTCGGTCAACCCGCTGATGGCTGGTCATCTGGCCCGGGTCTATGGCCTGGATCATGTCCGGAGCGTGCCCAACGCGGAACCCTACATCGCCACGCGCGCCGCCCGGGCGGACGAGGAAATGGACAGTCTCGCCGCCGGCCGGGTGCGGTTTCTGTTCCAGGGCCGCCTCGCGGCGGAGCGAGGCCTCGACGAATTGGTGCGGGCCTGGGACCGCGATCCTCCCGAAAACGCGGTGCTGTTCCTGCGCGGGCCGGACAGTTCCTACAAGGACCGGTTGCGGCACGAGTCCCGGGGCCTCGCCTGCTATGACCGCTCGCTCTTTTTTCTGCCCGGTGTTGCCGAGGACGAGCTGATCGCGGCCGCCGCCCCGGCCGATGTGGGAATCATCCCTTACGCACCGTCCTCGATGAACAACCGCTACGCCTGCCCGAATAAGCTGTCGCAGTACCTGCATGCGGGGCTGATGGTGCTGAGCAACGATCTGGCCTATGTGCGCCAGGTTCTGGAGGCGGACGGCACGGGCATGGTGACGGATTTCGACGACGGGCCGGCGCTCTCCGCCCTGCTCAAGAAAATCGCGGCCGATCCGGCACTCCGCGCCCGCTGCCGGGCCAATGCGGCGCGCGCCGCACGCGAACATTTCAACTGGCAGCGCGTGGCGCCAGACCTGCTGGCCGCCTACGCGATCCAAGTCTGACGCAGCAAAGAAGAAAAAAACATGTGTGGCATAGCTGGAATCGTTGATCTGGGAGGCCGCCCGCAAGCCGGGCTGCAGCGCAAGCTCGAAGTGATGGGGGGACTGATTGCCCATCGCGGCCCCGACGGCAGGGGCGAATGGCGCGCCGGCAATGAGAGTGTCGGCTTCGCCCATCGCAGGCTCAGCGTGATCGATCTGAGCGAGTCGGGCGCGCAACCGATGCGGGCCCCCAATGGCACCGTCCTCGTGCATAACGGCGAGATCTACAATTACCGGGAGCTACGCGCGGCGCTGGCACCGGATTGGCAATTCAGGAGCACGTCCGATACCGAGACGATTCTCGCCACCTATGAAAAATACGGCCCAGACTGCCTCGCCCATTTGCGGGGCATGTTCGCCTTTGCCCTTTGGGACGATCGCCGCGGCCGGCTCCTGGCCGCGCGGGACCGGTTCGGGATCAAGCCGTTCTATTACACGGTGATCGGCGGCACATTGTATTTCGCGTCCGAGATCAAGGCGCTGATGCCGGTCATGCCAGAGGTGCGGACCGAGCCCGCCGCCTTCGCGGAATATCTGACTTTCCAGTACACCATCGGCGAAAACACGCTGTTCGAAGGGGTCCGGCAGTTGCTGCCGGGCCACGCGCTTTCCGTCGAGGATGGCGAGATCAGGACCTGGCGCTATTGGGACGTGCATTACGAGATCGACTACGATCACACGCCTTCATACTTCCATCGCCGGCTCAACGAGCTGCTCGACGATTCCGTTGCCACGCATCTCAGAAGCGACGTGCCGGTGGGTGCCTATCTGAGTGGCGGGATCGATTCCAGCCTGATCGCGCTGCTCGCCAAGCGTCATGACGAAAATAACAACACTGCCTATCACGGCAAGTTCACCTGCTTTCCCGGGTATGACGAAAGCCCCTACGCCGAGGAAGTCGCCCGGCAATGTGGTTCGACCCTTCATCAGGTCGATATCACGGCCGAGGATTTCCGTAACAATATTGAAAAGGTCATCTATCACCTCGATACGCCCGTCGCCGGTCCCGGCTCTTTCCCCCAATACATGGTGTCAGGATTGTCGAGCGAGCACGTGAAGGTGGTCCTTGGCGGCCAGGGAGGCGATGAGATATTCGGCGGGTACGCCCGCTATCTGCTGGCCTATTTCGAGCAGGCGATCAAGGCCGCGATCGACGGGACGCACAAGAACGGCAATTTCGTTGTGACGCCCGAATCGATCATCAACAACCTCGGGGTGCTGCGCGAGTACAAGCCGCTGATCAAGAGCTTCTGGCGCGAGGGCCTGTTCGAGGATCTGGACCAGCGCTATTTCCGTCTGATCGATCGTTCCGCCGACATGACGGATGAGGTCGATTGGGGTGTGCTCGACAAGGACGCGGTTTTCGGCAATTTCCAGAGCATTTTCAATAACCAGCGTAACGTGCGCAAGGAAGCCTATTTCGACAGCATGACCCATTTTGATTTCAAATGTCTGTTGCCGGCCCTGCTGCATGTGGAGGACCGCATGAGCATGGCGCACGGCCTGGAAAGCCGGGTGCCCTTCCTCGACCATCCGCTCATCGAGTTCGCCGCTACGGTGCCGGCCGATGTCAAGTTCAAGGGGGGGCATATGAAACACATGATCAAGGACGCCTACAGCGACGTCTTGCCGGCGGCGCTTCTGGAGCGGCGCGACAAGATGGGCTTCCCCGTGCCCCTCAGGGAATGGTTTTCGGGCGAGCTCCACGACATGACACAGGATATCTTCCGCTCCACCAAGGCGCGGGGCCGTGACTTTATAAACGCGGACGTGGTATTGGGGAACTTCGACAAGGCAACCCGTTTTTCCCGCAAAACCTGGGGCTTGCTGAGCCTCGAACTGTGGCATCAGCAATTCCATGACAAGGCGGCCGAGTACCGGAAGATGCTCGACGCGCCGGCGGGCTGATCGGGGCGCGCCCCGACGGGATTTTCGCGGACGAGACACGGCAGGTTGGACAAGTATGAAAGTATTTATTAGCGGCGGCTTCGGACAGGTGGGCTCTCACATTGCCGAGCGCCATCTGGCCCGGGGGGATGAAGTCCTCAGCATCGACAATCTGGCGACCGGCAGGCCCGAGCACCTGCCGGCGCAGGAACGCCTGACCCTGGTGGAGGGGTCGATCGCCGACAAGGCGCTGGTCGATCAGCTTGTGGGGGACTTCAGGCCCGACGTGGTGGTCCACACCGCGGCCTCCTACAAGGACCCCGATGACTGGTACAACGACGCGCTGACAAACACGGTGGGCGGCGCCAACCTGGTGCGCGCCGCGCGTGACAGCAAGGTCGGCCGCTTCATCTATTTCCAGACGGCGCTCTGTTACGGCACGAAGCCGGTGGAGCAGCCCGTCACGCTGGATCATCCCATCAACCCGGACAATTCCAGCTACGCCATCACCAAGACGGCGGCGGAAGAGTTCCTTCGGCTTTCCGGGCTGGATTACGTTACCTTCCGGCTTGCCAACGTGATCGGGCCGCGGAATGTGAGTGGCCCGCTGCCGATCTTCTACCAGCGCCTCACCGAAGGGAAACAGTGCTTCGTCACCGAATCACGGCGAGACTTCGTCTATGTGGGGGATCTCGCCAAGTACGCCGTGAAAGCGGCCGATGGGACGGGAAGCGGGGCCTATCATTTTTCGTCGGGCGGGGATGTCGCGATCATCGAGCTGTATGACGCCGTGGTCAAGGCGCTCAAGCTGAACGATTACCCCGAACCTGAAATCCGCGAACTGGGTCCCGACGACGCGGCGTCCATCCTGCTCGATCCGTCGCGCACGTTTCGCGATTTCGGAGACATCTCCTTCACGTCGCTGGAGGAGACCGTGCGCCGCGGGGTCGAGTATTACGCCGAGTTCGGCGTCCATGGCGGCTATACCCACCTCAAGCATAAGTAACCGCCATCATGTCTCTCTCCATGCGACTTTTGATCACGGGCGGGGCTGGCTGCCTCGGCACTAACCTGATCGAGGAGTTCCTGCCCGCCGGCCACGACGTCTGCATCCTCGACAATTTCGCCACCGGCAAGCGGGCGGCTGTGGCCGGGATCGAGGGGCTGATCGTGCACGAGGGTTCGGTCGCGGACGGCGATCTGGTGGATCACGTTTTCGAGACATTCCGCCCGACACACGTGATCCACAGCGCGGCCGCCTACAAGGACCCCGATGACTGGCTGGAGGATGTTGCGAGCAACGTGGCGGGAACGATCAATGTGGCGCGCGCGGCCAGGAAGGCCGGCGTCCGGCGGCTCGTCAATTTTCAGACAGCGCTCTGTTATGGCCGGCCGGCTGCGGTTCCTATTCCGGTGGACGCGCCCGTGGCGCCTTTTACCAGTTACGGAATTTCCAAGGCGGCGGGCGAACACTACCTCGCCCTGGCGGAACTGCCCGTGGTTTCGCTCAGGCTGGCCAATGTAACCGGTCCGCGCCTCGCCATCGGCCCCATTCCCACTTTTTACAAGCGCCTCAAGGAAGGGAAGCCGTGCTTTTGTTCCGAAACCGTGCGCGACTTCCTCGACATGCGCGATTTCCTCGCCCTGATGCACAAGGTGCTGGCCGATGGGGCGCCCACCGGCATCTATAATGTTTCGACCGGGCACGGAAACACGATCAAGGACATTTTCGATACCGTTGTGGATTATCTGGGAATTGAACTGTCCGAGCCCGTCAAGATCATCCCGGCAGGTGATGACGATGTGTCAGAGGTGGTTCTCGATCCGTCCCTGACCGAACGCGATTTCGGCTGGAAAGCCCAAATATCCTTTCGTGACACTATTCGCGACATGCTGGCCTGGTACGACCGCCACGGTGTGAGTGATATCTATTCACACCTGAGCGCCCCTGGCCGCTGAAACCGCGCCGTCTTTCTCAATCCAGTCCGGATCCCATGCCCATGACCGCCACGCCCATCGCCTTTATCGATCTGAAAGCCCAGCAAGCCCCCATCCGCCAGCGGATCGAGGCCCGCCTGCGAGCGGTTCTGGACCACGGCAAATACATCATGGGTCCCGAAGTGGCGGAACTTGAAGAAAGTCTCGCCGCCTATACGGGCGCGCGCGAGGTCATTACCTGCTCGAGCGGAACCGATGCCCTGTGGCTGCCGCTGCTGGCGCTGGAGATCGGGGCCGGGGATGCGGTGTTCGTGCCCTCTTATACTTTCACAGCCACGGCCGAGGCGGTCGCGCTGTGTGGCGCAACACCGGTTTTCGTCGACGTCGATCCCGATCAGTTCAACATGGACGCCGCCAGTCTGAAGGATGCGATCGCGACCGTTGTCACCGCCGGCAAGCTGACTCCCAGGGCCGTGATCCCGGTCGATCTATTCGGCATTCCGGCGCCTTACGATGCTCTGGCGCCTGTCGCACGCGCCCATGGCCTCAGCGTCATCGCCGACGCGGCCCAAAGTTTCGGCGGCGCAATCGGCGGCCAGCGGGTCGGGACGCTGGCAGGGATCACGGCGACCAGTTTCTTCCCCGCCAAGCCGCTCGGCTGCTACGGCGACGGCGGGGCGATTTTCACCGCCGATCCGGAGTTCGCGGAGATCATTCGATCGATCCGTATCCATGGCCGGGGCGGACAGGGCAAGTATGACAACGTGCGGGTCGGCACCAATGCCCGGCTGGATACGATGCAGGCTGCCGTATTGCTCGAAAAGCTCTCGATTTTTGATAGCGAACTGGCGGCGCGCCAGAGGATCGCCGAAGCCTATGCCGCCGGGCTCGGGGATGTGGTCACTCCGCCTGCCGTCCCGGCAGGCGTGACCAGCGCCTGGGCGCAATACACGATCAAGACCGATCGGCGGGAGGCGCTGGCCGAGGGTCTCAAGGAAAAGGGCGTGCCGACCCAGATCTACTATCCGAAACCCTTGCATGTGCAGGCCCCCTACAAGGACGCCCCGATTCCGGCGGGCGGCCTGCCGGTCACTGAAGCGCTGTCTAAAACCCTGATCAGCCTGCCCATGCATCCGTACCTGACCTCCGATGTGCAGGACAGGATCATCCAGGCGGTTATCGATGTCCTCGGATAGAGCCACAGGAGCCTACAGAACATGCCCGGAGCAGGTGACCCCGACATGAACAATACCCTGGATCTGAAATCCTTCTTTTCGGGCAAGCGCATCGTCGTTACAGGCGCTGCCGGGACGGTCGGCGCCGATATCGTTCGCCGGCTCCACGAACTGGATGCGGCAGAGATCCGTGCGCTGGACAATCATGAAGGCGATATGTTCACGCTGGACACGGAATTCATGTCCGACAAGCGTGTCCAGGTTTTCATGTGCGACATACGAAGCGAAGAACGCCTGAACAGCCTTTTCACCGGCATGGATTACGTGTTCCACGCGGCGGCCCTCAAACACGTGCCGTTTTGCGAGAAAAGCCCGTTTGAGACCGTGCAGACAAATATCAACGGTGTGCAGAACGTCATCCGCTGCGCTATCGCGCAGAAGGTGAAAAAGGTCCTGTTCACCAGTTCCGACAAGGCCGTAAATCCCACGAATGTCATGGGCACGTCCAAGCTGATGGGCGAACGGCTCATGACGGCGGCGAATGCCCTCAACGACAATGCCGACGACATTATTTTCGTCTCCACCCGTTTCGGCAACGTGGCCGGATCGAAGGGGTCCGTCATCCCGCTCTTTTGCGAGCAGATCCGCCGCGGCGGTCCGGTGACCCTGACGGATTCCGAGATGACGCGCTTTGTCATGAGCCTGACCGAGGCGACCCGGCTGGTACTCAAGAGCATGGTGCTGGCCTGTGGTGGCGAGGTCTTTGTCACGAAAATGCCCGTCCTTCGGATTATCGATCTGGCGGAAGTGCTCATTGATCTGATCGCCCCGCTGGGCGGTCACAAGGCAAGTGACATCACGATCGATGTGATTGGCTCGCGCCCGGGCGAGAAGATCTACGAGGAGCTGACGACGCACGAGGAGATACGCCGGACGCAGGAGCTTGAGGAAATGTTCGTCGTCACGCCCGCATTTCGTAACATTTACGGCAAAGTCGAATACGAGTATCGGGGGTTCCAGCCCCAGAACGTGGCGCAGGTCTACAACTCCTCCTCGGAGCCGTTCATGACCAAGAGCGAAATCGAAGCGTTCCTCAGGCAGCCGGGTGTGCTGCCGCCCGATATCCAGGGGGCATTGCGTTGAAAATTTCTCCCTCACTCCGGCCTGTCATCTGAATGACCAAAGAAATCAAAATTTTACGAAACAGCGACCTGCGGCCCGAAGTGGGGGTTGTCGTCGGCACGCGGCCCGGCATCGTGATGTTCGCACCGATCATTCATGAGCTGCGCCGGCGCGGATTGCGCCATTTCATCATTCACACCGGACAACACTATTCGCCCAACATGGATCGGCAATTCTTCGAGGATCTCAACCTGCCCGAGCCCGATCACCGGCTCGAGGGTGTGGCGGATCGCCGGACCCATGGCGGGCAGACGGCGGTGATGCTGGACGGGATCGAGCAGGTTCTGCTCGAACGCCGGCCGATGATCTTGCTTGTGGGGGGCGATGCCAACACCAACCTGGCGGGGGCCCTGGCGGCACGCAAGCTGAGAATTGCGGTCGGCCACGTGGAGGCCGGAGAGCGCAGCTATGACTGGCGTATGCCGGAGGAACACAACCGCGTGCTGATCGATCACGTCTCGGATTACCTGTTCGTGACCGGTGCTCAGGGACAGAAGAATCTGGGGCGGGAAGGAGTGCGCGGTCATATCTGCGTCGTCGGCAATCCCATTGTCGATGCGTCGCATCAACATCTGAAAGTGGCGCGCGAAAAATCGACCATGCTGGATCGGCTTGGGGTGACGCCGGGCGCTTACGGCATACTGACGATGCACCGGGAAGAGAATGTGGATTCCCCGGAAAACCTCAAGGGCGGTCTCGAGGGCGTCTCGCGGGCTTCGGCCGAAAACGGAATGCAGACCCTTTTCCTGGCCCACCCCCGCACCCTCAAGCGTCTCGGGGAATTCGACCTCCTGGAATGGGCCAGGGGCCTGCCGGGCCTTTCCCTGCATGAAGCCGTCGGATATCTGGATTTTCTCAATATTCTTGGCCATGCGCGAATGGCGTTCACGGATTCCGGCGGCGTCCAGCAGGAAGCATGCATTCACGGCGTTCCGTGCGTCACCCTGCGGGAAAACACGGAATGGACGGAAACGATAGATGTCGGTGCCAACCGGCTTGTCGGCTGCGATCCGGAAAGGATCGCGGCCGGCGTCGAGGCGGCCCTGACGGGCCCGCGCGGCTGGGAAGTCCCGTTCGGGGACGGGCGCGCCGCCGCTCACATCGCCGATTGGGTCGAGAAACACCTCCGGGGCGATTCCGTGGGTGTCGAGATGCTGGACTAGCCCGTGGACAGGTTCGAGCCCGGCCGGAATTGCACCGTTCAGGACAACGTCATCCTGGGGCTGGCCTATGTGGAAGGCTGCGGGCCTTTCAAGACCGGGGACGGCGCGGTGCTGCGCGCCGGGGCCATCATTTACGGGGATGTCACAGCCGGCCTGAATTTCCAGACCGGGCACAATGTGATGATCCGCGAGAAGACCGTGATCGGGGATCACGTGGTGATCGGCACCAATACGGTTATCGACGGCAACGTCAGGATCGGGGATTTCGTCAAGATCGAATCGAACTGCTACATCCCGACCCATGTCGAGATCGGATCGCGCGTGTTTCTGGGTCCGGGTGTCGTGCTGACGAATGACCGCTATCCGCTGCGGCTGCGCGACACGTACAAGGCCGAAGGCCCCATTATCGAGGATAATGTCACGCTGGGTGGCGGCGTCGTGGTCTGTCCGGGCGTGCGTATCGGCATGGGCAGCTTCGTCGCCGCCGGTGCGGTGGTGACGGGCGATGTCCCGGCCGGGAGTCTCGTCAGGGGCGTGCCGGGCCGTGTCTCGCCGCTGCCGGAAAAACTGGACGAGCCCAATATGGCGCTGTCCTGGCGCAAGTTTCTGGACGTCTGATCCGGCCTCGCAGGACTTTAAATCAGAAATGCGTGTGTGCATCCTTGCCTGCAAGGACCTTCGCCTGAATACGCGGATTGCCCGCCAGGTCTGGGCCCTGCTCCAAAACGGCCATGAGGTGACCGTGGCCGCGCTCGGCCCGCCGGTGCTGGCGCCCGATGCGGCCTGGCCCGGCGGTCGCTACCGGTTTCTCGATCTCACGCCCGGGAAGCCGCCGAGGGCGGCCGCTTCCCTGCGCGCGTGGCTGCTGCGCAAGGACCGGCCGGCGGACGCCCCGCCGCCGGTCACCCCGCCGGCGGACAACCATGTCACGGCGGTCAAACCATCTTCGCCGTCACCCGGCCGGGTTCATCGGGGGCTGGCCACGCTGCTGGTCTTACTGCGGCTCAATGGCGCGCGGCGTTTCGCTCGTCGGGCGCTCGGCGCGATCCGGCGCGACCGGGGGCGGGAAGGATTTGACATCGTCCAGGCCCATGACGAACTGGCACTGATGGCGGCGCAAGCGGTGTGCGATCGCTTGGGCGGGCGGATCATCTATGATGCGGTGGAACGTCCGCACGAGCCTGCCTACCTGCCGGACCATCCACTGCTGTGCGCGATCCGTCAGCTCGAACAGCGCCGCGAGGTGGCGATCATCCGGCGGGCAGCGGCTCTGATCACCGTGGGCCAGGGTCTCGCTCAGCGGATCGCCGAGGATTGGCAGGTGGCCCCGCCACTCGTGCTGCGCAATTGCCGGCGCCGGACGGAAATCGTCGCGAGTTCCGCCATCCGCGAGGATTGCGCGCTCGGCCCCGATGACCGGCTTCTGCTGTACCTGAACTCCATTCGGCCGGGGCAGGGGCTGGAAGAGCTGGCGGCGGCGCTCGCGAAATTGCCGGACAAGGTACACCTCGCGGTCCTGGGGCCGGTCATAGATCGGGCGGTCGAACGAAAATTTCTGGATCAGGTCGATGCCCGGGGGGCCGGTAAGCGCGTCCACATGCTTGCTCTCAGGCATCCGGAAGAATTGTTGGCGTATATTGCCGGCGCCGATATTGGCGTCCTGCCCCGGCAGAATGATCACCCCAACCATTATCTGAGCCTGCCCAACCGTCTGTTCGAGATGATCACGGCCCGCCTGCCAGTCGCCGCCAGCCGCCTGCCGGATATTGCCGGGCTCGTGCGCGAATACGGAATTGGCGAAATCTTCGACGAGACTTCGCCCGAGGATATCGCCAGAGCCATCCGGGTGATGATCGGGGCCGAGCGCTACCCGCGATACAAGGCGGCGGTCGATCTGGCGGCCCGTGACCTCGTTTGGGAGAACGAAGTCACGAAGTACCTCGCATTACTTGACGAAACTTGCGGCCGCGCCGGCGCGGCGACTGGCCGGCCTGTCTCGGCGATAGGGGAAAAACACCGATGAGCGGCAAATCCGTTTCGATTCTCGACCCGTTCCGCGTTCTCTGGGAGGGACGGAAGTTCATCCTGCGCAAGACCCGGCAGGACCTGCGCTTCCGCTATGCCAACTCGCTTCTGGGAATGGCCTGGGTCGTCATCATGCCGACGATGTTCCTTGCCCTCTACGCGACCGTTCAGATCCTGATCTATCGAGCTCATCGGCCCGATGTGACGACACCCGAGCTGGTGCTCATGATGTTTTCGGGGATCATGGCCATATTCGGCCTGACCGAAGCGGCAAATGGCAGCAGCGGGTCCCTTACGCGAGACAAGACAATCATGCAGAACACGATGTTGCCATCCGAGGTTCTGGTCGCGCAGTCCGCCACCGTGGGCTTCGTGACATGTCTGATTGGCATCGGCCTCTCGATCGTCCTGTCCCTGATCCTCGATTTCAACAAGCCGACGCTGCTGTTCGCGCCTCTCGTTCTCTTCATGCAATATCTCTTCGTTGTCGGCTTCTGCTGGATCGTCTCGCTGGTTGCGGTCCTGATCCGGGATATTCAGTTCATTCTTCGTTTCCTCACCCTCGGGCTCATTATCTGCAGTCCGATCGGCTACACCGTCGCCTCCGTCCCCCCGCATCTGAAAGCCATCGTGTATGCCAATCCAATGAGCTATTTTCTTGTTAATTATCAGAGCCTTATCGTGTTCGGCGAATGGCCGCCGCTGGACATGACCGTGATCATGGTGGCGATGAGCCTCGGAACATTCTTCCTCGGTTACTTCCTCTATGCCCGTCTCAAGATGGCGCTCATTCAGCTGGCCTAGCAGGACATCATGACAGCAACCCCCTCCATTCCTTCGGAACTGCCGGCGGGCGACAGCCTGGCGGCGATCACCCTCGCCGGGGTCGAGAAGCGCTTCCCGCTTTTCAGGAGCCCGTGGGAGATCATGGCCGTGACGCTTGGGCTGAACAAGTGGCGGCTGGTTCCGGGCCTGCGCCGCGAGATCCCCTCGTACCACGCGCTCAAGAATATTCACCTGGATGTCCGTCGTGGCGAACGTGTCGGAATTATCGGCCGCAACGGCGCCGGCAAGACGACCCTGTTGAAAATCATCACTGGCACGCTCGAACCCGACAGTGGCACCCGCGATGTCTACGGCGATATCGAGGCGCTGTTCGATGCGGGCGTCGGGTTTCATCCGGACCTTAGTGGCATCGAGAACATTCGCGGCGCACTCGCCCTTCGGCGGAACCTGGATAAGCAGACCCTCGAGGATCTGGTCCGGAATGTGGTGGAATTTACCGAACTGGGCGATTTTCTGGACCAGCCGCTCAAAAAATATTCGAAAGGCATGCGGGCCCGACTGACCTTCGCCGTCGCCACCTCGATCCGCCCTGATCTGGTTGTTATCGACGAGGTGCTTGGCGCAGGTGACGCTTATTTCTCCGCCAAGTCTGCGCGACGCATGAAATCTCTTCTGAGCGGCCAATGCACGTTGCTGCTCGTCTCCCATTCAACGGCCCAGGTGATGCAGTTCTGCGAGCGGGTCGTCTGGCTGGAACGGGGCGAGATCGTCATGGATGGCGCGGCGCTCTCGGTGGTCAAGGCTTATGAAGAGTTTACCGAGCGGCTCCGAAAGGAGGCGTCTGAACGACATATCGATCAGGTGGCCGCGCAGACGGTAGCGGACAGTGATTTTCGCCGCGAGATACTGCAGGCAGCGCTGGACAGCATGGCGGCGAAGACGGCCGGGCCGGCGCAACCGGACTCTCCCGGGGTCGACGGATCGGCGGCGAAAGGGGATGAGGTAGACCGGCCGCGGCAGCAAACGCTGCCGTCCGCCCGGGAAGATGATGGGCCGGACAAGGATGGGCCGGACAAGGAAGGGCCGGACAAGGAAGGGCCGCGCGCCGCGCGCCGCCTGATTGAAAGCAATATCAGCGCATCCAGCGGCATTTCGCGCTGGCCGCCGGCGCAATTCGGCATCGCGGTCACCTCGGTCATGATGCGCCGCCTCGACGACACCCCCGTCGGCGTGCTCGAGCTGGGCGAACCCTTCCGGATTGATATCGAGTTCGAGGCCCTGATCACGGGCAGGACGGATTGCAAGTTTGTGACGCTTTTCTTCACCCCGGATGGCCGGTGGCTCAGCCGGCACATCAGTGATGGCGAAACACTCGACGTCGAAACGGGCGAGGTGTACCGCCGCACGGTAACGTTTGAACCGAACTATTTCGGACCCGGATCGATCATCTTCACCGTGGCACTTTTCAGGACCCTGGGCGATATTGACGTCGATGAAAATCTGGAAACCCTGTCGCGCAGTTTCGAGTTCAAGATTCTGGCGCGCGATTCCAAAGAACATTCGCTGATCCTTCATCCCAGTCGCTGGTCGGCCAGCCGGCTCGTGGGCAGGAGCAGCAAGAACAGCGGCCAGGAAAGGCCGGAAGGGGATCAGGAGCGGACCGAGTCATGAAGATTGGATTGATCGGGTGCGGCAAGCAGGCGCCCAAGCATATATCTGGATTGACGGCGGGCGGCGGGATCGAGATGGTTCTGGCGGATCAGGACCGGGCCCTGGCGCGCCGGCTTGCCGAGGAGAAGGGCGTCCTGGCGGCGGACTCGGTAGAGGCGCTTTTCGCGGACCCTGCGATCCGGGCCATCGACATCGCCACGCCCACCCCGTCGCATGCTCCGCTGATCCGGCGGGCCATTTCCGCGGGCAAGCATTTCTTCTGCGAGAAGCCGCTTTGCGAAACCCTGGATGAGGCGCGCGAACTGGACAGGCTGACCAGGGAGGCCGGCCTGGTGGGCATGGTTGGCTATATCTATCGCTTCGCGCCGGCCTTCGAGATGGCGCACGCCATCCTGAACCCGCCAGCCGGCGAGGCTTCACCTCTGGGCCGCCCCGTCCTCGCCTGGTTGCGGATCGGCGGCCGGGGCTCGCATCAGCTCTGGAAGCATCGGCGCGAGAGCGGCGGCGGCGCGGTCAACGAAATGCTGGTCCATATGCTCGATCTCGCCATCTGGCTGTTCGGCCCTGTCGAGGCGGCCGAATTGCTGAGCGTCGATCTGATGCGCCCGGCGCGCCGGATTCAGGGTCGGATGGAAAACGTGAATGCGGAGGATTTCGTTCTTGCCAGGTTCCGGATGGCGGGCGGGCTTACCGTCTATATCCAGGCCGACATGGTCACGCCGGCTTTCAGCCAGGTGGTTGAAATTCAGGGCGAAAACGGCAGTTTCCGGGGCTCGATCCAGTCGGAGCTGCCGACCGGCCTGACGCTGATCGAGGCGGCCGGCGGTTATCCGGCCGGCCTGACGAATCTCGCCGCCGGGCCGGCGAATCTGTTCCTGCGTCAGATGACGGCGTTTCTTGACGCGGTCCGCGCGGGCAGGACGCCCGAACGGTGCAGCCTCGCGGACTCCGTCCGTCTCAAGGAGGGGGTTGCAAAACTGGGACCGATTGGGCCTCTTCCCGCCGGGACGGACAGCGAGACGGCCGCGGCCGGTACGGAATCAATCGGGGGTGCGTGAGTGATGCGGATACTGATCTGTGGTGGTGACGGATACCTCGGCTGGCCGACCGCCATGCATTTCGCGGCGCAGGGTCACGAGGTCCGCATCGTCGATAATTACCTGCGCCGTGCTATCGCGCAGGAGACCGATTCGGGCGCGCTGATCGAAGGCGACCGGCTTCCCGCGCGCACCGCCCTGTTCGAGCGCCATTTCGGACGCAAGATAGACTTTGACGAACTCGACCTCATGGACAGCGCCGCGGTTTTCGATCTGTTCGAGAAATTTTCGCCTGACGTTGTGGTGCATTACGCCGAACAGCCCTCGGCCCCATATTCGATGAAGGATTTCGACTCGGCCCATCTGACGCTGACGAACAATCTCGGCGTCACGTTCAACATAATCTGGGCCGTCAAGGAGAAATGCCCCGAGTGTCATATCGTCAAGCTGGGCACTATGGGCGAATACGGCACGCCGGATATCGATATCGAGGAAGGGTGGATCGACATCAGGCACAAGGGTCGGGAGCACCGTTTCCTGTTTCCGCGCCAGGCCGGCAGCCTCTATCACACGACCAAGGTGCTCGATACCGACCTGTTGTGGTTTTACGTGCGCACCTACGGGCTTCGTGTCACTGACCTCATGCAGGGCCCGGTTTACGGGCTCGACACGGCCGAATCCCTGGCTGACGAGGGCTTGCTGCCCAATTTTCACTATGACGATATCTTCGGAACGGTGGTCAATCGCTTCCTGGTTCAGGCGGTTGCCGGCGTTCCGCTCACCGTCTACGGCAAGGGCGGACAGACGCGCGGCTACCTCAACCTGAAGGACACCCTGCAATGCGTGGACCTGGCGGCAGCGCATCCGGCGGGCCCCGGAGAGCTCCGCATCTTCAATCAGGTGACACAGACGTTCACGGTCAACGAACTGGCCGAGATCATCGAGCGCGTCGGCAAGGGCATGGGGCTCAGCGTTACCATCAAGCGCATAGACAACCCCCGCAAGGAGGCCGAGGACCACTATTACAATCCGGTCTACACAGGGCTCAAGGAGCTTGGTCTCAAGCCCCATCTGATGACCGACGATGTCGTCGGCGCCATGCTGGAAAAGGTGATCCGCTTCCGCGAGCGGATCGTGCCCGACCGGATCATGCCGCGCGTGCGGTGGTCGTCCTAGACCGGGCGCCGGACGAGTATTGCGTGTCGACGTCGCCCCGGATCTCGATTGCCCAGGCTTGCGCCGGCCGCTCGCAGTGAGAAGAATTTGAAGGTCATCATCGTCGCATTCAAGGACCTGGAGCGAAACACGAGGGTTTTCCGCCAGGCCGCCGCCCTGAGCAGCCGGGGGCACGACGTGACCGTCTTTGCTCTGCAAAACCCGGACAGGGACCTGATGCGATCAGGCCCGGATATCCGGTTCGTCGAGACCGGTGTTCTGGCTTTCGATTTTCCGAAGACTCTCAAAATCCGGGACGAGCCAGCCGGAATTGCCCAAAGGCTGCGCAAATACGGGCGCGGTCTTTGGCGCCGAACGGTCATGCAGCTTTTTACGCGGCGGTATGTTTTCGCCAGGGAAGCCGCGCGGCGCTTCCGGGGAGACAGGTTTGACCTGATCCTCGCGCACGATCACCATTCGATCCTGGCCGCCACCGCCATCAAGCTGTTTGCCTCCGGCACTCTCGCGGTCGACTATGTCGAGGCGCCCTATCATCACGACCACAAGGAGGCCGGCCCCCGCCCCGGTTTCTTCCGTCGGATCGAAATATTCGTGGAACGGCAGCTTCTCAGGCTTGGCCGGCTCAGTTTTACCGTCTCGCACGGCCTGGCCGACCTCCTGAAGGAACGCGGGTTCGCCGCCTCCAGCCATGTCATCAGAAATGTCCGCTACCACGTGGCGGTCAGCGGGCAGTCTTCGATCAGGCAGGATGCGGGGCTGGGAGAAGGACAAAAACTGATCGTCCATCTGAACACGGTTTACGCCGGCCAGGGCGTCGAGGAAGTGATCGAGGCCATGCCCTTTGTGGCGCGCCATATCAGGTTTGCGACGCTCGGCAAATTCGCGCCGCCGGATTACGAAACGTTTCTGCGCGAGAAAGCCCGAAGCCTGGGCGTTAGCGAGCGGGTTTCCTTTCTTCCTCTGGTTAAGAGCCCGGATCTTCTGGATTATTTGTCGGGAGCGGACGCGGGGGTGAACGTGCGCCAGCGCACGACGTTAAACAACAGGATCAGTCTGCCCAATCGCGTTTTCGAAATGATCGGGGCGGAATTGCCGGTGGTGAGTACAACGATCCGCGACATGCGTAACATTGTTGAAACATACGGCGTCGGTGTTATCTGTGACGAAACGAATCCCCGGGACATAGCCGAAAAAATCAATTTCCTTATGCATCCCGACAATCTTCCTCGTTATAAGAGGAACTGCAAAATCGCATTCAGGGAACTTTGCTGGGACCGGGAGGGAGAGATTTTTTCCGGAATTTTGGAAGAACATCTCAGTTCCAGGGCCGATCGACGATGAATATCCTGGTCATATACCGTTCGCCCAGATTCCCCGTCCGGGATGCAATCCTCACGCATCTCTATTCGCTGGCGAAATACTCCGAGCACAATGTCTTTCATCTGAATTTGTACTGGGAGAAGGTTCCGGCCTACCTGCGGGAACTCAGGTGGGACGCGGTTGTCTTCCATAACACGTTCCTCATCTGCCGGCCCTCGCGGGAAGTTTTTCGCCGGGCGCAGGGCGTTCTCGAGTTCATCAAGAATCTGGATTGCACGAAAATCGCTATCGCCCAGGACGAGGCAAATAACACGGACGCCCTGTGCCGGTTCATCGCGGATTTTGGTGTGGGCGTCGTTTATTCGCTCCTCGCGACAGAGGACGCGCGGCGAACGGCTTATGAGGGGCACATCCCCGCCCGGGTGAAAATCCGTCCCTCCCTCGCGGGGTATGTGGACGATGTGCTCGTCAAACAGGTTGCCGATGCGCGCCGCCGGGTGCGCGCGAGGGATATAGATATCGGCTATCGCTCCTTCAAGGCGCGGGCGAGAAACGGGCCGCTTGGCGTCCTGAAATGGAAGATCTGCGATATCTTCAAGGAGAAAGCGCCCCGCTACGGGCTCAACTGTGACCTGTCGGTCGATCTGGAGGACACATTAAACGGGCAGGACTGGCTGAATTTCCTCGCCCGCAGCCGGTATCAGATCGGTGTCGAGGGCGGCTCCAGCGTACTGGACCGTAGTGGGGACATCATGACGCGGTGCATCGCCTACGAGGGCGACCATCCGGAAGCGGCGTATGACGAGATCGAGGCCGCCTGCTTTCCGGGGCAGGGCGAAAGCCTGGATGGCGCCGTCATCTCGCCACGGGTGTTCGAATGTGCGATGGCCGGGGCATGCCAGATACTGGTGGAGGGCCGGTACAACGGCATTCTGGAGCCCTGGGTGCACTACATTCCGCTCAGGCAGGATTTTTCCAATATCCACGAGATACTTGCCTCTCTGAATGACGAGGAACGCCGGCAGCGGATCGTCGACAACGCCTATCGGGACCTCATTGCCTCGGAACGCTACCACTATCGGCATTTCGTGGCCGACATCGTTTCGCAAATACCGGATCGGCCGCCAGCGGGCGATGCCAGACTTGCCCTGTTGCGCAACCGGGTGGAAGACTGGCTAAACTGGCGCCTGCTCGGTCTGCGGGAATTTCTCCGTCGCCGGCCGCGCCTGGCCGGGTTCGTGAAATTCCTTCGGTCACCGGGACGGGCTGCGTGGGTGCCGCGCTCGCGCCCGGATAAGGTATAAGGGGGCCCGGGGGGAGCGCCTGCACATGGACCAGTCACGTTACCAGAGTGTCCAGCCGAAACTGGTCTTTGGCGTCGGGTGCTCGCCGGACGCCGCCTATCGTATCGGCATTGAGGCGCGGGCGCTGTCGCGGGTTTATGACGTGCGCGCCTTTGGGGCCTGGTGGGATGAGGATGCCCCCGAGACCCTCGAGCGGGACGGCTACCGGATTCGTCATATACAGTTGGCGACGCGCCCGTCCTTCATAATCCGGGCCAGCGCCCGCTTCGTTCGCGATCTCTTCAAGGCTCAGGGCTCGCACGCGGCTCGCCGCCTGGTGCCCTTTATTCCCCTGGCGCTTGGCTTCGGGGTGTGGAGTATGGGCTGGCTCCTGACCTGGCCCTTTCGAACCCTCGCGAAGGTTCTACGCCGGGTGTGGGACGCTGTCTTCCGCCGCCTCTACGCTTTGGGGCAATACCTGAGCCTGCGGCTTTTCGTGCTGGCGCAACGAGTGGTGCCGCTCTATCTGAGGTTTTTCTTCCGGGTTCGGCGGCTTTTCCTGTTTGTCGGGCTGAAGGCAGGATTCCTGAACCAGGACGCGCGCATACAGAGCGACGAAAAGTCACTCGAGGAAATTGTGCGATCGAAGCTGGAAGCGGATCTGCGGTCGCGCCTGACGAGGGCGAGCGGGCGCTATTACAAGCAGCATCTCAGGTTCCTGACCCGGGAAAATGTCCGTGAACGCAGAAAAAACAGGCGGCGCCTGCGCGGTTATTTCCTGGTATCGGGTTTCCTCCTGCACCGTCCGCGGCTCAAGGCATTCCTGTTCTCCCTCGTGCCGCGGCCGTTCAGGCAAAAAATCGTCGCCCGGTTGAAGGCCCCGGCGCGGACGATCGAGATCCCGAAACAACATCCGGCCAGACCGGCGCGGCCACCCGAGCAGGCGCCGGAACCGGCGGCGGCGCGGAACAGCCACCCTGCCCCGACGCCGGAAGAGGAGCTGATCGCACAAGCCGCGCCGCGCGGGAGCGATGGGGAACGCGTCGCGCCCAGGCCTGATCTGGAAAGGACGGGCGCGGCGCAGGCGGTGGCGCTGGCCAGCCTCTCCTTCGAATCGGCCCTCGAACACAAGGTGAAGACGCTGAACTTCTGTCGATTGCGGAATTTTATCCAGACGAATTTCCTGCGTGCCTCTTCCCTGTACATGGCCTGGCGTGAAACACCGGTGGCGCCCGCGGCCGTTCATGTGAAGGATTTCGAGGCTCTGCCCTTCGGCGTGGCGTTGAAATGGCTGACCGGTGCGAAGCTCGTCTATAATTGCTACGAGAATTACGCCAGCCAGATCGAGGGGATCACCCGGACCGGTGCCTGGCTGCTGCGGGCGATCGAGCGGCCCTTCATTCGTCACGCCGACGAAGTCATCACCGTAACCCCCTACATGGCCGGGTTCATCCGGGATCAGCATGATCTGGCCCGCGTCCACTGGATTCCCAACGTCGATCCGTTGCCCCGTGACGTGCCGGCCGATTTCCTGGTCAGAAATCCGGACTCGCAGATTTCCCGACTGGCGGGCGATCGCCTCAGGTTCATTTATCAGGGGGGCATCGCCCCCGCGCGCGGGGTCGAGTTGCTGATCCGCGCCTGGCGGCATGTGGATGCCGAGGGCGCCGCGCTTTTCATCCGGGCGCCCGAAAACCAGTTCCTCTCGTCCTGCCAGGACATGGCCGATGTGCTGGGCCTGACAGGCCGCTCGATCTATTTCCTGCCGCCGATCCGCGAGCGCAAGGAGACGCTCGAGACTTCGATGGGGGTGCTGCGCGATATCGATGTCGGCTGTATCACCTATCTCCGGACGGTCAAGAACAACGTTTACGCTTGCCCCCGGAAGCTCAGTCACTACCTGCATGCCGGCAAGATGATTCTCGCCAACGATCTCAATTTCGTGCGGCACATTATCGACGAGGCCGATTGCGGCCTACTTTATGACGCGCGCAGGGAAGAAACGATCGCCGCGGCGGTCAATCGGTGCATTGCGGACCCCGGGATCGTTCGGAAAAAATCCGAAAACGCCCGGCGTTACGCTGCCAGCACCTATAACTGGGAAAGTTTCGAGAAAGTATTATGGGGCGTTTACGGCGGGCTTGGCCTGCCGACGCCGGATTCTGCCGCTGCACCGGCCGAGACCTGCGCCACGCGTCACGCTGTTTCATGAATATCCTGTTCCTTGGCCAGAAGCCCGTCGGTCAGCGGGCATTCGCCCGTCTGCTGGCGGAAGACAGCCTGCGGCCCGTCGCCGCGGTGTCAAATACCTCGCTCAAAAACTGGTGGCGGGATAACGCCATCCACCGCCAGTCTCAGGCCGCCGGCATCCCTTTTATCGATAATGCCCGGCGCAATAACGATCTGATCCTGAAGGCGATCCGGGACTACCGGGTGGATTGTCTGCTCTCGGTTCAGCATGGCTGGATCCTGCCGGAAGAGGTGATCGATGCCGTCGGCGGACGGGCGTTCAACCTGCACCTCGCCCCGCTGCCCGATTACAAGGGCTGGCACGGCGTCAATTACACCTTGTTGCGCCGTCAGTCGGTCTACGGCTACAGCCTGCATATGCTGGCTGCCGAGGTGGATAGTGGCGACATGGTCTATGCCGGGCGCGTGCCGGTGCGGCCCGACGATACGGCGCTCAGCCTGTACCGGCGGACCGAGGACGCGGCCATGGAGGGGTTCGAGCGGCTCATCGGCGATCTTCGCGCAAACCGGGAACCCCCCCGGGTGCCGCTCAAGGGGGCGGGCGAATTTTTTGCCCCGAGCGATCTGGACGCCTTTCGCGAGATCACGCCCGATCTCCCGGCTGACGAGATTGAGACTCGCGTCCGCGCGCTGTTCTTTCCGCCTTTCGAGCCGGCCTTCATGCGGATCGATGGCCGCAAGCTGTTTCTCCTTCCCGAACAGGGGGCCGTTTTATGGACGCCAAACGCCGGAAAAGAAGATGAAGCGGATCAGTAAGGACTGGGTGGAATCATACCTCGCGGAAGACGCCATCGCCCGTATGATGCGCGAGCAGGAAAAGCCTCACGAGGCGTCCCTTGTCTGTCAGCGCTGGCTGCGGGAGACACCGCCCAAGCGTCTGATCTTCCAGGAACTATATGGCGACTTGCTGGCCTCGGGCGGGCGCCGGGTGCTCGATGTGGGTGGCGGGCTCACCACCTTCACGCGCCTTCTCGGTGAACGGAATGATTTTGAGCTTCTCGATCTGCTTGCCCATGACAGCGAGGAGGAGATCAGAGCCTTCCGGGCGGCGGCGCCGGCCGTTCGACTGACCCGGGAAGACTGGTTTACGCGGGAAAGCAACGAGTCCTATGACGTGATCGTGGCCAACGATCTCTTCCCCAATGTCGACCAGCGTCTCGAACTTTTTCTCGAAAAATACCTGCCCAACTGCCGCGAGATGCGCCTGTCGATCACCGTCTACAATACGCCGCGCTACTACCTGACCCGGCGGATCGAGGGGGATGAAATCCTCTGCCTGCTCGCCTGGAACGGTGAAATGGCGGCGATGGCGCTGGCGAAATTCCTGCCGGATTTCGGCCATGGCGACCGCGAATTGCTGGCGACAAACAGCGAGTCGCCCTATCCAAACAAGCGCCAGCTTTTCCTTGTTCGCCTGAATGGCGGACTGGCCGGCTGACCGCGGAATTCGAAACGGATTGAATGAGCATGAGTACTGACAGCACGAATGTGGTTTTCTTCGGTGATTCAATCTGCTTCGGGCAGGGGGTTTCGATTCATCGAGGCTGGGTGCCGCGTCTCTCGGCCGAGGTGGAAAAAATCGCCATCGAGACGGGGCGCGACGCCCTCGTGATCAATACGGCAATCAACGGGAACACGACGCGCCAGGCGCTCGAGCGCATGCCCTATGACGTGCAGTCACACGGGGTGGATATCCTGATCGTTCAGTTCGGCATGAATGACTGCAATTGCTGGAAGACGGATCGCGGGCTGCCCCGTGTCAGCCCGGCGGCCTTCCGGGCCAATCTTGCCGAGATCGTCGATCGCGGCATCGCCTTTGGCGCGAAACACGTGTTTCTGCATACGAACCATCCGACGACCCGCACGGATGACGTGATGGCCTTTACCGACAAGACCTATCAGCAAAGCAACGAGGAATATAACGATCTCATTCGCGCCGCCGCCGCCGACCTGGGGCACAGGGTCGTACTGATCGACCTCGAGAAAGCGATCCTCGAGCCCGTCCGCGAGGGCACGGTCAGCGTTGCCGATATGGTACTGCCCGACGGCCTCCATCTCAGCCCGCGCGGTCACGACATTTACTTCGAGACGGTCGGACCCATCCTTCTGCCCCGGATCCGGGAAGTGCTGGCATGAGCGGGCAATCCGACTTCCGCGCCCTCAGGGGGCGAAAGATGCTTGTGGTCGGCGGCGCCGGGTTTGTCGGCAGCAATCTGGTGCTCAAGCTGCTTGAGGAGGACGCGGGCGAGATCCTCATCGTCGACAATCTTCTGTCCGCCGACATTACGAATGTGCCGGCGGATCCGCGCGTGACTTTCCATTACGGCTCGATCACCGATGACGCCATTCTCGCGGCCCTGCCCGACGATCTGGACTACGTCTGGCACCTGGCCTGCTATCACGGCAACCAGTCGTCGATCCACGATCCGCTGGCGGATCATGAAAACAACACGCTCACGACGCTCAAACTGTTCGATCGGCTCAAGTCGTTCAAAAATCTCAGGAAGGTCGTTTATGCGGCCGCCGGGTGCGCGGTCGCGGAAAAAACCTATGATGCGGCGGAAGCCACGACAGAGGATGCGCCCGTTTCCCTGTACCACGACAGCCCGTACGCCATCTCGAAGCTGATTGGCGAGCTTTACGGGAACTATTATTTCCTCCGCCACGGGCTGGCGGTGGTGAAGGCGCGCTTTCAGAACGTCTACGGACCTCGCGAGGTGCTGGGCGCCGGTCGCTGGCGGGGCACGCCGCACACGGTCTGGCGCAACGTGACGCCGGGGTTCATCTGGCGCTCTCTGCAAGGCGAGGCCCTGCCGCTCGACAAGGGGGGCGAGGTCAGCCGAGATTTCATCTTTGTCGAGGATATGGCGCGCGGGCTCATGTGCTGTGCCGTCCTGGGCAAGCCGGGTGAGATCTATAACCTGGCCTCGGGTGTGGAAACCACCATCCGCGATCTGGCCCAGACCATCAACCGGATTACCGGCAATGTCACACCGGTTGAGCTGCGTCCCGGGCGGGACTGGGACCGTTCCGGCCGGCGCTTCGGCTCGACGGAAAAATCCCGGCGCGAACTGGGCTTTGTGGCCGGGGTGACGCTGCACGATGGGCTCGAGAAAACCGTCGCCTGGACACGGGACAATGCCGAGACGATCGAGCGGTGCATCCGCCAGCACGATTACTTCATGACCCGCCTCGACGGCGCAACCTGAGGCCGGCGATGGGACGCAGAATCGTCACCGTGCTGGGCGCGCGCCCGCAGTTCATCAAGGCGGCCCCGGTCAGCCGCGCCCTCGCGGCAGTGGACGGGCTTGAAGAAATTCTCGTCCACACCGGCCAGCATTACGACTCCAACATGTCGGACGTGTTCTTCGACGAGCTCGGCATCCCCGCCCCGCATCATCACCTCGGGATCAGGGGTGGCGGTCATGGCGAGATGACGGGGCGCATGATGGCGGGCCTGGAAAAAATCTGCCTCGAGCAAAAGCCCGATATCGTTCTGGTCTACGGGGATACCAACTCCACGCTTGCGGGCGCCCTGACGGCTGCCAAGCTTCATATTCCGGTGGCCCATGTCGAGGCGGGCCTGCGGTCCTTCAATCGGGCCATGCCGGAAGAGATCAACCGTGTCCTGACGGATCACGTGAGCGCCTATCTCTTCTGCCCCACGGGCACGGCGGTCGGAAATCTTAAATCCGAGGGGATTACCCGAGGCGTCTACCAGGTGGGCGATGTGATGTTCGATGCCACGCTTCATGCGCGCGCGCGATCGCGCGATCGCGCCACGATCCTCGACCGGCTCGGCCTCGCGCCGGCGGGCTTTGCGCTGGCGACGGTCCATCGGGCGGAAAATACCGACGACCCCGAGCGTCTCGCGGCCGTCCTCGCCTATTTGACCGAGGTTGCGGCCGAGCGGCCCGTGATCCTGCCCCTGCATCCGCGCACCGCGGGCGCGGTGGCGCGTCACGGGCTGGACCTGGCCGGTCTTACGGTCATCGAACCCGTCGGCTATCTCGACATGGCGGCCCTGCTGGACGGCTGTGTCGCGGTCTATACCGATTCGGGCGGGCTTCAGAAAGAGGCCTATTTTCACCGCAAGCCCTGCGTCACCTTGAGGGACGAGACCGAATGGGTGGAAACCCTCGCGGCCGGCTGGAACCGGCTCTGGAAGGAACCCGAGACGGACGTGTCGCGGCGGGATATCGAGGATTACGGCGACGGGCGCGCGGCCGCCAAAATCGCCCGCCTGCTTGCCGGCTGATCCCGACTGGCCCCGGGATCAGAGCCGGACTTCCGCCTCCGCCGGTGTGAACAGCCACTTGAGATCGGCCAGAATTCCGTCGGGCTTCAGCAGGCGGCGAACGCGCGGGGCCCCCATCTCGGCGAACTGGCGGTGCGCCACCGCGATCACAACCGCATCATAGGCACGATCCTCAGGCGCCGCGATCAGATCCAGGCCCAGCTCCCGGCGCGCATCCTCGACCTTGACCCAGGGGTCGCTCACATCCACCGTGACACCACGCTGGCGCAGGTGATCGATGACGTCGACGACGCGCGTGTTGCGCAGGTCGGGGCAGTTTTCCTTGAAGGCTACGCCCATCACCAGGACTCGCGCACCCCGGATGGCCAGGCCCTTGAGCATCATGGCATCGAGCACGCGGCCGGCCGCGTAGGCGCCCATCGAATCGTTGATGCGTCGGCCGGCCAGGATCATCTCGGGATGGTGGTTCGCTTCCTGCGCCTTGTGGGTCAGGTAATACGGGTCGACCCCGATGCAGTGACCCCCGACGAGCCCGGGCCGGAAGGGGAGGAAGTTCCACTTCGTGCCGGCGGCCTTGAGGACTTCCTCGGTATCGAGGCCGAGGCGGGTGAAGAGCATGGCCAGTTCGTTGACGAGGGCGATATTCACGTCGCGCTGCGTATTCTCGATCACCTTGGCGGCCTCGGCCACCCGGATGGAACTCGCCTTGAAGGTGCCGGCAGTGATGATGCTGCCATACAGGCGGTCGACGAAATCAGCGGCCGCCGGCGTCGACCCCGAGGTAACCTTCATGATGTCGCTGAGGCGATGACGCTTGTCGCCGGGATTGATACGCTCGGGGCTGTAGCCGACGTAAAAATCCTGGTTGAATGTCAGTCCCGAGACCCGCTCCAGGACGGGCACGCAGTGCTCCTCGGTGGCGCCGGGAAAAACCGTCGATTCGTAAATCACGACGTCGCCGCGCCCGAGCGCGCGGCCCACGGTTTCGCTCGCGCGCTCGAGAAAGCTCAGGTCCGGGCGTTTGAACGCATCGATCGGCGTGGGGACCGTCACGACATAGACTTGCGCCGCCGCGAGCGCCGCCGGGTCCGCCGAAAAGCTGAGGCGGCGGGCGGCCCCGAGCTCTTCAGCCGTGACCTCTAGGGTCTCGTCCCGGCCCTCGGACAGCGCCTCGATCCGGGCGGAATTGCTGTCGAAGGCGATGGTGGGCTGGTTCCGGCCGAAGGTGACCGCCACGGGCAGGCCGACATAGCCGACCCCGATGACGGCAACCGTCACCTTACTCGGGTCCGACGGCAGCGGTGCCGCGTCCTGGTGTCTGTCCGCCACGTGCGCGCCCCTCTCCCGGCCGGCCGCAAGAGCCACCGGGTCCTCAGCATTGATCAGGGCGCATGTTTTGCAGCGCGCCCGCAAAAAAGCAAGCCCGCGCCGGCCCCGGGGGGCCGGGCGAATTGCGGACCCCTGCCATTACTGGTAGAGAAAACCGGGTGTCGGGCGGGGAGCGGCGTAAATCCGGGCTTTTTGGCCGCGCAGGGCGTCCAGGCCGGAATTCTCACAGCATCAGAAACGATAATCCGAAAGAGACGATGACCAGGAAGTTCGCTCTTATTGGCGCCGCCGGCTATATCGCGCCCCGGCACATGAAGGCCATCAAGGAGACGGGGCACGAGCTGGTGGCGGCGCTCGACCCGAATGACAGCGTCGGCGTCATCGACAGCCATTTCCCGGCGGCCGATTTCTTCACCGAGTTCGAGCGTTTCGACCGGCATATCGACAAGCTCCGCCGACGGGGCGAGAAAGTCGACTTTGTCAGCATCTGCTCACCCAATTATCTGCATGATGCCCACGTGCGGTTTGGCCTGCGCTCTGCCGCCGACGTGATCTGCGAAAAGCCGCTTGTCCTCAACCCCTGGAACATCGATGGACTCGAGGAAATCGAACGCGAGACCGGCAAGCGGGTCTACAATATTCTTCAACTCCGTTTGCATCCGTCTGTCCGGGCACTTCGGGACCGGGTCATGGCGGCCCCGAAGGACAAGATCTTCGACGTGGATCTCACTTATCTGACCTCGCGGGGTAAATGGTATGGCGTGAGCTGGAAAGGGGATGTGCACAAATCGGGCGGCGTCGCCACGAATATCGGTGTTCACTTCTTCGACATGCTGTCCTGGGTCTTTGGCGAGCTCAAGGACAGCACGGTCCACATCCACCGTGATGACACGGCCGCCGGCTTTCTCGAGTATCGGCGCGCGCGTGTCCGCTGGTTTCTCTCGATCAATGCGGATTACCTGCCCGAGCAGGCCGTCTCGTCCGGCAAACGCACCTATCGCTCGATCGTGATCGAGAACGAGGAGCTCGAGTTCTCGGACGGGTTCGGCGATCTGCACACGGCCAGCTATGATGCAATCCTGAACGGCCACGGTTTCGGCCTCGGCGAGGCGCGATCGTCCATCGCGACGGTCTATCGCATCCGCGAGGCGGCGCCCGCGGGGCTTCAGGGCGCTTATCATCCCTATTGCAGGCAGGCGGTGGCTTAGATGACGGCCGGAAGTTCACTCATTCACGAGACATCAATCGTCGATGCCGGGGCCGAGGTCGGTGCCGGCACGCGCATCTGGCATTGGTCCCATGTCTCACCGGGCGCCCGGATCGGTGCCAACTGCACGCTGGGACAGAACGTCTTTGTCGGCAACAAGGTCGTCATTGGCGATCGGGTCAAGATCCAGAACAACGTCTCGGTCTATGACAACGTGACCCTGGAGGATGGCGTTTTTTGCGGCCCCAGCATGGTCTTTACCAATGTCCACAACCCGCGCAGTGAGGTGGACCGCAAAAGCGAGTTTCGTGACACGCTGGTGCGGCGCGGCGCGACCCTTGGCGCCAATTGCACTATCGTCTGTGGCGTGACGATCGGCGCCTACGCTTTTGTCGGAGCCGGCACGGTCGTCACCCGCGATGTGCCGGATTTCGCCCTTGTCATCGGCGTGCCGGGACAGCGGATCGGCTGGATGAGCCATGCTGGCGAGCGGCTCGGCGCGGATCTGGTTTGCCCCCGGGAGGGGCGGCGCTACCGGCTCGCGGGGCCGGAGCGGCTCGAGGAAATCGCCGGCGCCTGATCCGGCGGAAGCGCGAGAAAGGGGACGACATGACGGCGGAAGAAAGGATGGCCGCGCTCGAGGCGCGGTTGGCGGAGCTCGAACCGCTGGCCCGGCGGGTCGCGGAGCTCGAGGACATCGAGGCCGTCAAGGAAGCCAAGAACCGGTTTGCGCTGGCGGCCGATCCCGTGCTCGATGTCGAGGCGCTGGTGGCGCTGTTCACCGAGGATGCGACGCTCGAATATACCGGCGGCCTTGGCGTCAAACGGGGGCATTCCGAAATCCGCGCCTGGTTCGAGAACGACCCGATCGACTGGCGTGTCCATTTCTTTTTGCCGATCGAGATACGCATCGACTCCGGTGGCAAGACAGCGCGCGGCAAATGGTTCATGTTCGCCCCGCTCCGATCGCAGAATTACTTCGAGGATCGGGTAGACGCGATCTGGTGCGTCGCGAGCTACGATGACGAACTGCGCAAGGTGGATGGGACCTGGCTCTTTTCCCACGTGCGGACCCATTTCCATATCATGGCGCCGCATGACAAGGGCTGGGCCGAGACGCTGGTCGACGCGGCGCCCTATGTGAAACCAGAGACCCGCTGACGGCGATGCGCGCGCCTTTTTCCCTGACGGGCACCACTGATCGCGAACGCGTGCCGTTCGGGCAAAACCGTCTGCTTCAGGGCCTCGCGCTCGGCTATTTTGCAATCTGGACGGTGGGCGCGATCGACCCGGTCTATCCGTTCGACTGGTTCCTCGAGAATCTGCTTGTCGTGGCGCTGGCCCTTCTGCTGGTCGTCACAGGACGCCTCTATCAACTCTCCGATGTCTCATATCTGCTGATCTTCGCGTTTCTCTGCTTTCACACGCTGGGCGCGCATTTCACCTATGCGGAGGTGCCGCTCGGCTACTGGCTGCAGGAGGCCTGGTCGCTTCCGCGCAATCCCTATGACCGGGTCGTGCATTTCCTGTTTGGTCTGCTGTTCTATTATCCGCTCAAGGACGTGCTATCGGGATCGGCCGGCCTCAGAGGCGGCTGGCTGGTTACGATGACGCTTTGCGTTCTCCTCGCCGCCAGCGTGCTGTACGAGATTATTGAATGGATTGTCGCTCTCCTGGTGCAGCCCGAGGCGGCTTATGCCTATCTCGGCACTCAGGGCGACCCGTTCGACGCGCAGAAGGATTCCGCGCTGGCCGCGGCCGGGGCTGTTCTGGCTGCCGTGGTCACGGCTGGCTGGCGCCGTTTGGGGCCGGCTAGTCGTCGGCCGCTTCCCTGAGCCTGCGGCGGAACTCGCGGAACTTTTCCTCGATTTCCCTGCCATCTCCATAGTCCAGGAAGCTCCGGGTGCGGCGGGGGGTGCCCTTCGCCTTGAGCGCGTGCTTGATCGGGCACCAGTATTGTTCGGTCCGGGCCGCCACCTCGCGCCCAAAGGCGATCACCCCGTTTGCATAACCGCAATAGACGCAATTGAGCTTCTGCACGGCGTTCAGATAGGGCAGGCGGTGACGATCCAGCACCACATAATCGGCCCGCCGGACGCGGGGAATGCGCCAGATGGCGAAGCAGGTCCACTGGTAGAGGCAGGTCATCAGATCGAGGAGGGCAAGGGGTACGACGAGGGAATAGATGATGGGCGAAGTGATCAGGGTGGAGAGCGGCGAGTCGCGCAGGAACCGGCCGAGCCGTTTGCGGGCGGCCTTGTGGTGGGCGCGGATGTCGGCCGCGAAAATGACCCGGCGGCGGCGAATCTCGTACTGGTAGGCGGCGCGCCGGGCAGCTAGCCTCTCCTCGAGGCGCCGCTCGAGGGTTGCGAGTTCGTCAAGAAGGCCGTTCAGTTCGCTGTCCATTGCCGGGTGTATCCGTTCCGATCTGTTTCCGAAGGGCCGTCGGTGGCCCGGAGCCTGAATTGGTTGCCTATTATGACCGTATCGCCACCGCTTGATCTTGCTCTATTTCGCCGCCGTCTCGAGGCGGAGCGCGAGAGCCTTCTGGCCCTGCAGTCGGGAGCCAGGAAGGACGGAGAGCCCGTTATCCTGGACCAGCAGAGTGTCGGCCGGCTTTCGCGCATGGACGCGATGCAGGTCCAGGCCATGGCCAGGGCGACTGCCGGCCGGCGCGCCCAGCGTCTCGCCCAGATTGCGGCCGCGCTCGGCCGCATCGCGGACGGCAGCTACGGCGAATGTGCAGGCTGCGGCGAAGAAATTCCGCAGGGCCGGCTCGAGATCGACCCGGCCGTCGCGCGCTGTGTCGCCTGCGCGGCCGAGGCCTGATTCCGGCCCGGCCCGCGTGGCCGGCGGCTAACGCGCGGGCTTTGGTGTCAGCGGACGGCCCGCCAGCTTCTGGCGCAACTGGTGGAGCAGAATCCGCGTCCAGCCGCGAATGGCACTGACCAGCCAGTGCCGTCCCGTCGTTTCCGAGATGTAGTCCCGTGCCGCCCCCAACTCCGTCAGCATGGGGAAGAACTCGCGCGGCTCGTTGAAATGGGAAAAGAAGTCGTCGGCCAGTTGACGGGACTGCGAGGTGGCGACCAGAACCTCCCGCGCCGGCGCGTCCAGCGGCTCCAACAGCAGGTTGTTGAACGTCCAAGCATGCTGGCCGAATTCTGTCCAGTGGCGCTCGAAGGTTCGCGTCATCCAGCCGGCGTCGAAGGGCCGGTCGCCATGGGCGACGATTTCCTCCATCATGATCTTCGCGGAATTCGAGGCATTGTTCGCCCCCATGCCGCCGATCGGATCGAAAGCCATGCACGTGTCGCCCAGCGGCGCCACGATCCGGCCCGAGGAAAGCCGTCCCACCGGCTTGCGCACGGTTGGCGGAAATTTGCCGACGAGCCAGCCCTTGTCGTCCATCAGGGTCATGTCGCGAACGTTGTCGAATTCCCAGGGCGCGTGCTCGCGAATGAAATCCTTGGCGATCTCGACCGCCTGATGTCCGTCCTCGCACCTCCCCATCCAGCGATCCATCGGCCCGCCTTCCTTCGCCTCGAACAGCACGGACATGCAATTTGTCCCGTTCATGTGGTAGAAAGGGACCCAGAAATATTCGCCGAACGGCGCGAAGAAATTGAATTTCATCGCCTCGAACGGAATGCCCTGGCGAAAGGGCTTCACGTCCTTTACCAGCAGCATGGCCAGATTCCGTTGCGGGCGCTCATAGACGCTGCGGGCGGCATCGCGTTCGAAGATTCGGCCCATCATCTCAGCCTTGCCGGCGGCGACCAGGGTCAGGTCGTTCTGGTCGGCGATGGCGTCAAGCGCCGCCTCGTCGACCGATTGAATGATGAGGCGGCCGCCGCGCTTCTCGAATTCCTCCATCCAGCGGGCTGATTTGAGGCGCAGGTCGATCGCGTAAAGCGGGCCCTTGTAACGGCCCTGCAGGCGGAAGAAGATGTTCCTGCCGTCGAGGCTGAAGGTGAAATCCACGCCCGCCGTCCGCACCGCCTCCTCCTCCCAGAAGGCCAGGCCGAGCGAGCGCTCGAGCTCGGTTGTTCGTATCTGGATTCCGGCAATTCCCGTGGGCACGCTGTTCTCGAGCCAGTCGCGCGCCGTCCGGTCCGAATAAAGCGTGACGTCGTAGCCCTTGTCCCGAAGCCCTATCCCGGCCAGAAGACCGGTCTGGCCCGACCCGATAATGGCGATCTTACGCATGACGCCTCCCCATGACCCCGGCGCCTAGACTGCCCTGACCGGCCGCGCCAGGCAACCAGGGCGCTATCCTGGCAAGTGGCTAATCCGCTTCGCGGCGGGCGGACGGTGCCAGGTCACCCAGGGCCCGGGTCAGCTCTTGCAGACGGATCGGCTTCTCGAGGATCCGGCTGGCCCCTAGCTTGCGCGCGTAATCCAGATAAGGCTGGTTGCTTGCGTTGCCGCCGGAGATCGCGATGATCGGCACATCGGGGTCGATCTGGCGGATCCGGATAATGGTCTCGATCCCTTCCATCACTGGCATAAGGATGTCGGTGACGACGACATCGGGCGGCTCTGCCTTGAACAGGCGTATGCCTTTCTCGCCGTCCTCCGCCGCAGCGGTGCGCAGGCCGATCTCCTCCAGCATGTCGCAGAGTGTGTCGCGCACGGCGTCGTCGTCATCTATGACGAGTGCCAGCGGCGTCTTTCCCTGTATCTTTCCCGGCATCTTTTTTCAGATCGTCTCGGTGGGCTGGCGCTGCTTGCCCAGGGCCAGCGCCTGGCGCAGGCGTCGCGCCAGCTCCGCCTTGCGGTAGGGTTTGCCGATCAGGGGCCAGTCATCGTTGGGCCTGCTATCGGGCGTCAGCGAATGCTCGGCGAAGCCCGAGGTGTAAAGAACGGCCAGATCTGGGCGGATCGCCAGGGCCGCCGCGGCCAGATTGGTCCCGTTCATGCCGCCTGGCATCACGATATCCGTGAACAGGATTTCGACATCCGGCCGCTCATGGAGAATACTGATTGCGACTGCGCCATTCGGGGCCGGGACGGTGGCGTAGCCCAGGCTCTCCAGCAGCGCGATCGCCATTTCCCTGACACTCGGGCTGTCCTCCACCACGAGAACGGTTTCATTTCCCCGCGGGGACGCGTCGTCCGTCAAGGGGCGCGCCGTCTCTTCGGCCGGTGCCTTGGCCGCGGGCAGGTACATGAGCACGGTCGCACCTTCGCCGCCCACGGATTGAATCTGGACGTGGCCGCCCGACTGACGGATGAAGCCGTAGACCATGCTGAGGCCGAGCCCCGTCCCCTTGCCGGCCTCCTTGGTGGTAAAAAATGGATCGAAGACCTTGTCGAGGATTTCGGGATCGATCCCGGGGCCGGAATCTTTGACCGAAATGACGACATAATCCCCGGCCGGCGGCGCGCCCGCCAGCCCGCCCTGGCGGCCGCCGACCCGCTGTCTCGCCGTGCGGATCCGCAGGGTGCCGCCGCCACCCATGGCATCGCGGCCGTTGATCGCGAGGTTGAGAATGGCGGTTTCGAGCTGGCTGGTATCGATCGAGATATGGCTGCCCCCGGCTGCCAGATCGAGGGTGAGGGTGACCGACTCGCCCAGCGTCCGCGCAAGAAGGCTCTCGGTATTGCGGACCAGGGAATCGGCCTCCACGACCGTCGTTTCGAGCCGCGACTTTCGCGCATAGGCAAGCAGCCGCCGGGTAAGCTCGGCGCCGCGCTCCGTCGCCTCCAGGGCCGCTTGCGCCCGTTTCTCCGCCTTGCCCTCAAGCTGGCCCGAGGCCTGCAGAAGCTGAAGATTGCCGAGGATTACCGCGAGTAAATTGTTGAAATCATGCGCGACGCCGCCGGTCAACTGGCCCACGGCCTCCATTTTCTGTGCCTGACGAAACTGGGCCTCGATCGCTTTCTGCTGCGTCACGTCCCTGACGAGCGTCAGCGAATTGAGGAAACGGCCTTCCTGATCGCGCTCGGCGACGGCCGACAGCTCGGTATCAAGCACCCCACCGTCGCGAGTCACGAACTGCAACGGCACATCCCGTACCTCGCCCATCTCGAAAAAGCGGGGAAGCGCCTCCCGTACCGCCCGATCACGGGACTCGGGCGTGAGAAAATCCACCGATTTCCGGCCAAGGACCTCTTCGCGCCCGTAACCCAGATGCTGCAGCCAGTAATCGCTGACCGCCAGCATCCGTCCCTCTTCGTCAATCGAATACATCATCGCGGGCGTCTTGTTGTAGAGCCGGCGATAGCGGTCTTCATTCTCGCGGATCATCTCCCGGGTTCGGCGCATCTCCATCTCGTCCATGACCACGCCCCCGAGATCGCGAAGGGAGGCCCGATCGGCGGCGGAAAAATCCGTCCGGCTGATCGTGTCAATAAGGCAAAGGGTGCCGATCCGCTGGCCGGTTGGCGAAATGAGGGGGGCGCCGGCGTAAAACCGGATTCCCGGCCCGCCCTGGACGAGCGGATTGTCCGCAAACCGCTGATCCTGGGTCGCGTCGGGAACCACGAGCACGCCGTCCTCAAGGATGGCATGGGCGCAGAAGGCGACATCGCGGGGTGTCTCGGTAGCCTCCAGCCCCTGACGTGCCTTGAACCATTGCCGGTTCTCGTCGACGAGGGAAATCAGGGCGATCGGGACGCTGAACAGCCGGCAGGCGAGGCGTACGATGCGATCGAAATTCTCTTCGGGCGGGGTATCGAGGATAGCGTAGCCGCGCAGGGCGGCGAGACGCTCGGCTTCGTCAGCGGGCAGCGGAGCAGCGGGCATCGGGGGGACTCTTCTTACTACTGTTTATGCACGCCCGGGGGCGCCGATCCGCCCAATATCGGCACACCCGTGCACGATGTCGAGTTCGATAGTCGATCCTCGTCCCATTTGGTTAATTTTTGATAAGGGAAACGCGCCGCCTGCCCGCGCGGGGCCGGCCCGGTCCGGCCCTGTCAGGACGCCGGCCGATGGGGGTCCGACCTATCGGGTCCTGCCAAGCTTCGTCCGATGGGTAACGGCGACATGGGTGGCGCGCTCGTAGGTCTCCATCAGCGCTTCGATTTCTGCTACTGCCGGCATGTTGCCCTGCGCCCGGTCGGCATAGCTCGGCAGAAGCACCTTTTCACGCAGGGTGGCGGCCAGGTTGGTGACCTGCTCGCCCTCGTCGGTGACTTCGTACCGCCGCTGGCGACCGCTCGTGCTGGGCACGCGCCGGATAAAGCCGGCCTTGTCGAGTTTACGAAGGCTGTAACTGAGATTCGTCAGATCCTTCCGATTGAGGAATTCCGAGATCTCGGAAAGTGTCTTCGGCACTTCATGCAGCCGGATCGTGTGCAGCACGAAGATGTCCTGATGTCCCAGGGTCGTGCCGGTAGCCGACAGGTGGGATTCCTCGATCCATCTCTGATAGGCGGCGAGGCAGCGGATGAAGGCATATTCGAGATCCTCGAAATACCGCGCGCGCTCGTCTGTCGAGAAATGCGATTTCGGGTCGGCAAGATCGAAGTCGTTCGCGGTCATGGACAGCCTCGTTTCGCCGGGACTGAAAAATACTGACACGTTGCCATTAATGTTTCAAACGCAATGTTCGAAGGATTGCCGACAAAATTACCGTAACTATTTGATTTAAAAAGAAAACTTGACTCGGCCCCAGGGCGTCGCCAGCATCCAGGGCGTCGCCAGCATTGCGCGACTCACCTGAAGGATCGGGACTTCCCCCAAATGGCCAGAAGCGAGCAACTTATCCTCATCCCCGGCTTCGGCTCCGACGAGGCTCTTTGGCACCATCAGACCACCCATCTCCGGGACATCGCGGAATGCCGGGTGGCGGTCCCGGACCAGGACGACACGGTCAGCGCGACGGCCGAAAGGTTGCTGGACGAGATTGCCGGCGGCTTCAGTCTCGTCGGTCAGTCGATGGGGGGCTTCGTGGCGCAGGAGATGGTGCGGCGCGCGCCCGACCGGATCGAACGCCTGGCCCTTGTGTGCACGTCCGCGCGACCAAACGAGGGAACGGCGGCCGTCAACAAAGGCACGCTGTCCTCCGCGATCTCCCAGTTTTTCACGCTAGATGATGAGCAGAATTTTGTCGCCACGCGGAAAGAGGTGATTGCCGCCACGCTTTACGCGGACGCGGTCGACAGAGAGCCTGGCCGCATCCTGGAAACCATGCTTACGCGCGTCCTTTCGCGGCCGGGCGTTTTCCACCGGCAGCTCAATGCGATCGCCACGCGGCCCGACGGTCGTCCCCATCTCGCCGCCATTCGGTGTCCCACCGTTGTGATCACCGGCCGGGACGATAAATGGATGGCGCCCGATCTCGCCGTCGAAATGGCACAAAATATCCCGGGAGCGGCGATGGTTTTCATCGAACAGGCGGCGCATGCGCCGGCCATCGAACAGCCCCAGGCGACGACCGCCGTGCTCCGGTATTGGCTGCAGCAGGGGCGGGGAACGTAAAGGCCCGCACCCGAAGCAAGTTCTTCGTGACGGAATTGCCGGAAGAGCCAGCGGCACAACAACGAGTTGGAATCAGCCCAGACATGACTATTACACCGCCGAACAGAGACCAGATTCTCCAGATTGCCGAGCGCTACGGCTTTTCACTCACTACGGATGACGCCATCGAATACGAAGGGTATCTCAGGGACCTGTCGGCCGCCTTCGACAGGCTGGATGAGTATCCGGAACCAAAACTGCCGGTAAAGTATCCGCGAACTCCAGGCTATCGGCCTGGTCCGGCAGAAGACCCGTACAATGCCTGGCACTGCAAGACGGAGATCAGGGGGGCCGCCAGCGGTCCGCTCGCTGGCAAAAAGATAGCCATCAAGGACACGGTCTGCGTCGCAGGCGTGCCAATGATGAACGGCACGCGCGTGCTTGAAGGTTTCGTGCCGGATATCGATGCCACGGTCGTCACGCGAATCCTTGACGCCGGCGGTACCATCATGGGCAAGGCCGCGACCACGGACCTTTCGTTCGACGGCAACGGCCACGGCAATGCGCCGCGGGAATTACGCAATCCATGGAAGCCGACGCACGGCGCCGGCGGCTCGTCCGGCGGCTCGGCAATTCTGGTGTCCACCGGCGAGGTGGATATCGCGCTCGGCGGGGATCAGGCAGGGTCAATCCGTCTCCCGGCCTCCTGGACCGGCGTTTACGGCCTGAAACCGACCTTCGGTGTGGTGCCCTATACCGGGATCATGGGAAGCGACATGACCCTGGACACGGTAGGGCCCATGGCCGCCCGGGTCGCGGACCTGCCCCTGCTGCTTCAGGTCATGGCCGGCTCGGACGGACTCGATCCGCGCCAGGGGACGCCCGTGCCGGTGCAGGACTACGCGGCCGGGCTCGGCCAGGGGGTCAAGGGGCTCAGGCTGGGCGTCGTCCGGGAAGGGTTCGGCCAGGACCAGATGGGGCTGCTGGGACCCAGCGAGCCCGAGGTCGATCGGAAGGTCCGCGCGGCGGTCAAGCTGTTCGAACGCCTGGGGGCCGAGGCTGAGGAGATCTCCATTCCCGAACACGCGGACGGACCCTGTTTCTGGTTTGGAATTGGGATTGAGGGATCGACCGTCCAGATGATCAATGGGCACGGGGTAGGATCGAATTGGCAGGGCTATCACAACACGACACTGCGCGACATGTATGCTCGCGGCTGGAAGACTCAGCCGAACGATCTGCCTGATACGGTCAAACTCACTATTTTCATGGGCCAGTACCTGAACGATCAGTACAACGGCCGCTACTACTCGAAAGCGCAGAATCTTCGCCGTACGTTGCGCGCCGCTTATGACGCGCAATTGGAAAGCTACGACATCCTGGTGATGCCGACGACTCCGATGCGGGCGCAGGAAATTCCACCGAGAGATTGTTCGCGCGAGCTGTTCCTTCGCCGGGCGTGGGAAATGATGCGCAACACCGCACCGATCAGCGTGTCGGGTCACCCCGCCATGAGCGTGCCCTGCGGTCTGGCCGATGGATTGCCGGTCGGGATGATGTTGGTCGGCCGCCACTTCGACGAGGTGACGCTAATCCGGGCAGCACACGCCCTGGAGCAGGCAGAGGATTGGAAGACCCTGTGACCGATTATTCGGGCTGTGAAGGGGTAAAGATTTTTTTCGTGAGAGGAGAGATGGGATGAATACCGGAAATATGGCCAGGAGTGTATTGATCGGATTGGGAAGTTTCCTCGTTTTCGTATCCTCCAACGCCAACGCCGCTACGTGCGAGGGCGAGGTCATCGAAGCGGGAACAGTCATCAATGCCGAAAATATCGACTCCGTTCTCACTAAATGCTTCGACAACCACCGGATCGGCGATGTCATGGGCGACCGCGTCGAATGGCAGGTCCGCAATCAGGGCATGACGCTGCGCCTCACCCCGTACGAGCCGCTCCTGCCGGGGTACCGCAAGCGGATGGTGACCGAGAAATTCAAGGGCACCGTCACCCTCGACCCATCGAGCTTCGATATCACTAACTGGGTCGCGGGCGCGCCTTTCCCCGACGTCGATGTCGATGACCCGAATGCGGCCGTGAAGGTGGTTTGGAACCACCGCAATCTCCCGGCCACGTTGGGTGATAACACCGGCGGGGCGAGCGGGCTGCTGGACCCGAATTTCGCCTATATGCTCATCGATGGGACCAACGGGATCGACAGGATCCAGCGCTGGAACTTCACCCGGGTTCACATGTCGGGACGCTATACCAGCATTGACGGGCCGCACAGTCTTGGCGACGGCACGGTGTTTCACAAAACCATGCTTTTCGCCACATACCCCCACGATATCAAGGGGTTGGGGACCTTTACAATCAACTACACCACACCACGCTACAACGACACCTGGGCCTATATCCGCACCGTGCGCCGGATTCGCCGGCTGTCGGGCGGCGCCTGGGTGGATCCCATCGGCGGCACCGACCAGCTCCAGGATGATCTCAATTTCGCCGCCCACCCGACATGGTATGCGGGCTACAAGCTTCTCGGACGCGCCTGGGTGCTCGCGGTGGCGGAGAGTGAGGCCTCCCGGCCCGGCAGCAGGGCTGCCTGGGATCCGGAAGGAGCCACAATCCCGGAGCGTTTCCCGCTGTCGCAGTTGGACCAGGCACCATACTGGAATGTCGAGGACGACTGGATGCCGCGCGACGTGTTCATCGTTGAGGCGATCCCGCCGGCCTTTCATCCCTATAGCCGACGCGTGATTTATTTCGACGCCGAAAACTGGTCGTTCCTCCACGCAAACGCCTACGACCGGAAGGGCGATTACTGGAAATGGGTGCAGTTCGGGTGGAAGATGTTCGAAAGTCAGGACGGTTTCATCGACCCGGACACAGGCAAGGCGGAAGTCGCACCCCTGACAAACTGGGGCCGTATCACGGATTTTCAGCGGCTCCATTCCACCAACTTCTTCGTTCCCAAGGAGTTTCAGACCAACATTCCGGGGATCGAAACGGATGACGTCACCTTGACCGCACTGGAAGCGGCCGGCCGCTAGCCGGCCGCCTCCACGAGGGCAGGTTGCAGGTTTTCCGGAGTCCGGCGAGGAGGCGGAGAGAATGAAGTTCGGTGTGTTCCTGCCGAATGGAAGCAACGGCTATATCGTATCGAAAGCGGCCCCCACATACCTGCCGACTTTCGAGCACAATCGCGCCATCTCGGTTGAGGCGGAGCGGCAGAATCTGGATTTCGTCCTGTCCATGATGAAATTCCGCGGATTCGGCGGCGAGACCGGATATTGGGACGCCTGTCTCGAATCCTTCACGCTGATGGCCGGCCTCGCCGCCTCGACAAAAGAGATCGGCCTCTTCCCCAGTGCCGCGATCCTCAGCCAGCATCCCGCCTACGTGGCCCGCATGATCGCCACGCTCGACGACATGAGCGAAGGGCGGTGCGGTCTGAATATCGTTACCGGCTGGAACAAGCCTGAATACACCCAGATGGGACTGTGGCGCGGCGATTCCTACTACGAGCGTCGCTACGATTATGCGGCGGAATATCTGTCCATCATCAAGGCACTTTGGGCTGACGGTCGCGTGACGCATCATTCGGAGTTTTTCGACCTGGAAGATTGCGCTTGCCTGCCAACGCCGTCACACGACATTCCGATCGTGTGCGCCGGGCAGTCCCCACGGGGCTGGGACTTCGTGGCCGGCCATGGCGATCACAATTTCATCATGGCGGAAGTGCCGGAAATCAAGAAGATCGCGGACGGGCTGAAGGCGCGCGGTGCAGCCCATGGGCGCCGGGTCGGCACTTATGCGCTTTTCGGTCTGATTACCGCTCCGAGCGATGGAGAGGCGCTGAAAATCGGCGAGGACATCATCGCGGGCGCCGACAAGGGCGCAATCGAGAATATCCTGCGTAGCGCTGATCTCGATCAGAATCAGGGCGGGACCGCCGATCAGCTCAAGGCCTGCCTGGCCAAGGGCCTGGACGAAGGCAATATCGCTTTCATGAGTTTCCCCGTCATCTTCGGCTCCCACGATACCGTGGCCCGAAAGATCGACCAGATCGTGGCCGAAACCGGCATCGACGGCATGCTGTTCAGCTGGGTCGATTTTGTGGCCGGGATCCGGGATTTCGGTGAACAGGTGATGCCCCGCCTCAAATGCCTCGCCTGAGCTCGGGTCGGCCACCCGGTTGATTTTATTCGGGATCGACTCCATTTTCCCCTGACGCCGGAACATCGACGAAGGGGATCTAAATGAGCGAGGTGAAAAAGGAAGTCGAGGGCGCGAACGCCCGCTACGCGGCCGGGTTCAGCCTGGGCGATCTGGAGGTGCCGCCGGCGCGCCGGTTCGCGGTCCTCACCTGCATGGATGCCCGGATGGACCCCGCCAAATTCGCCGGCCTGGCGGAGGGTGACGCCCATGTCATCCGCAACGCCGGCGGGCGGGCCAGCGACGACGCCATTCGCTCCCTCGTGATTTCGCAAAAGCTTCTGGGCACGCGGGAATGGTTCGTCATCCTGCATACGGGGTGCGGAATGGCGACCTTCGACGAGGCGCAGATGGGCGCGCTCCTGGCGGAAAGCCTCAATGCCGCGCGTCTGACCGACGCTGGCTGGGAAAACGTCGAAAAGGACGGCGGCTCGCCCGAGGGGCGCTACATGCCCTGGCTCACCTTTACGGATCTGGAGACCGCGGTCGTCGAGGATGTCCGACGGATCCGCCACCATCCCCTCGTGCCGGGCCATATACCGATCTACGGCTATATCTACGACGTGAAAACGGGGAAACTGGCGGAAGTGGAAGCAGCCAGCGCCGCGGGCAGGGCGCGCGGCTGACGGATGGCGGATGGCGGACGGCGGCCTGGCAGGGCGGGGATTTTGCATGGACAGACTGACATTGGCGGCGGCGGCGACCATCGTGGACACGGCCCTCGCCAAGGGGCGGGAGACGGGATGCGCGCCGCTCACCGTGGCGGTGCTTGATGCGGGCGGCCATCTGGTGGCGCTCAAGCGCGAGGACGGGTCAGGCATCATGCGTGCCGACATCGCCTTCGCCAAGGCCTGGGGGGCGCTCGGTCTCGGCGTGCCGAGCCGCGTGCTCGCCGATCTCGCAGAGAAAATGCCGCAAAACATGCAGACCTTCGCGGTGATTTCGGGTGGGCGCCTGTTCGCGGCACCGGGCGGCGTCCTGATCCGCAATGAAGAGGGCGGTATTCTCGGCGCCGTCGGCGTCAGCGGCGATGTCTCCGACAAGGACGAGGTCTGTGCCGTCCATGGCGTCAGCGAGGCCCGCCTTGTTCCCGATACGCAAAGCCGGTCGGTCTATTAGTCGGCCGCTGCCCCCGCCCGTTCCCGCTTTTTCCGGAGCATCTTCTGCACCAGCTTGGGTCCGACACCGGGCCGGCTCCACGGACAGATAGACAGGCAAAGGCCGCATCCGTGATGCTCGTTGAAGTACGGCACGCATTTGTCAAAATCGACGTACCACTTCTCGACCCCGCGCACCGTTTTCTTGGTATCGTCAATCGCGTTAGCCGGACATTCGCTGGTGCAAAGCCGGCAGCTCTTGCAGAATTCGTCCACCCCGAGCTCGACTGGCGCATCGGGCATCAGTGGCAGGTCCGTCGTCACATAGGCCAGACGAAAGCACGAGCCGAGCCTGTCATTCATGATCGAGCCGTGCTTGCCGAGCTCCCCAAGACCGGCGGCGATAGCGGCGTCCAGGATATTGAGCGCACTTCCCTTCGGCCCGCCGATACCTTCGGCCGGCCAGCCCTTCGCGCGGATCCAGTTGGCAATCGCGACCGCCGCTTCCTGCGAACCCAGATAGGAATCGAAGACCGCGATCTCGCCATCGATAAAGCGGCCCTTCAGATTATGGGCGAACTGATCGTAATCCATGCGGTAGCCGACCAGGATCACGTTTCGGGCGTCGATCCGGTCGCGGTCGAATACCCAAAGGGGATCGAGGGCGGCGATGCCGATCACGTCGCATCCGGGCTGGGCCAGCGCGAATTCCCTGATCTGGCGTGTCCAGTTTTCCGCCGTATCGTCGACCCGCGCCGCCGCCACCGGAATATGGCCGGTTCTCGCCATCTGCACCGTGCGGATGAAGTAGGGACGGTGTTTGTTGATCAGAAGCTTGCGGGCGATGAAGGTAGCGCCCTCGACGATCCAGGGGTGGAGAAAATCGAAGCGGTGATAGACCGGCGTCGGGCGCCGCCGACGGGTCTCGCCGAGCCCATTGATCGTGTTGCCGGACGTTCTCGGTCTCAACAGCCGGAACAGGAGCGAGGGCACGTATCCCTCGGCCGTCTCGCTCCCCACAAGGAAACCCATTTTTCCCTCCTTTAGGGGCCGCGACCGGGGCTAGCCCTGCCCCGCCCGGCGGCGCAATTGCCGGTCCGTGATCGCGTCTCCGAAATCGAGCCACCGAAGAAAGGTGGAGACCGCCAGCCAGCGGATGGGCTCGGGCGGCCAGGGCATGGTCCGGCGTTGCAGCAGCGCCAGATGGGGATGATCCTCGCCGGCGGCGAGGCAGGCAAGGGTTTCGCCCATCGCCGCGGTGGGCGCCACACCATGACCGTTGAAGCCGATACCGGAAAGGATATTGCCGTGCTTTCCCGCAACCTCGATGCGCGGGAACATGTCCGGCGTAAGCCCGCACCAGCCAGCCCAGAGCGACTCGACAGCCACGTCCCGGAGTTCCGGGAACCGGTCGCGGAACCCGCGCACCATCGGTTCGAAAATGCCCGGTTCGTACCGGGTTCGGGGCCGGTTGCCGAAGGTCGCGAATATGCGTTTCGTGTTGGCGACGATCGTGCCCTGTGCGGTCAGGCGGTAGGCTTCGATCACGTTATGCATGCTGACGAGCCCTTCCCGGTTGGGCCAGCCGAGGCGGTCGCGCTGGAACTCCGACAGCGGTGCCGTCTCGAACGCGCCGATGCGAAACGTCGCGACCCGGTTGGTCAGCCGTTTCAGTGTCGTCGGCGTGAAGGTGCCGGCGGCGATGATCACCCGGTTCGCGCGCACGCTCCCCTCGGGCGTGCGCAGGGTGGCCGGCTGGCCATCCTCGATCGCCGTAACCGGCGTGTTCTCGAACAGTTTGACTCCGGCCCGCTTCGCCGCATCGCGCAATCCCAGAACATACTTGCCCGGATTGAGCGTGCCGCCGCGCGGGCAATACATCCCGCCCAGCCAGGCCGTTGGCAGCTCGCGCGTGCGGCAATCGCGCTCGTCCCAATGCTCGACCTCGAAACCGGCGCGCTGCGCGGCCTGCGCCAGGGCTGCGGTTTCCTGCAGCATCTTGGGATGCGTGGCGCCGAACAGATTGCCGGAAGGGATGTAATCGGCCTCGATCCCGTAGGCGGACAGCTTCGCTTCGGCAATATCCACGACGCGCGCGATGTAGCGCGCATATTGCCGGGCAGCATCCGAATCGGGGTTCTTGAAAAAGCGGCGCATTTCCTTGCCGGGTCCCACGAGATGCCCGCCGCTTCGCCCGCTGCCGCCATAGCCGCAGTGGAACTGCTCCACCAGGGCCACGTCCATGCCCTTCTCGCGGAGCGAGAGGGCAGCGTGGAGTCCGGTCCACCCGCCGCCGATCACCACGGCGTCGGTGACGATATCGGTGGAGAGGGGCGGGCACGGGTCGGCCGGGGCTGTCATATAGGCGCTGAGGGGCAGGAAGCGCTGGTGGAGCGCCTCGTCGCCTTGCCCGTTTGCGGGTCCGGTCCCAGTCATGGTCTCGATATCCTCCCCCTTTTCGCCCGGTGACACGAACACCGGTGCCAGTGATAGCCGCCTAGCCCGACCAGTCCACGCCGCGCGCCCAGTCCTCGAGCGAGAGGATATCGGGCAGCAACTGGCGGCAGGCGGCGATATCGGTACCGTATCCCACATCCCTGAACCACGAGAACATGAGATAGAACTCCCTGGCCGTGTCTTTCAGAGATTCGACCGGAAAAGGTGCGTAGGCAATCTCGCGTCCCAGGACGCCTGAAAAAACTCGGCAGATTTCGGGGCCGGTCAGGGCCTCGGCCGCCAGTCCGACCGCGCGGCCGAGAAACTCCTCGCGCGCGCGGAACACCGCCGCCGCCGCCTTGCCGATATCGGAGGTCGCAATCAGGTGCAGCGGCACGTCCGCCGGCAGCGGCAGGGCAAGCGTCCCCGACAGAACGCCGGCCCGGAAATCGGGCAGGGTCGCGAAATTATCCATGAAGAACGCCGGCCGCAGGACGGAGAGCGGCAGGCTCAGGCTCTTCGCGTAGTTCTCAAGCTCGAATTTGCTGTCGAAATGCGGAACGCCCGTCGCCCGATCGGAACTCTCCACGCTGGTATAGACTAAATGCTCGACATCGGCTTTCGCCGCCGCATCCGCGATGGCACGGCCTTGCGCGATTTCGTGGGCAACATCCTCGCCGAAAAACGCCTGAACCGAAAACACCCCGTACACGTTCCGAAACGCCTCGACCATCGTGTCCGGCCTGTCGGGATCGCCGTAAACGGTTTCGGCTCCCGCCTCGGCCAGGGCGCGGGCCGGCGCGCCGTCAGGGGCGCGGGTCATGGCCCTGACATGCCAGCCATCAGCCAGAAGCTGTCGCGCCGTCGCGCCGCCCTGCTGGCCGGTCGCGCCGGTCACGAGAATAATTCTTTCCCTGGATGGCAGCGCCATTTTTCCTCCGATGAACGCGGAGACCTCGCCTGTCCTTTTTGATGATGGCCGACCGGCCGGGGTCGGCAGGGCGGCGAACTCTAGCATCCGCAGGGGGCACGGCAAGTCCGGTCGTCGTCGCCGTAATTGCCGGGGCTCGATAATGCACTAACATGGGTCCTGAAACATGGACTGCTGAAGTCCGACGGTCCCGCCCTGATAGTCCCATAGAGGAGATTGCCCCGTGACCAAGCGCATTCGCGTTATCTACCCCGTCTGGGTTCCCGAGGAAGCGCTGGCGGAAGATGTCGCCGTCCAGATCCCGCCGGAACACATCAAGCCCGGTATCGAGGTGGAGTTCTGCTGCACCCGGGCCGGTGCCACCACCATGGACAGCTATTACGAGATCGCCATCGCGGAAGCCTTCGTGCTGGAGGCAGGATTGCGGGCGGCCGAAGAGGGGGTCGATGCCATCTGCATCAATACCACCAGCGATTCGGCGGTGCTCGCCCTGCGCTCGCGCCTGTCCATCCCCGTCATCGGACCAGGCGCGACCTCTTTCCTCCTTGCGTGCATGCTCGGCAACAAGTTTTCCGTCGTGACCATGTGGGACCGCTGGAAGATCCTGTACAAGCGCACCTTCGACGACCAGGGGCTGTGGCATCGGGTCGCCTCCATCCGCAGCGCGGATATCGGCCCCGATCCCCAGAAACTGCTGGCCGGCAAGGAAGGCGAGGTCTTTCCCCGCATTGCCGAGGAGTGCGAGAAAGCCATCGAGGAGGACGGCGCCCAGGTCATCGTCATTGGTTCCACGACCATGCACCGGGCGCATCACTACCTGGTCGAGCGCCTGCCGGTGCCGGTCATCAATCCGGGCCTTGTCGCTCATAAAATGGCCGAGATGCTTCTCGATCTGGATTTGAGCCACAGCAAGCTTTGCTACGCCGATACCCTTGCTCCCAATGACGCCCTGCTGTTCAACACGCTCGGTACCGCTACGCCCTGAACGGCCATTCGTTCCGCTGTCCGGTGCGAGGCGTCTCTGGCTTTCGGTGCGTGCCCGCGCTATTTTGACTTTCATGATCACTCGGCGGGTTTGGGCAAACTGGACAGTCCGGCGGAAGCCGCGCCGCTTGCGCCTGGCCCTTCTGCCCGGGCTTCTCGGCCTGCTCGCCCTCTCCGCCTGGCCGGCCGCCGCCGCTGCCCAAACCCTGGTGCCGGAAATCACCTATTTCCGCATCGGCACCGGTCCCAGTTCCGGCACGTATTTCCCCGTGGGCGGGCTGATCGCCACCGGCATATCGCGCCCGCCCGGCACGCCGTCCTGCGCCGCCGGGGGAAGCTGCGGGGTCGACGGTCTCGTGGCGGTGGCACAGGCTACCGAGGGGTCGGTAGACAATCTGGCCCGGTTGCGCAGCGGTGATCTGGAATCGGCGCTCGTCCAGGCTGATCTCGCCCATGCGGCCTATCATGGCGCCGCTCCCTTCGATGTCCCGGGCCGCGACCAGAAGCTGCGGAGCATCGCCTCGCTCTTTCCCGAAGCCATGCATCTCGTCGTCAGACAGGATAGCGCCATCACCTCGATCCGGGGGCTCGGTTTCAAGCCGCTATCCCTGGGCGGGGAGAGTTCCGGCACCATGGTCATCGCACGGCGCGTCCTGGCCGCCTACGGGCTGGCCGAAGCGGATTTCGAGACGGCCTATGTCACGCCGCTCTACCTGCGGCCCGACGCCGCGGGCGCCGCGCTGATGGAGAAGAAGATCACCGCTTTTTTCGTCCTGGCCGGCGCGCCCATAAAATCGGTCGCCGCGCTGACCGGCAGGTTGGATCTCAGGTTTCTGCCGCTGTTTGGTGCGCCCGTCGATCAAATCATCCGCACGTCCCGCTTCGTGCAGCCGGCCACGATACCGGCCGGCACCTACCGGGGCCAGACGCGGGATGTCCCCACCCTCGGCGTTGACGCCCAGTGGATTATTTCCGCCGACCAGCCCGAAGAACTGGTCTACGAGATAACCAGGGCGCTCTGGCATGACCGCACGCTGCCGATCCTGAGGGCCGGTCACCCACTGGGGCAGAACATCCGCTTGACGAGCGCACTCAGGGGGCTGGGCGCGCCGCTCCACCCGGGCGCCGCCCGGTTCTATCGCGAACGCGGGCTGTTGCCATCCGAAAATGGAGGAGACCGCTGATGGCGTCCCGTCCACCTTCATCTTCACGGCGCCGTCCTCGGACGATCGTAAACGATCCCCCCGGTTTCGCGCCGGTGCGAGGCGGCGGGCGGACCATCGGGCTTCGTCTTGTCAGTCCGGCGGGGCTCGCGCGTTACCGGAAAAAGGCGGGCGCGCGCGAGCGGCGCTGGATTGAGGCGACCGGCTTCAAGGCTGAGACCCATCGTTTCCTCGCGGTCCCGGCCGTGGATGGGCTCGTATCGCATGTGCTGGTGGGGTTCGATTCAGCCGATCCCGAGGCGGTGCTCTACGGGCTTTCCCATTTGCCGGGCGCCCTGGCGCCGGGCCGCTACCGGATCGAGCCGGACCATTCCGATCCCGCGCCGGATTTGGCCATGCTGGAGCAGCTTTGCCTTGGCTGGGCGCTCGGTGCCTACCGGTTCGAGCGCTTCAAGTCGACGCCCTCGGGCGAACAGGGGGCGCGCCTCGCCTGGCCGGACGGGGTAGACAGTGCCCATGTCGCCCGGCTCGCACGGGCCGTCGGGCGCACCCGCGATCTGGTGAATCTGCCGGCCTCCGATCTTGGGCCCGCGGAACTGGCCGCGGCGGCGCGCGATCTTGCGCGGGAATTCGGTGCCCGGTGCCACGTGATCTCGGGCGCCGCGCTGCTCAAAAAAAACTACCCGGCGATTTATGCCGTCGGTCAGGGGAGCGACCGGCCGCCCTGCCTGATCGATCTCGTCTGGGGCCGGCCGCGCGATCCCAAAGTCACACTCGTCGGCAAGGGTGTCACCTTCGATACGGGCGGTCTCAATCTCAAGCCCGATCAGGCCATGAAGCTGATGAAGAAGGACATGGGTGGCGCGGCGCATGTCCTTGGCCTCGCGGGCGCGCTGATGGAGGCGGGGACGCCGATCCGCCTGCGCGTCCTCATTCCGGCGGTCGAGAACAGCCCTTCCGGCCGGGCCATGCGGCCGCTCGACGTGGTGCCGACGCGCAAGGGGACGACCATCGAGATCGGTCATACCGATGCGGAAGGCCGCGTCATCCTGGCCGACGCGCTGTTCGAGGCCAGCCGGGAAAAGCCGGCCCTCCTGCTGGACTGGGCGACGCTGACGGGAGCGGCGCGTGTCGCGCTCGGCACCGATATCGCGGCGCTGTTCGCCAATCAGGATGATCTCGCCCTGGATCTCATGGCGGCCGGCGAGAGGCTGGCCGACCCGCTCTGGCGCCTGCCGCTGCATCAGGGTTATCGCACCCAGATCGACAGCAAGGTGGGCGATATCTCCAATACCGGCTCCACGCCCTATGCCGGCGCCATTACCGCGGCCCTTTTCCTCGCTCATTTCGTCGGGCCGGGAGTCCCCTGGGCCCATATGGATGTCATGGCCTACAACATCTCGAGCCGGCCGGGCCGGCCGGAAGGCGGCGAGGCGCTCGGCCTGCGTGCCGCCTACCACCTGATCCGCGCGCGGTTCGCCGCCGGCTAGTGCGGCGCGGCTTGGCGGGCCGGTGAAAATTTCCTACATTGTTTCGGGTGCGAAATGACCGGGCCGGCACGGGCGGCCCGGCAGGGCGAGCGAGGGCCGTTCATGGTGGAAAAATCGGGCCCTGCCGCGCTTCGGACCTGGCAGGCGGCGGTCGAGGAAATCCTCCGCCTCGACGGGCCCGACCTGACCCTGCGTCAGACGGCAGTCATGCTGGCGGTCTATCTCGAGGGCGGCCTGCCCACGGTCCGCGGGCTCGCGGCCAGGCTCGGTATCGGCAAGCCGGCGGTGACCCGCGCGCTGGACCGGCTGGAAGGTCTCGGCTTCGTCCGGCGGCGCACCGATACGCGCGACAAGCGTTCCATCATCGTCCATCGGACGGTTACCGGATCCGTCTTTCTGGCCGAACTGGCCGATTCCGTTGCCGGCCGAAGGGCGGGCGGCGCGACCGGCGATTAATTCGGCCCTATATCGGCATATCGCCCAGAATCTGCTGCCGGCCCTTGCGGTCGATTAAAAGGGCGCCCGTGCCGGGGTGGCGCGCGAGAGCGGCCTCGATTTCGGCCCGGCTCATTGTGCTGAATGCGGTGGAAAACCCGTCGGCCAGCCAGGCGGTGGGGGCGATGACCGACGCGCTCCGATAGCGCTGGCTGGGCCGGCCCGTGGCAGGGTCGAACAGATGGTGATACCGGCCCTCCCTGTCGAACCGGGCGGCATCGGGGGCCGAGGTCGCGACGGCGCGGTCCGACAGGCTTACGATCCGCGACAGGCTGCGATACCCCGGCGCCGCCAGGCCGATCCGCCAGGGGCCACTGCCATCGGGCCGCTGGCCCAAGCCGTAGGTTTCGCCGGTCTCGACGAGCGCGCTGTTCACACCGTGCCGGCGGAGCAGGGCGGCGATCCGGTCCGTCAGGAAGCCTTGTGCAATTCCGTTCAGCGTCACCGCCATGCCGTCCCGGGCGAAGCGGATGGCGCGATCATCTGCCTGCACATGCTGAAACCCTGTCAGCCTCCGCGCCCTGGCAAGACGCTCGTCGAGGGCCGCTTCGTCCGCGGTGCCGGCTGAGAAATGATCGCGGCAAGCTTCCCACAAGGGCTGAACGGTAGGATCGAAGGCGCCTGCCGTGCTTTCGAAGATTTGCCGGCAATAATCCAGCAGCAGGCGGAAATCGGCCGGCGGCCGGTTGAGCGTTCCGGTGCGGTTGAGGCGTGCCAGAGCCGAGTCCGGCCGGTACAGGCTGAACAGCCGTTCGATCCGTTCGATCTCTTGCCGGCAGGATGCGACGAGTTGCGCCGCCACGCGCGCATCCGGATGCGCGACCTGCAGGCCTGCATCCGCGCCGAGCGCGCTTCCCGTCCAGCGGGCGATGGCCGGCGCCCCTGCATTCGTCTGCCGGGCCGCGGCCGCCAGGCCAGCCGCCATGACGGGGAGCCCTGCCAGAACCGTCAGGACCCGCCGTCGTCCGACGCTTCTGTCCGAGGACGTCATGACCATGATCCATCCTTTCGGCCGCCGTTCCGCGGGCGGCGGCGGAAAATACCGGTCACGACAAGGAAGATCAGGCTGAGCGCCGCAAGGTCTACCAGATAGACCCCCCAGCTTCCCAGAATTCGCCCCGTGTGCAGATCGAGCACCAGTCGCTCCAGCGATACGCCGGCCCGGCCGAGCGCCCCCAGCACCTCGGTCCGGATATTGTCCGGTACCGTGCCGGGCAGGGCCCAGACCACCGCTGTCGGCGCGGTGTCTCCCGCGGAGCCACCTGTGAGCGGCCGCCAGGCCAGAAACTCGTCATCGGCCGCAAACGAACCGCGCGCGGTCGCGACCGCGACTTGTCCGTCGACCAGGCCGATTCGTTCGACGGCGCCGGGCAGGCTGGCCTGGCCGAGCCGTTCGATCAGGAATCCGTCATGGGTGAGAAGAACGATATCCGAGGCGCTTGCCACGGCAATTATGTCGTCGAGCACGACCGCGCCGCGAAATCCCTCGCCGATCTCGGCCACACCACGACCATCGAGAAACAGCCGTCCCTCGGCCGCCACCAGCCAGGTGCCGTTGAGTGCGGTCCCGGTCATGGCGACGTCGCTCGAGGGAGCGTAATGCCGGGTCAGAAACGGAAGGGTGGTTGTGGTCTCGCGCAGGCCGAATTCCTCGACGTGGTTGAGCAGGACACCCGTGATCGCCACGATGACGATGACAAGCGCCGCCGCGAGCCCGACACGGCGGTGCCAGCGCAGCCAGGAACTGCGATCGCCGTTGGTTTTGCGGGACGACGGCCGGCTCATCGCGTCCTCTCCCCGGCTTCAGTCATTACCTCGCCGTGGAGATACAGCGCGAGCTGGGCCATGGCCTTCATGGCGCTGACCGAGAGCGTCGCGCCCGAGATTCCATCGACCGCACGGGTAAGCGTAAGCTTCTCCGTCAGGCGGGCCCGTTCAAACTGTTCCGTGAAGAAATCGTGGCGCACTTCCCAGCCGTGGCTTTCCCGGTAAATCAGCACGTCCAGCCTGGCCAGCTCACCGCCCTCCGGCCCTTCCTCGACGACGAATCCCGCCGTGATCGGCAGGGTCTTTCCGATCTCCTCCAGGATCCACGCGGTGCGCGGCCCGTCCCGCCAGTAGCGGACCCGGAGGGCCGCCGGCCGACGATTGAGGATGCGCGCCGCCGCGTCGCGCCGCGCGCCCGTCAGCCAGATGGTTTCCGCTCGCGGGGGGCTGCCCGAAAACACGCTGTCCAGAAAGGCATCGGGCGCAAGATAGACATCTTCCGCCGCCACCGGGGCGGCGAGGTAAAGCGCCGTCAGCAGGACGGCCAGATGAAGTGGCAACCGCGAAGGCATTGGGTTCCGGAATCCCCCCAAGCTTGGAAAAAGGGTCCGAGCACGGGACATGAGCGCTTTGAAAAGGTCAAGTCCCGTGCCCGGCAGGAGACGCGCCAAGGGAGACGCACCAAGGGAGACGCACGTTAGAACTGGAAGCCGATCCCCAGATTGAGCCGATCGTCATCGGCCACCCCCGCAGGCGTGTCCTGAAAATCGAAATCCCATTTCAGGACCACATTGGGGTGAAGCCAGTAGTTCATCCCGACAGTGACCTGGCTTGTCTTGGTGTCGATCGAATTGCCGGCGTTGTTGTCATCCTCGCTGTAGCGCGCGAAAAAGCCGAGCCCGCCGATACCGGTGGCGACCTTGAAGGATGGCTCGACATACCAGCCGTATTGCTTGTCCCGCCCGACGGCCTCTGCCGCGAAGCCTTTGAGGTCCCAGCGCGCATAGAGCGCCCGGAGTCCCAGGCTGACCTGCTGCGCGATCTGGCGTTCGGCATCGACATGCGCTTCCCACAGGGTCGCGTCCGTATCAGGGTCGCCCGCATCGCCCTGGGTCACATCGAACTGATGCTGGAAGGTGGTGGCCAGTTCGATACCCGGCAGGCCGGTATAGCGGATGCGGCCCGTCAGGGCGGGACTGCGCAACGTCGATTCGGCGACTTTCTGTCGTCCGCTGCGGACACGGAAGGCGTTGGAGCCGGTGATTGGCACGTCCAGCCCGCCATGCACGAGCGCGTCGAAGCGCAGGCCGTTCTGCGTCGTGTAATCGAAGCCGGCGCCACCTTCCCACCAGGTGGTCGGGATGATGTTGCTTTCGACGCGATTGCGCTCGACGCCGTAAAAGGTCGGCGGCTCGTGGGTCTCGTTCAGAATGCCCACGGGGATGAGGAACAGGCCCGCCCGTCCGGTCGTGGACTGACTGAAATCGTGCTCGATGAAGGCCTGTTCGAGCTCTACCTCGCCCGGCGCCCCGTCCCCGGCAAGGGAATGCTCCAGCTCCAGCTCCGAGAAAAGTCGGGTGCGGTCGCTGAACTGGTGATTGATGAACAGAACGAACCGATGGAAATCGAGTTCGTCCTTGTCGCCCCCATTGTAATGAAGCTCGCCATAGCCGCCGAGTGACGTCCGGTTCCACCAGCCCTCGCCGCCGGTCCCGGCCGCCTCGATCGCGTCGGCCGAGGCCTCCACCCTGGTATCGGTTTCCTCGAGGCGCTGCTCGAGGGCGTCGATCTTCTCCTGCTGGCGCTGCAGCGCGTCCCACATCTCCTGCGGGGTGGGCGACTGGGCGCTGGCGGCGGCGCCGGACAGGGCCAGGATCGGCGCCGCCAATACGGCACCGGCGGCCACCGTCCGGAACATGCGCGCCTTTCGGTTGATGTCATTCATGGAAGTGCTCCCCCTTTGTTCTGCAGATTCGGGCCCGGCTGGATCCCTGGGCGGGGCCGTCGGCGCCCGCCACGCAACCGGTATTGTTTTCTGCGAACGAAAGTCATAATCATTCGCAATCAGGCGGCACCTTATTGCGAATGATTTGCAATAGCAAGACGATTCGGGAAGCGAGTCGGCCCGGATGCGGGACGACGCTGGACCACGGGTCGCGGACACCGCCCGGACCAAGATAAAACATTGATATTGTTTGATTAAACCGGGGGCTGGGCGTGGGCGCGCGAGCTCAGGTGGCGACGATGCCGCCGGCCACAGCGCGGTGATCGAGGGCGGCGGCGAAAAGCGCCCGGGTATAGGGCGCCTGGGGTGCCTCGAAAATGCGGTCCGCCCGGCCTGCCTCGACCACCCGGCCGTTCTGCATCACGAGGATGTCGTCGGCCAGAGCCCGGACCACCCTGAGGTCGTGGCTGATGAACAGATAGGCCAGGTTGTGCCGGGCCTGAAGCCTGCGCAGAAGGTCGATTACCTGGGCCTGGACGGACATATCGAGGGCTGAGGTGGGCTCGTCCAGGACCAGGAGATCGGGCCTCAGGACAAGGGCTCGGGCGATGGCGATGCGCTGGCGCTGCCCGCCCGAAAATTCGTGGGGGTAGCGGTCGATCGTGGTGCGGTCGAGGCCGACCTCCTCGAGCACTTCCTCGATAAGCCGCGTCCGGGCGCCGGCATCGGCCCCGATGCGATGCAGCTTCAGCCCCTCCTCGATGATCTGGCGCACCGAATACCGCGGGCTGAGGGAGCTGAACGGGTCCTGGAAAACCATCTGCATCCGCCGGCGCAAATGGCGCAGCTGGCGCCAGTCCCGGCCGTCGATCCGCTCACCCTGAAAACGGATCGCCCCGGTGCTCTGGGTCAGTCGCAGGAGGGCGAGGCCGAGGGTGGTTTTGCCCGAGCCGCTTTCGCCCACGACACCAAGCGTCCGGCCGCGCCTGAGGGACAGGCTCAGCCCGTCCACCGCCTTGATATGATCCTTCGTGCGCCGGAGCAGCCCCTGCCGGACGGGAAACCACACTTTCAGGTCTTCCGAATCGAGCACGACCTCGGTATCGAGCGACCGGGGTGTCGGGGTATCGCGCTGCTCGGCCGCCATCAGTGCGCGCGTATAGGGGTGGCCGGGCTTGGCGAAAATTGCCTCGGCCGGGCCGGTTTCGACGATCTCGCCCGCGCGCATGACGGCAAGGCGGTGGGCCATGTGACGCACGATCCCGAGGTCATGGGTGATCAGCAGGACCGCCATGCCGAAACGTCCCTGCAAATCCTTCAGAAGTGCCAGAATCTGCGCCTGAATGGTCACGTCGAGCGCGGTGGTCGGCTCATCCGCAATCAGCAGGTCAGGCTCGTTTGCCAGCGCCATTGCGATCATCACCCGCTGACGTTGCCCGCCGGAAAGCTGATGCGGAAAGGCATTGAGACGGCTTTCCCCGTCCGCCAGCCCGACGAGCTCCAGCAGTTCGAGGGTGCGGGCCCGTACGGCGCCCCCTTTCAGCCCCTTGTGCAGGCTGAGGGTTTCGCCGATCTGGCGCTCGATCGTGTGCAGCGGGTTGAGCGAGGTCATGGGCTCCTGGAAGATCATCGAAATCCGGTTGCCGCGCACCCGGCGGAGCGTTTCGGCGCTGGCGCCGAGAAGGTCCTCGCCTTCAAAGCGGATGCGGCCGCTCGGATGGCTCGCCGCCGGGTAAGGCAGAAGCTGGAGAAGCGAAAGCGCGGTCACCGTCTTGCCCGAGCCGCTTTCGCCCACCAGGGCCAGGGTCTCGCCCCGCCGGATGTCGAAATCAACGCCCCGGACCGCCAGTGCCGTCTCATCCCGGCCCAGGCTGAAGGCGACGGACAGATTCTCCACCCGCACCAGCGTCTCCTCTGGTGACGCCGTCATCGCCGTGCCTCGGGCAATGCCTTGCGCGGATCAAACGCGTCGCGCACCGCTTCGCCAATGAAAATCAGAAGGCTCAACATCACGGCCAAAACGAGGAATGCGGTCATGCCGAGCCACGGCGCTTGCAGATTGGCCTTGCCCTGGGCCAGCAGTTCGCCCAGCGAGGCCGAGCCCGGCGGCAGGCCAAACCCGAGAAAATCAAGCGAGGTCAGTGTGGTAATCGATCCGTTCAGGATGAAGGGCAAAAAGGTAAGTGTCGCCACCATGGCGTTGGGCAATACGTGGCGCCACATCACGGCGATGTTCGACAGGCCAAGCGCGCGCGCCGCGCGCACATAATCGAAGTTCCGCGCCCGGAGAAATTCCGCGCGCACGACATCGACCAGCCCCATCCAGCTGAAAAGCAGCATGAGCCCCAGCAGCCACCAGAAATTTGGCTGCACGACGCTTGCGAGAATGATCAGCAGATAAAGCGTTGGCAGGCCGCTCCAGATCTCGATGAAGCGCTGGAACATCAGGTCCGTCCAACCACCGAAATAGCCCTGCACCGCGCCGGCAGCCACGCCGATGATCGAACTCAATATGGTCAGGGTGAGGCCGAACAGCACCGAGATGCGAAAGCCGTAGATCAGCCGCGCCAGGACATCGCGCCCCTGATCGTCGGTGCCAAGCCAGTTGTCGGGCGAAGGCGGGGCCGGAGCCGGGCGGTCGAGTGCGCGGTTGATCGTATCGTAGCTGTAGGGAATTAGTGGCCAGACCATCCAGCCCTTTTCCGTGATGAGGTCCCGCACGTACGGGTCACGGTAGTCGGCCGCAGTCGGAAAATCGCCGCCGAAGGCGGTCTCGGGATAATCGGTCACGACCGGCATGTAGAAGGCACCGTCGAACCGGACGAGGATGGGCCGGTCGTTCGCCAGAAACTCGGCAAACAGGCTCAGTCCGAACAGCACCAGAAAAATCCATAGCGAGTAATAGCCCCGGCGGTTGCGCCGGAACGCATCGAGGCGCCGGCGTGTCAGGGGTGACGGGCGCCAGCGCGACATTCCTATTGCCCTTGTCGCCACGTCACACGCCTCGCGATTCGAAGTCGATGCGTGGATCCACCAGCACATACATGAGATCGCTCACCAGCTTCAGTAAAAGGCCGATGAGAGTGAAGAAATAGAGGCTTCCGAACATCACGGGGTAGTCGCGATTTATGGCGGATTCGAAGCCCAACAGACCAAGTCCGTCGAGCGAGAAAATCACCTCGATCAGAAGGGAGGAGGTAAAAAGAATCGAAAGGAAGGCGCCCGGGAATCCCGCAATCACGATCAGCATCGCATTGCGAAACACGTGATGGTAAAGGACCGCGCCCTCCCCAAGCCCTTTTGCGCGGGCGGTCGTCACGTATTGCTTGTTGATCTCTTCCAGAAAGGAATTCTTGGTCAGCATGGTCAGCCCGGCAAAACCGCCGATTACCATCGCCAGCACCGGCAGGGTGAGGTGCCAGAAATAATCCGCGATCTTGGCAAAGAGGCCGAGGTCGTCCCAGTTTTCCGAGGTCAGGCCGCGCAGCGGGAAGAAGTCGAGAAAGCTGCCGCCAGCGAACAGCACGACGAGCAGAATGGCAAAAAGAAACCCGGGGATGGCGTAGCCCACGATCACAATAGCGCTCGTCCAGACATCGAAGCGGCTGCCGTCGCGGATCGCCTTGGTGATGCCAAGGGGAATGGAAATGAGATAGATGATGAGCGTCGACCAGAGGCCGAGCGAAATGGACACCGGCAGCTTGTCGAGGACGAGATCGATGACACTCTGGTCGCGAAAGAAGCTCTCGCCGAAATCGAAGCGCAGATAATTGCCCATCATCTGCCAGAACCGCTCGCCCGCCGGCTTGTCGAAACCGTATTGCGCCTCGAGTTCACGCAGAAACGCGGGATCGATACCCTGGGCGCCGCGATAGCTGGAGCTGCCGCCGTCGCTGGCGTCGCGCTGCCGCATTTCGCCGCTATCCGCCCCGCCGATCCGCGCGGTCGCCCCCACAGCGACCCCGCGCAGTTCGGCAATGGCCTGTTCGACCGGCCCGCCGGGCGCGGCCTGGACCACGATGAAATTGACCACCATGATTCCGAAAAGGGTCGGAACGATCAGCAGCAGCCGGCGAAGGATATAGGCGGGCACGGCGGCAGGCGCCTCAGGGCTCGGTGCGGGCCGGGTCGACCCACCAGGTATCGAAGGCGAGATCGTATTCGGGCGTGATGGCGGGGCGATCGAACTTGTCCCAGTACGCGACCCGGAAATGGCGGATGTGCCAGTGGGGGATGACGTAATGACCCCAAAGCAGGACCCGGTCCAAGGCGCGCGTCCGGGCCACGAGGCTTTCACGATCGGGCGCGGCGATCACCAGCTCCACCAGCTCGTCCACCACCGGGTCGACGATGCCGATCAGGTTGCGGCCGCCCGGCGTATTGGCACTTTCCGAGCCCCAGAAATCGCGCTGCTCGTTCCCCGGCGACAGGGACTGCCCGATACCCGCGACGACCATGTCGAAATCGAAATTATCGAGCCGGTTCTGGTACTGCGCGGTATCCACGGTGCGGACATTCGCCTTGATTCCCAGCCGTTCGAGGTTTTTGGCGAATGGCAGGGCCACCCGCTCGAAATCGGGACTGACCAACAGAATCTCGAATTCCATCGGTTCGCCGGTCTCCAGATTCGTCAGCTGTCCATTTCGGACCATCCAGCCCGCCTGTTCCAGCAGGCGGAGCGCCTCGCGCAGATTGTCACGAAGCCGCCGGTCTTTCGTGCTCGGCGGCTCGTAGGGTTGAGTGAAGACCTCTTCCGGAACGAGGCCGCGATACCGGTTCAGAATTTCCAGCTCGCGCCCCAGAGGAAGCCCGCGCGAGGCCAACTCGGAATTCGAGAAATAGCTCTTGGTCCGCTCATAGGCCCCGTAGAAGAGATTCTTGTTCGACCACTCGAAGTCGAAGGCATGGGCGAGTGCCCAGCGTACGCCGCGATCCATGAACATCGACCGCCGGATATTGAAAGCGAAGCCCTGCATGCCGGTCGGCACGTCGTTGGGGATCTCCTCGACCTTCACGCGCCCGTCTTCGACGGCCGGAAAATCGTAGGCCGTGGCCCAGTTCTTGGAGGAGTTTTCGCGGCGGAAATCGTATTCGCCCGCCTTGAATGCCTCCAGCGCCACTGTGTTGTCGCGGTAATAGTCATAACGGATGACATCGAAATTGTTGGTGCCCCGGCGCACCGGCAGGGACCGGGCCCAGTATTCGGGGTTGCGGCGATAGGTGATGCTGCGTCCCGGGTCCAGCTCGGCGACGGTATAGGGGCCGCTGCCGACGGGTGGTTCCAGCGTGGTCTTCTCGAAATCGGCCGCCGTCCAGTACGCCTTCGAGAGAACCGGCAACTGGCCCAGGATCAGCGGCAGTTCGCGATTTTCGCCGGGCTTGAAGGAAAACCGTACCCGGTGCGGCCCCAGTTTTTCGGCCTCGGCAACGCTGCCGTAATAGGCGCGGTAGAACGGGTGTCCCTTGTGGCTGAGCGTATCGAAACTGAAAATCACGTCATCGGCGGTGATGGCCGAGTCGTCGGAGAACCGCGCCTCCTCGTGCAGGTTGAAGATGACCCAGGACCGGTCCGCCGGGACCTCGATCGATTTGGCGATCAGGCCGTATTCGGAAAAGGCCTCGTCGCCCGAGTTGGCCATCAGCGTATCGTGTATGGCGCCGATCCCGGCCGCCGCCGTGCCTTTCAGGATAAACGGATTGAGGCTGTCAAAGGTGCCGATTGCCGCCATGCGCGCTGTCCCGCCCTTGGGCGCATCCGGATTGACGTAATCGAAATGGGTGAAGTCGGGTCCGTATTTCGTCGTCCCATGCATCGCGATGCCGTGCCGGGCCGGGACTTCCTCCTGGGCGAGGGCGGGGGGCGCCGGATCGCAGCCTAAAATGAGCAAGATCAAAAGTGGAACGGGGGTAAGGAAGCGCATGCCGGGTCCAGCAAAAGGATGAATGGGAACGGGCGCAGGGCCGGGCCGAAGTCTATCTGCTCGCTTCGCCCGGGCAAGGGGTGTCGTTCCGGGCATCCGGAAAATCGTCAAATTAATGGGCTGACAAGGGTGGTGTTCGTGGCGGGAAGTCAGCAGCCCCGCAGAAGGGGCAGGATCTGGGGGATGAGGGCCGCATCGCCGGCGGCGATCACCTCGCCCGCAGAGGCGGGTGACAGCGGGTCGCCCGACCAGTCGCACATCACGCCGCCCGCGCCGGTAATGACCGGGACGAGAGCGGCGAAGTCGAAAAGTTTCAGATCGGCCTCGACCACAAGGTCGGCGAAGCCCGAGGCGACGAGCCCGTAGGCGTAACAATCGGCGCCATAATTAGGCCAGGCGACCCGCTCGCGGACACGGTCGAATGCCGCCGCCGCCGTGCCTTTGAACATATGGGGGGAGGTCGCGTAAAGCATGGCCTCCGAAAGCACGGAACAGGGACGGGTTCGAATCGGGCGGTCATTGAACAGGGTTTCGCGCCCCGCCACGCCAACCCAGCGCTCGCGCAGAATTGGCTGATCGATCACGCCCAGGACCGGCGCCCCCCGGTTCAGCAGCGCGATCAGCGTGCCGAAGAGCGGCTTGCCGGTGACGAAGCTCTTGGTCCCGTCGATCGGATCGATGACCCAGACGAAGTTGGCTTCCTCACGCTCGGCCCCGAACTCCTCGCCAATGATCCCGTGATCGGGAAAGGTCTCGGATATCTGCCGGCGGATCGCCTGTTCCGCCAGGCGGTCGGCCTCCGTAACGGGGCTCTCGTCGCTTTTGCGCGTGGTCTCGAACCGGCCGCGGAAGTAGCGGCGCAGGATTTCGCCGCTCGCATCAGCGAGTTCGTGGGCGAACTCCACCGTGCCCTGCGGCACGTCCAAGGGTACGGCGGTCATCTTCCCCTGTTCTGCCGGCCCGCTTTCGGCACGGCGGTGGGTCGCCTCGCTCCCCCTATTCGGGCAGCGGGGGCGGGTTGTCGCTTTTGGAGCGGAGGAGGGCAATCACCGCAGCGCGGTCCTCGACACTCTTGAGCCCGGCGAAAGCCATCTGGTTACCGGGTATATAATCGCGCGGCTTTTCCAGATATTTGTTCAGCGCCTCGTAATCCCAGGTGCCGCCGGCTTCGACCATGGCCTGGGAGTAGTTAAAGCCCGGAATATGGGCTTTCGGACCGCCCACCACGCCGTAAAGATTGGGGCCGCGCTTGTTGGCGCCCCCCTTGTCCAGGGTGTGGCAGATGGCGCATTTGCGGAAAACCTGTTCGCCGTTCTCCACCGACGCGCTGGCCAGCAGCGGCGCCACCGGTTTGATCTCCGCGGCCTCGGTCAGCTCGGTGGTCGCCCGCGGGACTCCGTCCTCGGGCACGGCGACGGCAAAGGCCTTCTCTTCGAGCGGTTCGGGGTGGGCGAAATGGTCGACCACCACATCAAAAGTCTTGATGGCTAGCGCCGTGACCAGCACCGCTCCCACGATTTTGTTGATTTCGAAAGAATTCATGCCGTGACTTCCGCTGAGACCTGATATCGAACCCCGAAATTGGGGCGGAGATTAGCCACTTCACCCGGCTCTGTCCAATTCGTATAAGGTCTTGATTTTCTGATCTTTCGCGACCCCAGTCCGCGGGTGGCGCAGGCCCCGGCCGGGGCCGGAAGGAAGGGCGCATGGCCGAAACGGTGACGCCAGCCGCGAGACCGCCCGGCGAGGGGCGGGCGATCGTGCTCATTCCCGCGCGTCTGGCCTCGACCCGGCTGCCGGGCAAGCCGCTCGCCGATATCGCGGGCCTGCCGATGATCGTCCACGTCTGGCGCCGGGCGGTGGAAGCGGGGGTCGGCCCGGTTGTGGTGGCCGCGGCCGAGGCGGAGATCGTCGAGGCCGTTATGGCGGCGGGCGGACAGGCGGTCCTGACCGCGCCCGATCACCCGTCCGGCAGCGACCGGATCTACGAGGCGCTGACGGTACTGGACCGCCATGCGCGCTACCCCGCCATCGTCAACGTGCAGGGTGACCTGCCAACCCTGGATCCCGCTGTGATCCGCGCGGCCCTTGATGCCCTCGATCCCCCGGCAGAGGGCCAGCCCGGATGGTCGCCCGAGACACCGAAGGCGGCCGATATGGCAACGGTGGTGGCCGATCTCGGCCCCGGCGAAGGCGAGACGCCCCACGTCGTCAAGGCGCTGGTGCCGAAGATGGACGCGGCCGGCCTGGGCCGGGCGACAGATTTCGTGCGCCGGTTGCCAAGGGTTCCCGAGACACCCGCCTTCCATCATATCGGGCTTTACGCCTACCGCCGACCGGCCCTGATCCGCTTCGTCGGCCTGCCGCCGAGTGAGCGTGAAAAATCCGAGAAACTGGAACAGCTTCGCGCCCTCGAGGACGGCATGACCATCAATGCCGCGCACGTTGACACTGTTCCATTGGGTGTCGATACTCCGGCCGACCTTGAGCGGGCGCGCGCCAGTCTCGCCCGGCCAGCCTGATTTCGGACCGCGATCGCGGCCCTTCGACCCGCCGCAACACCGGAAAAAACCACGGCCAGGCCGCCTGATGACGGATACCGACCCTCCCTCTCCGCAAAATACGATCGCCTTTCAGGGGGTGCCGGGGGCGTACTCCCATCTGGCCTGCCGCGAGGCCTATCCCGGGATGACGCCGCTGCCCTGTCCGACCTTCGAGGCCGCGTTTGAAGCGGTGGAGAACGGCAGGGCGGTGCTCGCCATGATCCCGATCGAGAACTCGGTGGCCGGCCGGGTGGCGGAAATCCACATGATCCTGCCCCATACCGCCCTCATCATCCGGGGGGAGCATTTTCATCGGGTCAATCACCAGCTTCTGGGTGTGAAAGGGGCGACGGTGGAGGGTCTCCGCGAGGTGCACAGCCACGTCCAGGCGCTCTCGCAATGCCACAAATTTCTCCGCCGGCACGACCTCCGGGCGCGCGCCCACGCGGATACCGCAGGGGCGGCGGCGGAAATCGCCGAACGCGGCGACCCTGCCATAGGTGCCATCGCATCCGCCCTGTCGGCCGAAATCTATGGTCTCGATATTCTTGCCTCCGATATCGAGGACGCCGACCACAACACCACGCGGTTCCTGATTCTGGGGACCGAGGCGGTGGAGATCCCGCCCGGGACAGAGCACGTGCTGACCAGCTTCGTTTTTCGTGTGCGCAACGTCCCGGCGGCTCTTTACAAGGCCATGGGCGGCTTCGCCACGAATGGCGTCAACATGACCAAGCTTGAAAGCTACATGCTGGATGGCGGATTCACCTCCACCATGTTTTACGCCGATATCGAAGGTGATCCGCGCGCGCGCAACGTGCAACTGGCGCTGGAAGAGCTGAATTTCTATTCGGCCGAGGTGAAGGTGCTGGGGACGTATCCAGCCAACCCGTTCCGTTATCAGGGGCGCGGTCGCTAGATATTCTCTCCGATCCAGTCATCCGCCAGTCGGCGCGCGATCGACAGTGCCGGTGGCAGGCGGAATTCCAACTCGTCATGGGCCTGCTTCAGCCACTGGCGGCTGTACCAGCCGACCGCCTCGAGCTCGTCGGCGACGGGCGCGATTTCGGTGCTATCCGCTTCCGCGTAAAAGCCGATCATGATCGAGGCCGGAAACGGCCAGGGCTGACTCGAATGGTAGCGGATGTTGCGCACCCGGATCCCGGATTCCTCGAACACCTCCCGGACCACTGCCTCCTCGAGGCTCTCGCCGGGTTCGACGAATCCCGCCAGCGTCGAATGCATGCCCCGGGGCCAGGATGCCTGGCGGCCCAGCAGGCACTGGTCGCCATTCGATACCAGCATGATCACGGCCGGATCGGTCCTCGGATGGTGCTCGGCGCCGCAGCGCTCATTCGTGCATACCCTGAGGTGGCCGGCCGCGACCGAACGTGTCGGATGGCCGCAAACGGAACAGAACCCCGACCGGCTGTGCCAGTGCATCAGCCCCCGCGCATAGGCCAGCAACGCGGCCTCGTGATCGTCCAGCACCGAGCCGACCGTGCGCAGCCCCATGAATTCGCCATGGGGCGCAAACCGGCTGGACAGCTCCTCATCGTCATCGCGCACGCTAAACGCGAAATACGGAACGCCCTCCACCAGGCCCAGCAGCGCCAGTTGCGACCCGTCCCCGAGCCTGTCGGCGATATCGGGGAGATCGGCGACGCGCGGCATTCCGGCGCTCGGCCTCTCTCCACGGCGAATCAGGTTCTGCGATTGCCAGACTGGCACCAGACGAGTCTCCGGGTGGAGCAGCCGGTCGCGAATCCAGGCCACATCGGCGCGGATATGGGAAGCCCGGTCGATCCGCGCGCCTGAATAAAAGTTCATTCGAAGGGTCATGGGGCCGATGCTCGCAAGGGCGGGGGTGTGCCTTGAGGCGGTTCTGGTTGCGTTAAACCCGCTGGCTCAGCGTGACGGCGAACCAGTTATTATCATCCGTCCAGCTCGTGATCTGTTGGAAGCCGTGAGCGGCCATCGTCCCGGACAATTGCCCGACGTTGAATTTCCGCGACACTTCGGTCCGGATTTTTTCGCCGGCGCCCAGCCGGAAATCGAAATTGAGGGCCGAGAGGCTGACGAGCTGGTCGGTCTCGCTTTCGAGATGCATTTCGATCTGGTCCAGCTCGCGATTGTAATAGGCGAAATGCCGGAATTTCGACAAGACGAAGTCACCGCGGAAACGACGGTTCAGGTGACGGAGCATATTGAGGTTGAATTCCGCGGTCACGCCGTCGCTGTCGTTATAGGCGGCTTCCAGAATGGCCGGATCCTTTTGAAGGTCGGTTCCGACCAGGAAAAAATCGCCGGGATCGAGCGCGCGATGAAGCCGGTCGAGAAAACCGCCGATCTGTGCCGGCAGGAAATTACCGATCGTCGATCCCAGAAACACGACCATCCGCTGCGCCGGTCGGGCATCGTCTCCATCGGGGCCGGCAGTGCGGATTTCCGCCAGCGCCTGCTCGTAGGTGCCCCCGATGCCCCGAACCCTGAGTCCGTCGAACCGTTCCAGCAATGGTGCTGCGCTGGCGCGCACCATATCGCCGTTCACGTCGATCGGCACGTAATCGAGCGGATGGCCGTGGCGTTCGTAGGCGCCGAGAAGCATCGGCGTCTTCCTGGAACTGCCGCTGCCCAGCTCGATGATCTCGCAGGCGCCGGTCGTTGCGGCGATATCGCCCGCGTGCGCGGCCAGTATCCCTTCCTCGGTCCGCGTCGGGTAGTATTCCGGCAACTCGCAAATCTGCTCGAAAAGGTCCGAACCGAGCTCGTCGTAAAAATATTTACTGGGCAGACGCTTGGGCGTCTGGGAAAGCCCGTCGATGATCAGGGGCCCGTCGTCCTGCGCGCCGCCTGCCGGGGAAAGCTGCGTGAAGGTAAAGCGCTCGGGACTTGTTTTCGTGCTCATGACAACTCTTGCCCAATTGGTGGAAGCATCAGCCTAGGCCGTCAAAACCGGTGCGAACAGGTGCATTTTCTTTTGCCAGGTCCGGCCAGGCCCGGCCAGGTCGGGCGTGGCTGGACGGGCCGGCGGAAAAATGCCCGATTTCCCTTACAGATCGCGGGCGCAGCGAAAACCGGCGTAGATTTCGCGCACGCCGGGCAAATACCAGTTGCGGAACGAACGGCGCACGGCCGGCGCCTGGGTCGCCCAGCTCCCGCCCTTCAGGACCCGATGGCGCCCGTCGAAATATGCAGCCGAATACCCTCTGTATGGAAACGCCTTGAACCCGTCATATGGCGCAAAGGGGCTGGTCGTCCATTCCCAGACATTGCCGATCATGTCCTCGGCGCCGACAGCACTGGCGCCGGCGCTATGGCAGCCCACCGGCGTCGTGCCGCCCACCGCGCCACCAAGATTGGCCAGCTCGGCAGTCGGTGGCGCGTCGCCCCAAGGATAGAGGGCGGCACCGTTCGGCGCCAGCGCGGCCTTCTCCCATTCGGCCTCGGTCGGCAGCCGTTTGCCGGCATAGGCGGCAAAGGCCTCGGCCTCGTAAAGGGAGACGCCTGAGACGGGATGCCCCGGTCCCCCGGCGCGCCAGTAGAGGGGCCGGATATCGGCGCCTCGGGGCAGGGTGCGGGTCCGCCACTGCCAGCCGGTCGCCGACCACCATTCAGGGTTTTCATAGCCGCCGGCCCGGATGAACCGGGCGAACTCTCCCTGGGTCACCGGAAACCGGTCGATCAGACAGGCGTCGGTTGTCACCTCGTGGGCGGGGCGCTCGTTGTCGAGGGCATCGGGCGAGTCCGAGCCCATCAGGAATTTTCCCGGCGCAAGGACGATCATATCGCCGACGGGAACGTCACGCGCCCCCTCCTCGGGCGAAGGCGTCGCCAGCAGGCCCCCCATCTGGCGCAGAAAGGTGATGGTCTCGCCATGCTGGCACTCGTGCTGGATAACGAAGCGCCAGTAGCCGCCGTGTTGCTCGGGGCTCATCGCGTGCAGCGCGGCGACGGCGCGGGCGCGGATCGCCTCGGCGAACGCCGTGATCTCGCCCCAGGGCGGGACCCGGCGCCGCTCCTCCTTGGGCAACCCGTCCGACGCATATAACCGGCGCAGCGCATCGTCCGGGCCGGCCTCGCCGGCGCAGGCCTCGAGAAGCCAGATCCATTCGGTAAACGCGATATGGCCGAGATGCCAGGCGATCGGGCTGAAGCCGGGATGGACCTGGCCGCGAAACGTCTCATCCGCAAGCCCGGCCGCCAGCGTCAGCGTCGTTTTCCGGGCGGATTCGAGCCGGCCGCGGAATTCGTTCCGGATATCATCGGTGCTCGCGCCCATGCGCGCTCCCTAGGCGCCGGCCCAGGGCCGGCTGATGACCTCGAGGCCAGGGCTGACCGACAGGACAGTCTGGGCCGGCAGCATCCGCCAGGCCGGGTCCTCATCGAAGGGTTCGCTTGCGATCAGGACTCCGTCCGCAAAGGTCCTGTGCCCACGGGCCATGTAAAGCGACGGCGCGGGCATATGCCGGCTGGCGCGGCTGATGGCCATGGTCCTGCCGTCGCTGACCACGAAGGCGAGGCTCATGCGGGTATCCGGGGCGAGGCCGGCGGCGCGGTCGAGGGCGGCTTCGAGGGCGGCGGCAAGGTCGGCGCCGTCGCGCGCGCCATCCAGAAACGCGCCGAAGATATGCTCGGAATCGGTGCTGCCCCGCAATAGGCGGAAACTTTCGTCGGAAAGCGATTCGCGCAGCCGCCGGTACAGCGTTTCGTGGAAGTTGTCGACGAAGCCGTTATGCATCCCCGAGAACGGGCCCGAAACGAACGGATGCGTATTGGCGTGATCGACCCCCTGTCCGGGTGTCGCGCTGCGCACATTGGCGAGGACATGACCCGAGGTGACGTAACGCGCCAGGCCCCGAAGGTTCCCGTCGCCCCAAATCGGCAGTATCGACTTGTAGCAGAAGGCCTCTTCGCCGCGCGCGGAATCGTACCACGAGAAGCCGAACCCGTCGGCATTGACGACGCCGCTCGACATTTCGCGGGGCGCGTAGCTCTGGGTGTAAAGCGAGTGATCCGGTTCGAGGATCAGTCGCTCCAGGGGGACGGGCGGCCCCACATAGGCAAGCATTCGGCACATGACGGGTTTCTGGACGGATTTCCGGATCAGGGTGTCTGGGCAGCCGGCGAAGACAGAGTGGAGGCTCCTGCCGGGGACGGGTTGCTCCGGCGCGATTATAGGGAGTTGGCCGCCGGATTATAAGAGAAAGCCGGCCGCCCGGGCCGCGCCATGTTAGGCGTTGCAGGGACCCGGCCCAATACTGATATAGTGACGCGGGAGCCCGGCGGTGGACGAGCCGCTCGCCAACCCGGTCAGGTCCGGAAGGAAGCAGCCGTAACGAGATTTCGCTCGGGTCGCTGTCCGGTCTCCCACCCTGACATCCCGGCCGCCGGATGGGGGCCGACCGTGCGCCCGCCGGCTTCGGACGAAGCCCGGCCGGACGCCCGGGCGCCGCTCAACCCAGCACCGACAGGTTCAGGACCCACAGGCTATCGTGTCACCAAGCGACGAAATCGAGCGTTCCCCCGAAGCTGCGAACCCGGCGCCCTACCGTGTCCTGGCGAGAAAGTACCGGCCGGCGGATTTCGCCGGCCTCATCGGACAGGACGCGATGGTGCGCGTGCTGTCCAATGCCATCGCCTCGGGACGCCTGGCGCATGCCTATCTGCTGACGGGCGTGCGGGGGGTAGGCAAGACCTCGACCGCCCGCATCATCGCCCGCGCGCTCAACTGCATCGGCCCTGACGGCACCGATGGCCCAACCATGACGCCGTGCGGGACATGCGTGCATTGCCGCGATATCGCGGCCGACCGGCATGTGGATGTCATCGAGATGGATGCGGCGAGCCGCACCGGCATCGACGATGTCCGCGAAATTATCGATGGCGTTCGGTACCGGCCCGTATCCGCCCGATACAAGGTCTACATCATCGACGAAGTCCACATGCTCTCGAAACAGGCGTTCAACGCGCTTCTGAAGACGCTTGAAGAGCCGCCCGAGCACGTGAAGTTCATCTTCGCCACGACGGAAGTGCGCCGGGTGCCGGTCACCGTGCTGTCGCGCTGCCAGCGCTTCGATCTGCGCCGGGTAGACATGACGCTGCTGGCGGAGCACCTGACCCGGGTGGCCGAGGCGGAAGCGGCGGCGGTTACGCCCGAAGCGATCGCCCTCCTCGCACGGGCGGCCGATGGCTCGGTCCGCGACGGGCTTTCGCTGCTCGAACAGGCGATCGCCCATGCGTCTGACCAGTCGGCAGCGTTCGATCAGGATCAGGCGCGTGACATGCTTGGCCTGGCGGACCGAACCCGCATCTTCGATCTGCTCGAGGCGCTGATGTCGGGTCAGACCGCGGGGGCCCTCGACATATTCGACGGGCTCCACGAATCGGGCGCCGATCCGGTCCTCGTCATTCAGGATCTGATGGATGTGGTGCACTGGGTTACCCGGATCAAGCTGGTGCCATCGCTGGCCGATAGCCCCGATATCCCCGAGGCGGAACGCGTCCGCGGGCGTTCCATGGCCGACGGGCTGTCGATGGCGATCCTGACGCGCGCCTGGCAGATGCTGATCAAAGGGCTGGGCGAGGTGCAGACGGCACCTCTGCCGGCCCAGGCGGCGGAAATGGTGCTGGTGCGCCTCGGCTTCGCGGCCGATTTGCCGAGCCCGGACGAGCTCGTGCGCCAGTTGCAGGCCGAGAAGGGTCCGGCAGGGGGAGAGGCGCCCGCGTCCGGCGGACCCGGAAATCGCGGCGCCGCGTCGGGGCCGGCCCAGCACCTGACGGACGAAAAGACTCCCCGCGCGGCGACCCGGATAGCGGCCGACATGGGAACCCCGGCAGCAACGCAGGTGACGTCGCGGGCGGGTTCGCCAGTGCCGTCCGGAGTAGCCTCAGGGATCGCCTCAGGGATAGCCTCAGGGGTGGCGTCCCGGCCGACGCCCCGGCCCGATCCATTGTCCGATCCATTGCCCGATCCGGTGCCCGAGGACACGGCGGCCGGCCCCATGCCCGCCTCTTTCGAGGAGCTGGTGTCGCTGTTCCGGGAGAAAAAGCAGATCCAGCTCTATTCCCATCTCAATGCCCATGTGCATCTCGTCCGTTTCGAGCCGGGGCGGCTCGAGCTTCATCCGGGACCTCGCGCGCCGCGCAGTCTGGCGCCGGACACCGCGCGCCACCTGGGTGAGTGGACGGGGCGGCGCTGGATTGTCAGCGTCACCGACAGCCATCCGGGGACGCCGACGCTGGCCGAACAGGCCGAGGCGCGTGAGGCGGGACGGATTGAGGCGGCCGCCCGGGACCCGCTGGTGGCTGCGATACTCGAGACCTTCGAGGGGGCGGAGATCCGGCGCGTGACGCCGCCCGCCCGAGAGGCGATTTCGGAAAAGGAGTGACGGGACCGTGAAGAATCTGGGCCAGATGTTGAAGCAGGCGCAAAAGATGCAGGCCGATATGCAGGCCGCGCAGGAACGGCTGGCCGAAGCCGAGGTAACGGGTCAGGCGGGGGGCGGCATGGTCGAGGCTGTGGTCTCGGGCAAGGGTGAATTGCGCAAGGTCCGGATCGATCCCGCACTGGTCTCGGGCGAGGATGTCGAGGTCCTGGAAGATCTTATCGTCGCCGCCGTCAATGACGGCCGGCAGAAGGCCGAGGCCATGGCCAGCGAGGAAATGTCCAAAGTCACGGGCGGGCTCGAATTGCCGCCTGGCATCAACCTGCCTTTCTGAACGTTCGCGACGGCGAAGACGGGGTATAACCGCGCCATGGTCACGACGGACATCGACCGCCTGATCCATCTCCTGGCGAAACTTCCCGGTCTCGGACCGCGCTCGGCGCGCCGTGCCGCGCTCTTTCTTCTCAAGCGCCGCGAAAGCCTGATGCAGCCGCTGGCCCAGGCGCTGGCGGGCGCGGCGGAGAGCGTCAGAAACTGTGCCGTCTGCGGCAATCTCGACACAGTCGATCCGTGCTCGGTCTGTCGTGATTCCGAGCGCGACAAGTCGCTGGTCTGCGTCGTGCAGGAGGTGGGTGATCTCTGGGCGATCGAGCGCACGGCCTCCTACAAGGGGCTGTATCATGTCGTGGGCGGAACCCTGTCGGCGCTGGACGGAATCCGGCCGGAAGATCTCAATCTCGCCTCCCTGAGGGGCCGCGTCGGGGCGGGCGAAATTCGCGAGGTCATCCTTGCTCTCGGCGCCACGGTGGATGGCCAGACGACGGCCCATTACATCGCCGATCACCTGGGCGAAACGGGGGTGCAAATTACCCGGCTCGCGCGGGGGCTGCCGGTTGGAGGCGAATTGGACTACATGGATGACGGAACGCTGCAACTGGCGCTGCGCACCCGGAACCCCGTTTAGGGGCGCCCCGGCCGGCCCGCCACCATCACCGGCTAATGGTGCCGCCCGGCGCGGTGTTCGTCGAGCGAAATGGCTTTCTCCGTGGCCTCGCCCTCGGGGGGCTCCAGTTCCGCCCCCTGAATCTTCTCGCCGCGCTTGAGCAGCTTGTCAGTCGATATCCGTACTTTGCGGATATCGTCGCGCGCCAAATCGAAATGGCTTTCCAGCTTGCTGGCGCGATCATCGAGCCGGTTCACGTCCTTCATCATCTCGAGGACCTCGTGCTGGATGAGACGCGCCTGTTCATGCATGCGCACGTCGCGCATCACCGTCCGCATGACGTTGAGAGTCGCCCAGAACGTCAAAGGCGAGACGGGATAGACCTTGGCGCGCAGCGCCGCGTCCACGACATCGGTATGCCGGTCATGCAGTTCGGCGAAGATCGCCTCACTCGGCACGAACATCAGCGCGACCTCGGCCGTCTCGCCGGGGATGATGTATTTGCCCGCAATGTCCTTGACATGCTTGTTGATCGCCGCGCCAAAGGCCCGACGCGCCCGGGCCTCGCCTTCGGGGTCGCCTGCCTTGCGCAGCGCCTGGTAGGCTTCGCGCGGAAATTTGCTGTCCACACTGAGCTGGCCCAGGGGCTCGGGAAACCGGAGGACGCAATCCACCAGCGTGCCGTTGGAAAGCTTCACCTGGAATCCGTAGACGCTGGGCGGCAACTGGTCGCGCACCATGTCTTCCATCATGCGCTCGCCAAACGCGCCGCGCGCCTGCTTGTTGGAAAAGATTTCCTGCAACGTCGTCACCTGGCCGGACAGATCAGCGATATTCTTCTGCGCCGCGTCGATCACCGCGATGCGCTGCTTGAGATCGGTGAGCGAGGTTTCGTTCTTGTCTGACAGCTTGTCCAGCGTCGTGGTCAGCTTGTCACCCACCTGACCCAGGCGTTCGTTGAGATGGCGCTCCTGCGCCAGGAGGCGCTGGGACATCTGGTCCTGGCTCGTCTGGTTGTGTTCGAGGAGCTGGCTGAGGCGGGCCGAAAGTTCGGCCATCTTGTCGCCCTCGGCCGCGGGGCTGGCGGCTGGCCGCCTGAGCGCGGCGAAGAGGCACGCGCCGATGATGCCGGCCGCCCCCAGAATGGCGGCCGTCAGTATCGCCAGAAACCAGGGATCCACCATGGCGCCTCACTTTCCGGTTGGCCGAAGTGGCGGCGAATCTAGCACGACCCGGACGGCGGGTGGAAATTTCCGCCCTGCCCGTCCGGGCGCGCCGGCGCCCGAAGCGCTGGTCAGCCTTGACCTTCACGTGCCGGCTTCCTAGGTAGACCGGATATGCTAGCCTCGAGGCGGAAAGCGATATGGCCAAACGCGAAATCCTGACAGCCCCCGATCCGCGCCTGAAAAAGGTGTCGACCCCGGTCGACCGGGTGGACGACAACGTGCGGGCGTTGATGGACGACATGCTCGAGACCATGTACGCGGCGCCGGGGATCGGTCTGGCCGCGCCGCAGGTGGGCGTGCTCAAACGGGTGATCGTGGTGGATATCGCGCGCGACGGAGAATCGCCCCAGCCCCTCAAGATGGCCAATCCTGAAATCATCGACGTTTCTGACGCGGATAATAGCTGGGAGGAAGGTTGCCTGTCGGTCCCGGATCATTACGCCGAGGTCGTACGCCCTGCCGAGGCAACGGTGCGCTTCTTGGATGCGGACAACGAGATTCGCGAGGCGCGTCTGTCGGGCCTTCTGGCAACGGTGGTGCAGCACGAGATCGATCATCTCGATGGCATCCTGTTCATCGACCGGCTGTCGAGCATCAAGCGTAATATGATCCTTCGCAAACTGATCAAGGCCAGGAAACTCGCCGCGACGCCGGCCTGAGCCCATGACGACGGGACAGCTCAGGGTGGTCTTCATGGGATCACCGGACTTCGCGGTGCCGGCGCTCCGGGCCATCTCCGGCGCCGGATATGATATTCCCGCCGTCTATACCCAGCCGCCCCGCCCGCGTGGGCGCGGCCACCGCGAACTCGCGACGCCGGTGCACCTCGAAGCCGAGCGCCTCGGCCTCCGGGTGCACCATCCGCGGGATTTCAGGCAGGAGGAGGAGCGCGACCGGTTCCGCGCGCTCGCGGCCGATGTGGCGGTGGTGGCCGCCTATGGCCTGATCCTGCCGGAGGCGATCCTTGCGGCGCCGCGCTTCGGGTGTCTTAACATCCACGCCTCTCTCCTGCCGCGCTGGCGCGGGGCCGCCCCCATCCAGCGCGCGATCCTGGCAGGAGACCGGGAGACCGGCATCTCCATCATGCGGATGGAAAGGGGACTCGATACCGGCCCCGTGGTCAGCCGGCGGGCGGTAGCGATCGACGCGCTCGATGCGGGCCAGCTCCATGACCGGCTGTCCGATCTCGGGGCCGAGATGATACTGGCGGCGCTCGACACCCTCGCCCTGTCCGGCCGGCTCGTTGCTCGCCCGCAGGACCCGGTCGAGGCCAGCTATGCCGCGAAGATTTCTCCGGACGAGGCCGCGATCGACTGGACGCAACCGGCGCAAGACATTCTCCGGCTCATCCGCGCCTTCGCCCCCCGGCCGGGCGCCTGGTTTGTCTTGCCCGGCACCGATGAGGCCAGGGGTCGGGGGCCTGATCCGGGCCCCGGGCGCCGGGTCAAGGTGCTCCATGCCGCCCTGGCGGCGACCGGGGTTTCGGGAGCGCCCGGCGAAGTTCTCGATGACGGGCTCTGTGTTGCCTGCGGTGCGGGGGCTCTTCATCTTCTCGAGGTGCAGCGCGCCGGCAGGGCGCGGATGAGTGCGGCCGAATTCCTCCGCGGGCATGTGTTGCCCCCCGGGACCCGCCTGCCGCCGGTACCATTGACGGGCGCGGAGAGACGTCCGGGGGCGGGCTCGTGACCCGTTATCGCCTGGTGATCGAGTATGACGGCGGGCCGTTTCAGGGTTGGCAGCGCCAGGCCAACGGCCTGGGCGTGCAGGAAGTGCTGGAAGACGCTGTTTTCGCCTTCTGTGGGGAACGAACGCGGGTATATGGCGCCGGCCGCACCGATGCCGGCGTCCATGCGCTCGGCCAGGTGGCCCATGTCGATATCGAGAAGCAGGTGGTGGGCGATACGGTGCGTCGTGCGCTCAATTTCCATCTGAAGGCGCACCCCGTCTCGGTGCTCGAGGCGCAGGCAGTCGCGGAAGATTTCCATGCCCGCTTCGATGCCGTCCGCCGGCGCTACCTGTACCGCATTCTCAACCGCGGCCCCGCCCCGACCCTTGATCTGAATCGGGTCTGGCACGTGCCGGTGCCGCTTGACGCGCCCGCAATGCATGCGGCCGCGCAGCATCTCCTCGGCGAACATGATTTCACGACTTTCCGCGCCCAGATGTGCCAGGCCAGATCGCCGGTCAAAACCCTCGATCGCCTCGATGTCCGGCAGGAAGGGGATGAAATTCGCATCACTGCCGAGGCCCGGTCCTTCCTCCACCATCAGGTCCGCAATCTGGTCGGCACGCTGCGGCTGGTGGGCGAGGGGAAATGGACGGCGGCCGATCTCCGGGCGGCTCTGGTCGCTCGCGACCGCGCCGCCGGCGGTCCTACGGCTCCGCCCTGGGGCCTGTACCTTGTTTCTGTAGATTATGCATAATAATGCACAATAATTCTTGTGCATAAAAATACCGAATAAACCTGATAACTATAATATACAAAAATGCATAAAAATGCTTATGTGTATGCATGAGAGAGATTCCCAAGGCCCGGCTCAACCCGGATGGCCGGCTTGAACTGACCGTTTCAGTGACGATGGACGAGTTCCTTCGGGCCGCGCGCCGGGGCCGTCTGGTGATCCCGCTGGCGGCGGGGCAAGGGGCCACCGGGGTGGCGGGCGATCAGGAGACCGGGACGGACGCGGCCGGCCGTGCCAGCCTGCCCGAGGCGGCGCTGGCGCGGTTCTTTCGGCGTTACGGGCCCGCGTCCAACGGCGCTAACGCGCTCTGGGAATTCGCCCAGGCGGGCGAGGGGGGACTCTATGCACGTGATCTCCGCCACGCTCTCGGGCTGGCGAGCAGCGCCGAGCTTGCCGGGGTGATGCGCGGGCTCTGGACCAGCCTCACCCGAGATCTGGCGGGATTTGAGGACAGGGTGCTCACGGTCGAGTGGGATAACGAGCGGGGCGAAAATCGCTACTACATGACGGCCGAGGCGGCGCGCGCCGTCGTCGCCTTTTACGGCGATTAGGAACCGCCGCGGTCGGCCGGGCGCCCGCGCGTCAGGCGAGCAGCAGGATATCCGCCACCTGGCCCATGAGGAAGGCGACAATGGCGAGCAGGATGATCGTGCCGGCGGCGGCAAGGCCGGAAATACCGAGCGCGGTTCTGGCCACGAACCATTCATAGACGAGGCAGAAGATCATGGCGGCGAAAAGCAGGAAGCCGCCCAGCGCGGCCGGAAACATGCCGGTGGCATAGAGGGCCACGAAAAACAGCACGATGGCTGTCTCGATGAAGCCGGCCCAGTTCAGGGCGATGACCGCGGGGATCCAGTTGTCCGGCCGCTCGAAGGCATCCGACAGGAAGGCCAGAACCAGGGGTACCGCCAGCACGCCCAGCCCGTAGCCGATTGCTCCCGACAGGAGCGCGAGGGCGCCCGGCACCTCTTCGCCCAGGGTGCCGACGAAGAGCGCGTTGAACAGCAAGAACCCCGGCAGGGCCAGGAGCGGGCCCAGAAAGGACCACCAGAACGCGACGCGCGACTTGCCGAGAAGGCGTTCCGCCGACCGGTCGAACGTGACAAACCGGAAAGCGGCGTAAAGTCCGCCAAACACGTCTGCCTGTGAGGCCATGAAGAGTCCAGTCCTTGCCCGCCGCGCTTTAACCTCGTTCAGGGGGCCAGTGTCTCAGGCGGGGAAGAAGCCGTCCAGCACCTCGTCATAGATGCGACGCAGCGCCTCGATATCGTCAACGCTGGCTTGCTCGTCCACCTTGTGCATGGTTTTTCCCACCATCCCGAATTCCACTACCGGGCAATAGGCCTGGATGAAGCGGGCATCCGACGTTCCGCCCGTGGTCGATAATTCGGGCCTCACTCCCGTCACCCGTTCAGCCGCGGCGCTGACGAGATCGCTCAGAGGCCCCGGCTCGGTCAGAAAGGATTCGCCCGAAACGCTGACGCTCAGATCGTAATCGCCGCCGATCGCATCAAAAGTCCGGCGCAGCCAGGTCTCGAGCGAGGCGCCGCTGTGTTCGTCATTGAACCGGATATTGAACCGCGCAAAGGCGGTCGCAGGGATCACGTTGGTTGCTTCATTGCCGACATCGATCGTCGTGATTTCGACGGTGGACGGCTGGAAATGGGCGTTGCCCTTATCCAGCTCGGCCTCGTTCAGCGCCGCCAGCATCGGCACGAGGCGCCGGATCGGGTTGTCCGCCAGATGGGGGTAGGCGGAATGCCCGGCCGTGCCGCGCACCGTCAGTTCGCCCACCAGGCTGCCGCGGCGGCCGATCTTGATCATCTGGCCAAGCTTTTCCGGGTTGGTCGGCTCGCCCACGAGGCAGGCATCGGGCACCTCTCCCTGCGCCGCCAGCCATTCCAGCACCTTGCGGGTGCCGTTGACGGCGGGGCCTTCCTCGTCGCCGGTAATCAGCAGGCTGATGGCGCCCGCGAAACCGTCCCCGCGACGGGCCAGGAAGTCAGCCGTCGCGGCCGTGAAGGCGGCAATCGCGCATTTCATGTCGGCGGCACCCCGGCCGAAGATCGTGCCGTCCCGGCGGGTTGCCGCGAACGGATCGTCCGTCCAGGCGTCACGATCACCCACGGGCACCACATCGGTATGGCCGGCAAAGCAGAAATGCGGCCGACCACTGCCCAGCCGGGCGAAGAGATTATCGACGGCGGGGCTTCCGGGATCGGAAAAGGGCAGCCGCGTGACGGTAAAGCCGAGGCCCTTCAGGGCTTCGCCCAGCACGTCGAGCGCGCCCGCCTCTTCGGGCGTGACGCTGGGGCAGCGGATGAGCGCTACCGACAAATCAACCGGGTCGATGTCCGCCATGGCGGGATCCGTTTTCTTTTGTCCGCGGCCTAATCGCGGAGCAGTTCATTGATCGACGTCTTGCCGCGCGTCTGCGCATCGACCTTCTTGACGATGACCGCGCAGGCCAGACCGGGCGCCACGCTGCCGTCGTCGCGGGTCTTGCCTGGCAGCACCCCCGGCACGACGACGGAATAGGGCGGCACCCGACCGCGCGTGATCTCCCCGGTCTCCCGATCGACGATCTTCGTGGATGCGCCGATGAAAACGCCCATGGAAATGACCGCGCCGGTGCCGATGGTGACACCTTCGGCAATCTCGCTGCGAGCGCCGATAAAGCACTGATCCTCGATGATGACGGGATTGGCCTGAAGCGGCTCCAGCACGCCACCGATACCGGCCCCGCCCGAAATGTGGCAGTTCTTCCCGATCTGGGCGCAGGAGCCGACCGTCGCCCAGGTGTCGATCATGGTGCCGGAATCCACATAAGCGCCGATATTGACGAAGCTGGGCATCAGCACCACGCCGGGCGCGACATGGGCGGAGTAGCGGACGACGCAGTTGGGGACGGCGCGGAATCCGGCGGCGCGAAAATCCGCGGTATCCCAGCCCGCAAATTTGGACGGCACCTTGTCGAACCAGCTCGCCGGGCCGCGCGCCGGATCCACCGGCCCGCCCGGCACCGCCACCATGTCGTTCAATCGGAAAAACAGCAGCACCGCCTTCTTGAGCCATTCATTGACTGTCCAGCCATCCGGGCCGGGCTCGGCCACGCGCCGCTCGCCCCGGTCAAGCTGGTCGAGGGCGGCCAGGACGGCCTCGCGATGGGCGCCCGTGGTATCGGGCGAGATGCTGTCGCGCGCCTCCCAGGCGTCGTTGATCCGGACTTCAAGATCGTCGTTGCTCATTTCCGGCTATTCCCGATTTCCTGGCACGTTTACTTCGGCGGGGCCCCGCCGGGCGAGCCGAACATGGCCAGCGCCCGCGGCAAAGTCAACGCGTGAGGCGGACAGATGTTGGAACCGGCGGCTGGCGGCCCGATATCAGGCCTCGGACGGGTCCGGCACGATTTCGGGCAGGGCGTGGTGCAGCCAGTCCGTCAGGTTATCGACCACATGATCGATATGGGCGCCAATCTCGCCGAACCGCGACCACTCGTGATCGGTCTGGATCAGCACCGTCGTCATGCCGAGCGCGCGCGCCGGCTCCAGGTTGCGGGGCACGTCCTCGAACAGCACGGCCGCTTCGGGGCGAATGTCATAGCGCGCCAGTAAGGCGCGATAGGAGCGGATATCCGGTTTCGGAATGAAATCGGCCGCGATGATATCGAAGACGTCGGGGAAGTGACGGCTGACGCCAAGGCGCTCGAGCACATTGCGCGCATGGTGTGTCGTGGCGTTCGTATAGATGACCTTGTGCCCCTCGATCCGTGAAAGAACGGAATCGAGGCGCGGGTTGGGGCTCAGCCTGCCGACATCGACCGTGTGGACATGGCTCAGGAACTCATGAGGATCGACGTCATGATGGATCATCAGGCCGCGCAGCGTCGTGCCGTACTGATGAAAATATTCCTTTTGAACCTTCCGTGCGTCCTCGTAGGAAAGTGACAGGCGCGTGGCGATAAAGTCGCCCATGCGCTGATCGACCTCACTAAACAGGGCTTCGCTTGACGGGTACAGCGTGTTGTCGAGATCGAAGACCCAATGCTCGACATGAGACAGAAGGGATGCCTCGGACCCGGGATCGGCGTTTTTATCGGGGGAATTCTCGGCCATGTGGCGCTCTGATCTCACTCATCCATCGGCCCGATGAAGGGCTTTCGCGAATCTAGGGCTTTCGGCTGATTTGGCAACCGCCGCCCGGTTCTCGGGCCGGCCCTTCCTCGCCGGCAAAAACATCTGCATTTCCGCCGCCGGGACGCCTTCGGGTACAGGGTTTCTTAAGCCCTCAGCCACCAAGATTGGCCCCGCCCTTCGGGTGCAGCGGGCGACGCCGGGCCGGTGTCTTTCAGGCCGGCCGGCCAGGACTTGGGATTTTATGGTGGGTGAGGGAACTCAGGACGGATCGAGCCATCGCGCCCGGACGCTCAAAAGTGAGCGGGACCGGTTCGTCGCCTTTGCCTTTTCCACCTCGGACATGCTCCTCGAGCTGGATTCCGCGCGCCGCATCGTTTTCGCTGCCGGCGCCACATCCGCGCTGACCGGCCGCGATCCGGGCGAGCTTGCGGGGATATCCGTTCTCGACCTGGTGCGGGGGAGCGACCGGCCGATCCTGCGCCAGGTTCTCGATTCGATGAACCAGGGCAAACGCGTCGAGAACCTGACGATCCATCTGAATCCGGGCGGCGGTTCGGCGGCCCGTGTCATTCTTCTCGGCTACCGGCTTCGCGAAATGGCCGGGCGCTATTTTCTCGCTTTCCGGATTCCCGGCGCCGAAAGCGCCGGGCTTGTCCGCGACCTGGCCCAGCGCGAGGGGGAGACCGCGCTCTTTACCGAGGCGAGCTTCGCCGAACGGGCCGGGCACCGCCTCGCCTCGGCGCAGGCGGCGGGCGAAGCGGTCAGTCTGACCTTTGTCGATATCCCGGGGCTGCCCAAACTCGAGAAGCAACTCGACGTGGCCGCGCAAACCGAGCTCAAGGCCTATCTCGGCGCCTGCCTGCGGTCGTTTTCGCTCGATGGCGACATGGCCGGCACAATGGCCGAGGACAAGTTCAGCCTGGTCCATCGCGCCAATACTGACATAGGTGAGTTGCGTCAGCAGATCGCCACCTACAGCGCCGAGATCGATCCCGGAGGCAAGGGGCTCGAGGTCGAGACAGCGACCCTGCCCATGGATGCGGGCGAGCTCGACGAGAACGTGGCGGCCCGGGTCCTGGTTTATGCCTTCAGCCACTTCAAGGGGCGCGGTCAGAAGCCCTTTACGCTCAAGACCATCTCCGACGGCCTGTCGGGCGTGCTCGAGGAGACTTCGGCCAGGGTCCGCGACCTGCAAATCATCATGCGCGAGCGGGCCTTCGACATGGTTTATCAGCCCATTCTTGATCTTCGGACCCGCCAGATCCGGCGCTTCGAGGCGCTGGTGCGACTGCGTAATCAGGGCCCGCAAGAATCGCCCATGGCCATGGTCGCCTTCGCCGAAGATGTCGGCAAGATGGAAGAATTTGATCTTGCCATCATCCGCATGGTTATGGACTGGATGATGAGCGCCGAAGGCCGGCGGACCGGGGCAAAAATCTCGGTGAACATCGCGGGCACCTCAATCAATTCGCAGCCCTTTGTCACGCGCCTCAACGCCATGCTGCGCGGCAATCGGCAACTCAAGGGGCGGCTCGGCTTCGAGATTACCGAATACGGCCGGATCCACGATCTGGACGCGGCCAATCGATTGATTCAGGAACTGCGCGTGGCCGGGCATGCCATCAGCCTTGACGATTTCGGTACTGGCGAGATGACCTATTCGATCCTGCGCGCAATCAACGTGGACGCGGTCAAGATCGACGGCAAATATGTCCGAGAAGCGCTGAAATCACCGCGCGATCGTGCCTTCCTCAAGGCCATTGGCGTGCTGTGCCATGAACTGCAGGTCAGCTCGGTGGCCGAGATGATCGAGGACGAGGCGACGGCGGCGCTGGTTCTGGACTGCGGCATCGAGATGGGTCAGGGCTACCTGTTCGGCCGGCCGGACAGGGATATCCGCCGGTTCCTGACCGCTGCCGCCGGGCCTCACCCGGGTTCCGGCCCCCGGCCGGCCAGGGCAGCGGCACTGCCGAACGGGCGGGCGGGTTAGATCGTGGGCGCCACCATGTTTTCCCGTCTTTTCGCATATCTGGGGCGCTCGCGTCCGTCCTCCGGTCCGAGGGCCGACGGATTTCTCGCCGCCTGCCTCGAGCCGGCCCTTTGCGTTGATGCCCGCAATACCCCTGTCTGGCTGAACCTGGCCGCGCGCCGTGCTTGCGGCGATGACTTGACGCCGGACACGGTCGTGGCTTTCCGCGAGCTGGCGGATCGGGTGCGGCAGTCCGGCGTGCCCGGAACCGCCCGCATCGTCCTTGCGCCCGATCGGGGAGAGCGGCTTTTCGATTTCACGGCTGTGGCGGATAGCGACGGAACAGTGACGATGCTGGGGCGGGATGTGACGCTGGACCGCAATCTGAGTGCCGCGCTTGTGGAATCGCGCGAGCGCTACAAGGATCTGATCGAGCTCACCAGCGACTTCGCCTGGGAAACAGACAATACGGGCCGGTTCGTTTTCGTTTCCCCGCGGGGTGCTCTGGGCTACAGCGCGCGCGACCTCGTCGGCCGGCAGGCACACGATTTTGTGGACGAACTGATCGACGGGGCCGACCCGTTCCGCGCCGATGAGACCCTCGAGGATGTCGAGTTGACGATGTTCGCGGCCGATGGGACGTCGCGCATTTTTCTGGCCCACGCCATCGGCCTGCTCGACGGCAAGCGCCGACGGGTGGGGGCGCGCGGCATTTGCCGCGATGTCACCGCCGAGCGCGCCCGGGCACGCGATCTGGCGCGCGTCCGCAACCACGACCGGATTCTCGACCGGATATTTCGCAAGATCCACGATGAGATCGAGGCCGGCGACATGCTCTCCACGGCGGTCCGGGTCATCCGGCACGGGCTCGGGGCCGAGGCGTCGGCCCTTCTCAGACCCGAGGGCGGCTCGGGCGGGCTTGTTCTGGCGGCGGCCGATGGGCCGGTGCCGGCGGCGGCCGAATTGGCGGGGCTCATTCCGGCCCTCGATGACATGGGCGCCCAATCGGACCGGCCCATTGGCGAACGGCGTCTTCTGGCGCATCCCGTGACGCGCCGCGGCGTACGGCAGGCGGCATTGATGGTCTGGCTCGGCGCCGATGCGGAAGAGGGGGCCGAAACCCTGTTCGAGCGGATCGCCAGTCAGATGGGCGTTGTGCTTGCGCAGGTTGAAAACAAGGAGATGCTGGCCGATCTGTCGCGCACCGATTCGCTGACGGGCCTCGCCAATCGCCGGGTGTTCTACGAGGAAGCGGAGACCCGCCTGGCCCGAGTTCGCCGCGCGGGCCGGCCGGCAGCGCTCTGCTTCATCGATCTCAATCACTTCAAGGAAGTGAACGACCGCCTGGGCCATCAGGCCGGGGACGAGGCGCTTCGCGAGGTGGCCGCGCTGCTCACGCAGGAAACGCGTATCAACGATCTGGTTGCGCGTCTGGGCGGTGATGAATTCGCCCTTTGGCTTGACGATACCGATCGTCCGGGCGCACTCGCCAAGGTGGCCCAACTCGCGAACGCGGGGGAGGTGCTCGGCAAATACACCACGGATCCCCGGCGGCCGGTCGCGCTGTCCATCGGGCTCGCCATGGTCGAACCCCACTCGACCGAATCTGTCGCCGATATCGCCGCTCGGGCCGATAGCGAGATGTACGCCGTCAAGCGTGAAAGCAAGGCCCGCATGGGTTCGGGCCACACCGGGGCGGCACGGGCCGGGCATTCGCAGATTCCCGAGGCCGCGCCATGAAGCTGATGGACGCCCTCCGCCTCAGACTGCCGGGCCGGCTCGGCTATTCGCGCGAACGCGACCTGATCCAGCATGCCAAGGGCAAGGTTCGCCGCCGCGTGGCCGGGCGGGCCGATTCGCATCCCGAAGTTCTCTATTACCTGGCGGGCGATCCTGATTCCGGCGTGAGGGCCGCGACAGCGGCCAACCCGAAGACACCGCTTCAGGCCGATGTGCGCCTCGCACGCGATCCCGACGATGATGTCAGGCTGGCCCTGGCGCGCAAGGTCCGGACGTTCGCACCCGGGCTTGCGCCGGGACAGGCTGAAAAACTGCAAAACATGATCACCGAGATGATCGATATTCTGGCGGCCGACCAGTTGAGTCGGGTCCGCGCCGCCCTGGCCCGCTCCCTTTCCGAGGTATCGAATGTGCCGCCCGAGGTGGCGCGCGCCGTTCGGGCGCTCGCCCGTGATCCGGACCTGTCCGTCGCCGCTCCCCTTCTGGAATTCTCTCCCCTGCTGTCCGAGGAGGATCTGCTGGCAATTATCCGCAGTCATCCGGGCTCGGGCAGCCTGTCGCGTATCGCCAGCCGGCGTGACCTGATGGCGCCTGTCTCCGATGCGCTCGTGAGCACCGGGGACATACCGGCGGTGGCCGAGCTCCTCGCGAATGACAGCGCGCAAATCCGCGAGGAAACTCTCGATGTGATTGCTGATCATGCCCGCGAGATCAAGGCGTGGCACGCGCCGCTGGTGCGCCGCACACAGATCCCGGGGCCCACCCTGGCGCGGATCGCGCGCTTTGTCAGCCGGTCACTGCTCAAGGAATTGAGCCGGCGGACCGATCTTTCGCCGGCTGTTCTCCACTCGATCGCGCGCGTCATGGAAAAGCGGCTTCAAGAGACCGAGTCCGACGCCACGGCCGGCGAGCCGCCCGCCGCCCGTGCCCGCCGCCTCCACGCGGCCGGCGAACTGACAGCCGATGTTCTTTCCGAGGCCGTGGCCGCGCGCGAGAGTGCGTTCATCGCCGCCGGCCTCGCCTGTCTCGCAGATCTGCCGGAGGAGGTCGCGACCAAGATCATCGATTCGGCCAGCGCCCGGGGCATTACCGCCCTGGTCTGGAAAGCGGGCCTGGGCATGCGCCTTTCCACCACCCTGCAGATGCGCGTGGCCCGCGTCTCGCCCGCCTCGGTATTGCATCCGAAAGCCGGCGTCGATTTCCCCCTCTCGACATCCGAGATGGAATGGCAGATCTCGTTCTTCCTGGATCTCGGCGACTCTGTGGCCGCGTGAGCGCGATCCTACTCGCTGACGGGCTGTTCGCCCGCTTTGTCACTCCCGGTCCCCCGGATGAGCGTGCCCGCGCCATGGGCCGTGAAAATCTCGAGCAGAAGCGCGTGGGGCGTGCGCCCGTCGATGATGACGGACGCCTCGACCCCGGCGCGGACGGCGCTCATGCAGGTCTCAACCTTGGGGATCATGCCGCCTGTGATCGTCCCGTCGCTGATCCGCGCCTCGGCCTCCTCGAGATCGAGGTCGGTCAGGAGATTGCCGTCGCGATCCAGCACGCCGGCGACGTCGGTCAACAGGTAGAACCGCGTTGCCTTGATGGCTGATGCCACGGCACCCGCCGCCGTGTCGGCATTGATATTGTAGGTCTCGCCCCGCGTGCCCACGCCGATCGGCGCGATGACCGGGATGACGGCCGAATTCTGCATGTCCTGAAGCAGGCGCGGGTTCACCTCTTTTGGTTCGCCCACGAAGCCAAGATCGAGAATCTTTTCGATATTCGAATCCGTCGCCCGTTGCGTCTTGGTCAGTTTGCGCGCGGTGATCAGGTTGCCATCCTTGCCCGAAAGCCCGATCGCATTACCGCCCGCCTTGTTGATAGCCGAGACGATCTGTTTGTTGATCGAGCCGGACAGCACCATCTCGACGATGTCCACCGTGGCCGCGTCGGTGACGCGCAAACCATCGACAAATTCGCTCTTGATCTTGAGCCGCTCCAGCATGGCCGCGATCTGCGGTCCGCCGCCATGCACCACCACGGGGTTGATCCCCACCTGCTTGAGCAGCACCACGTCACGCGCAAAGGTGCTGGCCAGATGCTCGTCCCCCATCGCGTGACCGCCATACTTGATCACGAAGGTGCTGCCGGCATAGCGGCGCATATAGGGGAGCGCCTCGGAAAGGGTTTTGGCCTTTTCGAGCCACACGTTTTTTTCGGCTGGCTTGGTCGTTTTCATGGGGCGGGACATTATCCCAATTCCGGAGGATGTGCCAAATTTCTCACCCGGCAGCGGATTGCGTGAGAAGCGCCCGCAACTCGGGGATACCCTGGCCGGATTCCGCGCTGGTCACCGCCAGGGCCGGATAACAGGCCGGATGGCGCGCGGCTTCCGCCGCCGTCTCGCGAAGGCAGGCGGCCAGGGCGGCCCCGGAGGGCTTGTCCGCCTTTGTCAGCACCAGCAGGTAGGAAACCGCGGCTTCGTCCATCAGTTCGAGGATATCTCGGTCACTGTCCTTGAGGCCGTGGCGCGAATCGACGAGCAGACAGACGCGGTGCAACGCCGCCCGGCCTTCCAGATATTGCCGGGCCAGCTCGTTCCACTGCGTGCGGACTTTCCTGCCGGCCCGTGCGTAACCGTAGCCCGGCAGGTCTACGAGCACGAGCCGCCCGGCCGAGAGATCGAAGAAGTTGAGCTGCTGCGTGCGGCCCGGTGTCCGCGACGTGCGGGCCAGGGCGTTCTGACCCGACAATGCGTTGATGAGGCTCGATTTCCCGACATTGGACCGGCCGGTAAAAGCGATTTCAGGGGAGCCCGCCGGCGGCAGCCGGTCAGCGGTCGCGGCCCCGGCGATAAAGACGCACGGACCCGCGAAGAGCCGGCGGCCCGCTTCCAGCGCGTCCTCCTCGGCCGAGAGCACCGCGTCGTTCATCCCGGCATCCGCCTTTCCCTCGCCACCGTCTAGGCCGCGTTATCCTTTTTCATGATCGCCCACTGCTGGGCGATGGACAGGATGTTGTTCCACGCCCAGTAGATCACGAGCCCGGCCGCGAACTGGGCGAGGAGAAAGGTAAAAATGATCGGCATCAGCATGAACATCCGTGCCTGTATCGGATCGGCCGGCTGGGGGTTGAGCTTCTGTTGCAGATACATGCTGGCGCCCATGATAAGCGGCCAGATTCCGATATTCAGGAAGTTGAGCATCCCAAGCTCGGGCACGCTCCAGGGCAGGAGACCAAAGGCGTTCAGCACGCTGGTGGGATCGGGCGCGGAAAGATCCTGTATCCAGCCATAAAACGGCGCATGGCGCATCTCGATGCTGACGAACAACACCTTGTAGAGGGCAAAGAAAACAGGGATCTGGATGAGAATCGGCAGGCAGCCGGCCGCGGGATTGATCTTGTCCCGCTTGTACATTTCCATCAGCTCCTGGTTCATCTTCGCCTTGTCGTCCTTGTATTTTTCACGCAGCTCCGTGAGCTTCGGCTGGAGCTTCTTCATCGAAGCCATGGCGTGATACGACTTGTTGGCGAGCGGAAAGAAAAGGAGCTTGATGATGACCGTGAGCAGAAGGATGGCCAGACCGTAATTGCCGAGGAAATCGGCAAAAATCTCCATCACGTAAAAGATCGGCTTGGTCAGGAAATAAAACCAGCCGAAATCCACGGCCAGATCGAAGCGGTCGATATCGTAGGCGGCCTCGTAGGAATCGAGAAGCCGCACCTCCTTGGCGCCGGCGAAAACGCGCGTGGCCACACCGTCGCTGGCGCCGGCCGGGATGTTGACGGCCTCGCCCCGCATATCCACCTGAAAACGGTTCACGCCGTCCTTGCGCGCGTGGCTGACACGCACCTTGGAGGGCGTGTCATAGGCCGGAATCAGGCTCACCAGCCAGTAATGGTCGGTAAAGCCGAGCCAGCCGCCGGGGCCGGTTTCGGCCGCCACAGGCCCTTCTTCCATCAAATCGCCGTAGTCGTATTCCTTGAGGGTCTCGTTCAGAACGCCGATGGGACCTTCGTGGAGAATAAAGAATCCCATCGTCTCGGGTACGCCGGCGCGCGAGGACAGCGCGTAGGGAAACAGCGTCACGGCCCGTCCCGAATTGTTGATGACCCTGTCCTCGAAGCTGAACATGTAGTCCTTGTCCACCTCGATGCGCCGCTCGAAAACGAGGCCCTGTCCGTTGTCCCAGCTAAGCGTCACGGGCCGATCGGGTGTGAGGATCGTGCTATCCGTCGACCACAGGGTGTCCGGGCCGGGCAGGTCGATCGTCCCGTCGGCCGAAAGCCATCCGGTGGCGACGTAATACGGCCGGGCCATGCCCTTGGGCGTCAGCAGCGTCACCTCCGGCGAGGCGGGATCCGCCTCGACGCGGTAATCGGCGAGGGTCAGGTCGTCGAGACGCGCGCCCGTCAGCGACAGCGTGCCGTGAAGGCTGGGCGTCGACACGCGGATGCGCGGGCTCGCCTGGCGGGCATCTTCGACCGTGGCATAGCGCGGGACGTCTCCCGGCAGTGCCGGGGCGCCAGCGGCGATGTCCTGCCCGTCCTCGGGTTCCAGTCGCGGCGGGCCGATCTCGCCTGGCTCTCCTTCCAGGGTTTGTTCCGCGGCAAGACGCTGGGCTGCCTGCTCCGCCTCGAGGCGCGGCTGTTCGAAGAAATACTGCCAGCCAAGGAGAATGACGAGCGAGGCGAGGATCGCCAGCAGGAGGTTTTTCTGGTCACCCATGGTCTAGCTCTCTCCCGTGCCCGGCTGATGTTCGTGCGGTGTGGCGTGGCCGCACGGGGCGGCCGGCGTGAAGGCGGGCGGCACCGGATCATAGCCGGCGCCTCCCCAGGGGTGGCATCGGGCGAGCCGGCGAAGCGTCAGCCAGATGCCGCGCCACACGCCATGGGTCCCGATCGCCTCGTTCGCATAGGCCGAGCAGCTCGGCACGTAGCGGCATGAAACGGGCAGAAACGGCGAGATTCCGCCCCGGTAAAACAGAACCAGCGCTTGGGCGATGACTTTCATAGGCGACATGGACGGGTCCGCTCGCGCGTCAGGGGTGGGATCGAGTAACCGGGGCTGCATCGCCTATATCGGCGTCGGCGTCAACATAGAGCTTGAGCCGCCGGAGCGCCTGGGCGAGATCCTTTTCCAGCGCACCAAAGGGTCGCGCGGGGGTGTCACGCCGGGCAATCAGCACGTAATCATGGCCGGGCGCGCCATGGGGACGGAGGACGCTGTCCACCACCGCCTTGAGCCGGCGTCGGGCCCGGTTCCGGGTGACGGCATTACCCACGCGGCGGCTTGCGGTAAAGCCGATCCGGGTCGTCCCTGGGGGCAGGCCGGGCGGCGCCGGTGCCGCCTGGAGGATCAGGCCGTCGCGTACGGCCCGGTGGCGGGCGCGGGCCACGCGCTGGAAATCGCTGCGATTTTTGAGGCGCTGGAGACGGGGTGGCATGACCGCCCCCATGGACGGAAGGCCGTCAGGCGGAGAGGCGCTTGCGCCCCTTGGCGCGGCGCCTTTTCAGCACGTTGACACCGCCGGCGCTGGCCATACGCGCCCGGAACCCGTGCCGGCGCTTCCGGATCAGTTTGCTGGGCTGGTAGGTGCGTTTCAACGTCTGGCTCCCTTGGCGCGCGTACGGGTCGCGAGGATGATGCGCGGGCTGTATAGGGGGAGACGGGGGCGAAGTCAACCGGGAGATGGGCTGAAAACCGCCTCTTTCGAGGCACCGGGCCCTGACTGGCCGGGGCGATCGCAGCCTTGCCCGCCGGGGCCGGCGGGCGCAATCTAGGCCGGAAAACATGGCCGGAAAACATGGCCGGATCAGGCTAGGCTAGGCCGAGCGCCGGATCGCGCCAGCCCGCCGGCTTCGTGGACCGGTTCGGGCGGGCACCGGGCACAGGAAGCGGAGATTTCAACGGGATGGCCGCCACGGTGCAGCACAGGAAATCGCGCCCCGGACTTGCGCCCGGCTTGTCCTCCCGCTTGCTGATCCTGACGATCCTTTTCGTCATGTTGGGGGAATTCCTGATCTACGCCCCCTCGATGGCAAATTTCTGGAAAACCTATCTGGACGAAAAGCTGCAGACCGGCCATCTCGCCGCCCTGGCCCTCGAGGCGACGCCGGACTTCATGGTCAGCCCCGATCTCAGCCGCGAGTTGCTGGGGCATGCGGGGGCGCATCTTGTGGTGTTGATCGATCTCGACGGCAGCAAGCGCATCCTCACACTGTCGACACCGCCGACGGCGGATCTCACGCTCGATATCGAGACGTTCAGCTTCGTCGATTACCTTCTGGCCGCGGTGGATACATTGCGCCAGGACGGGAATCGGGTCTTGCGCGTGATCGGCCCGTCGCCCAAAAACACCTCGATCCTGATCGAGGTCCTGATCGACGAAGCGCCGATGCGCGCAGCGATGCTGCATTATTCGTGGAACATCCTGCAATTGTCGGTGATGATTTCGGTCATCACGGCCGGGCTCGTGTTTTTTGCCCTGCGCTGGCTGATGGTGCGGCCGATACGCCGGATCACGGACTCGATGCTGAACTTCCAGGCGAATCCCGAGGATGCATCGCGCGAGATCCGGCCCTCGGGCCGGCGTGACGAGATCGGCCTCGTCGAGGAAACGCTGGCCGGCATGCAAAAGGACCTGCGCCTCGCGCTGTCGCAAAAAACCCGGCTGGCTGCGCTGGGGGCGGCCATGACCCGGATCAATCATGACCTGCGCAACATTCTCTCGGCCGCCAGCCTGGTGTCGGACCGCCTGTCGGCCAGCACCGATCCTGACGTCCGAAAGGTCGCGCCGACGCTGATCCGGTCGATCGACCGGGCCGTAACGTTGTGCGTTCGCACGCTGGAATATGCGCGTCGTGATGCGCCACTGGTCCGGCCGGAGCCGATATTTCTCCGCCCTCTGATCGAGGAACTTGCGACCCCTCTTAAGGCCGAGGCGGCAACCGACTTCACGCTGGAAAACAGGGTCGGCGAGGATTTTCGCCTTGTGGCCGACCGCGACCAGATCGACCGCGTGCTGACAAATCTCATCGGCAACGCGCGCCAGGCCGGCGCTCACAAGGTCTCGGTCTCGGCGTGCCGCCGCAACGCCAGCGCCGAAATCGATATCAGCGATAACGGTCCGGGCCTGCCGCCGAACGCGCTCAAATCCCTGTTCGAGCCCTTTGCCGGATCGGAGAAGGCAGGCGGCAGCGGCCTCGGCCTTGCCATTGCGCGTGAGATTGTCGCCGCCCATGGAGGCGGAATCGAGATGGTCCGGACCGGCTGCGAGGGCACGACGTTCCGCCTCTATCTGCCGCTCGGCGATTGAGCCGGGCACGCCCGGCTCTTCAAATCGTCTCACAAACGGGTGACCTCGACTATCGGGAGGGTCGGCCCCGATGCTACGGTTTCGCCATGCTTCGCCGCCGTCGGCCGGGCTTGCTGTGCCCCGCTGATCTCCCCCTGGAAAGGCACCCGGCAGGCGGTTGCGATGCTCTTCCGGTCCCGGCCAAACCCGCTGATGGGACGAGGCGGCGGGGTTGCCCGGATCAGGCACCGGTTGGGTGCCGGGATGAAACCCGGTTGGTTAAGGTGAGACGGAACGGGCCCGGATGAAAATCCGGGCCCGTTTTCGCGCCGGCACAGTTGCCCGGCCTGTCATTCTCCCCGGGCGGCGCCATGCAGTCGGGGGTCGGCACCCCCCTCATAACCAGTTTCCGTCGCCCGGATGCCATGGAGGCCGCTGCGCAGGCGGCGGCTTTTCACGTCATGTCCGAGCGCGCGAAGGATCGGCGCCAGATCGCCGAGTGCCGTGTCGGCTTCGAGTTCGATCGGTCCGTTGCGGTTGGCAAAATTCGGCAGGGCGATAGCCGACTGGACCGACATGTCCCAGTCGAGCACACCGATCAGCGTCTTTATCACATAGGGTGCTATAAACGGGCCGCCCGGTGAGCCGATGATCAGATAGGGCTTTCCCGCCCCGTCCAGCACGATGGTGGGCGACATGGTGCTCCGTGGCCGCTTGCCCCCTTCCACGCGATTGGCTACCGGGAGACCGTCGATTTCCGGAATGAAGGAAAAATCTGTCAGCTCGTTATTGAGCAGGAAACCGCGGGTCATCACGCGCGAGCCGAATGCCATTTCGATCGTCGCGGTCATCGACACCACACTTCCGTCGCCGTCGACAATGCTCATATGCGAGGTGGAATAGCCCGAATTATGCGGCGCGGACGCGTTGGGGGCGAGCGCCGCCCCCTTTGGCGTACCAGGTGCAGCCGGACCCATGGCCCGGTCGAACGAAATGAGTTGCGCCCGTTCCTTCAGATATGAGGTGCGCAACAGACCCGCCGTCGGGACCGGCACGAAATCGGAATCGGCCGCATAGCGGTTGCGGTCCGCATAGGCCAGGTTCATCGCTTCGGTGATCAGATGTACGGCTTTGGCCGAGTTGGGATCGAGGCCGGACAGGTCGAACTCCTCCAGAATACCGAGGGTTTGCAGGACGGCGAGCCCGCCCGAGGTCGGCGGCCCCATGCCGCAGACGAGCCAGCGGCGGTAGGGGCCGCACAGCGCCGGGCGTTCCTTGGCCCTGTAGGTCTCCATGTCCTTGGGCGTTAGCTGGCCCGGATTGCGTGCGGTCGATCGAACGGCGGCGACGATGTCCTCGGCCAATGGCCCGTCATAGAAGGCGCCGGCCCCGGCTTGCGCCAGATGGCGCAGCGTTTCGGCCAGGGCCGGATTGCGGAGGATCGTGCCGGCCGGTTTGGGGGCGCCGTCTGCCGTGAAGAAATACGCGCGCGCCGCCTCGAACGTGTCGAGATACTTGTCTTCCGCAATCTGGCGCGCCAGGCGCTCGGAAACGGGAAAGCCATTTTCCGAAAGTCGGATCGCGGGCTCGAAAAGCTGTGCCCAGGGCAGCGTGCCGTGATCCTTGTGGGCGAGCTCGGCCATGCGCATGAAGCCCGGCACGCCGACGGACCGTCCGCCGACCACCGCCTCGAAGAATTCCATGGGCGTGCCATCGTCGCGCAGGAAAAGGTCGCCCCCGGCGGCGGCCGGCGCGGTCTCCCGGCCGTCATACGTCGTGAGGGCGCCATCTTTCGATAAATGCACCAGGAAGGCGCCGCCGCCGATACCGGAACTCTGCGGCTCGACCAGTGTGAGGACCATCTCGGTCGCGATTGCCGCGTCCACCGCGCTGCCCCCGGCGCGCAGCATCTCCAGTCCCGCCTCGACGGCGAGCGGATGGGCGGCGGCGACCATGAATTTCGTCGCCTCCGGCTCGGACTGTCCGGCCGGATCGTCCGCCCGCCCGTGCGCCGCCGCCCGCTGGCGCGACGGGGCCGCGCTGCCGGCGGAATCGATTGAGTCTGCCGGGCCGGCCCGGTCGGGCGCCGACGCTGACAGCGCGCCGGGCTGCCCGGCTTCGCAGGAAGGAAGAAGCAGCATGGCGGCGAAAAGGAGGGCGGCGGCAGGCGGCGCCGGTGTGGCGCGCCGACGCCGGTATGCCGGGGGCGGGAGAGAACGCATGGAATTTCCCAATCGAGGTTTGCGCGGGTATCTTAGCGAACCGGCGCCGGCGGGCCTACCGTCTCGCGGGCCGCCGGGACAGGCCGGCCAGGCAGGTTGGCCAGGGAGCTTGGGCAGGCAGGCCGGTCAGGGGGAGGGGCGAACATGGCGAACGGGTTATGGCTGGGACTCTCACTGATCGTGATTTGCATCTCGATCCATTACGAGGCCCTTCGCCGGATATGGAACTTCCTGCCAAGAATGCACGGCGATCCCCGGCTGCGTGTCGTCGTTGTCGTCCTCGCGGCCACCCTGGCCCATTTCACCGAGATTGGCATTTACGCTCTGGCCTATTACGGCGCCGAGAAATTTGCCGCCGCCGGGGCCTTTGGCGGTGAAATCGCCGGCGCGTTTACCGGCATCTGGGCTGATTACGTCTATTTTTCCGCGGTCAGTTACACGACCCTGGGATATGGCGATATCGTCCCCACCGGCGCCATGCGGCTGATGGCGGCGAGCGAGAGCTTCGTGGGCCTGCTCACGATCACCTGGTCCGCCTCTTTCACCTATCTGACGATGGAGCGATTCTGGCCCCTCCACGCGACCCACCATCACCCGGGAAAAAGGGGCCGGGGCTAGAACTTTGCCGCTGGAAAGACCGGATAAAGGCTGAAAGCGGGGGAAATCCGGGCAATGCGGCCGAGAGAGGTCCCTTGGCAGCCGGCCTGCGGAGCGGGTAAAACAGGGGCGCTTGCTGTATTGCACTGCAGTGTGCCGAAAGGAGGCACCCATGAGCATCCATAAATCCCCGGTATCGGAATCACCGCCGGACACCGGCGCGCGGCAGAAGCGCATGACGGTGCCGGAGATCCGTGGGCGCAAGACGGGCGCGCCGATCGTCGGCCTGACTGCCTATACGGCGCCCATGGCCCGGCTGCTCGATCCGCATGTCGATGTGTTGCTGGTGGGCGACAGCCTGGGCATGGCGCTTTACGGCTTCGACAGCACTCTGCCGGTCACCCTGGACATGATGGTCAATCACGGCGCGGCCGTGGTGCGCGCCTCGACCCGGGCCTGCGTCGTCGTGGACATGCCCTTCGCGAGCTATCAGGAATCGCCGGCTCAGGCCTATCGCCATGCGGCGCGGATCCTGGCCGGGACAGGCGCGGCGGCCGTCAAGCTCGAAGGCGGGCGCGAGATGGCGGAAACGATCGACTTTCTCGGCCGGCGCGGCATTCCGGTGATGGGTCATGTCGGCCTCAAGCCGCAATCCGTCAACGCGCTCGGCGGCTACCGCGCCCAGGGCCGGCGCCAGGACGAGGCCGAGGCGATCATCGAGGATGCCCGCGCAGTGGCGGCAGCCGGTGCCTTCAGCCTGGTCGTTGAAGGCGTGATCGAGGAGGTTGCGCGTCGCCTGACCGGGGAAGTGGATATTCCAACCATCGGCATCGGCGCCTCGAACGCGTGTGATGGCCAGGTGCTGGTGACCGAGGACCTGCTCGGGCTCTTCACGGAATTCACGCCGAAATTCGTCAAGCGCTATGCCGAGCTGGCGGGGCCGGTGAGCGAGGCGGTCGGACAATATGCGGCCGATGTGCGTGCGCGGAAATTTCCGGGGCCGGAACACTGCTTCAACGGCCCCGCGGTAGCGGCCCGGCGCGAGACCGGCACCTGAACGCGGATTTCGGCCGATGACGGCGGCTTCCATCGCGACTGTCCGCACGGCGGCGGAGTTGCGCCACCGCCTGGTGGAGTGGCGCCGGGACAACGTGCGCATAGGGTTCGTGCCCACCATGGGGGCACTCCATCGCGGTCATCTCGAACTGGTGCGCCAGGCGAGGGCCCGGACCGACCGGGTCGTGGTCTCGATCTTCGTAAACCCGATACAGTTCGGGCCGGCCGAGGATCTCGCGACCTATCCCCGCCAGGAGGCGCGCGATCTTGACGCCCTCTCGGCGCAGGCGGCGGATCTCGCCTATCTGCCCGATGTAAACGAGATTTTCCCGGCGGGTTTCGCGACCCGAGTATCGGTCGGTGGTATCAGCGACGGACTTTGCGGCGCCGCCCGACCTGGCCATTTCGAGGGCGTTGCGACGGTCGTGACCAAACTGCTCAACCAGGTCCAGCCGGACAGCGCCTTTTTCGGCGAAAAGGATTTTCAGCAATTGCAGGTGATCCGCCGCCTGGTGGCCGATCTTGGTCAGCCGGTCGATATTGAAAGCGTGGCCACCGTTCGCGAAGAGGACGGGCTTGCCCTCTCATCGCGCAACGCCAAGCTCTCGACCGCGGGGCGCGCGGTCGCGTCGGGGCTGTATCGCGCGCTCGAGAGGCTGGCGGGTGAGGTGGCGGCGGGCGAGGAGATTGCGGCGGCCGAGGCGCGCGCCGGCACGGAACTCGCGGCGGCCGGGTTCGAACGGATCGATTATGTGGAAGTCCGGCTCGCCGACACGCTGTCCCGCCCCGGCCGGCGTTGGGAGCCGGCGCAGGGCGCCGCACGGGCCTTTGGCGCGGCCCTCATCGAGGGCGTCCGGCTGATCGACAATGTTGCGCTGCCCGACCGTCCGTAATCGGCCCGTCCGCAAACACCTGCAAAATAAAACGGCGCTCCGAGGAGCGCCGTTTCGTGTTCCGGTCCGGAAACCCGCTGCTCTAACGGACGTAGACGTGCACCTCGTTGGAGGCGGTTTCCGTGCTGGTGCTGGCCGAGAGATTGACCCGGTCCGCGGGCAGGCCCATATCGACCAGCGCGCGGGCGACCCGTTCGGCATAGCGCCGGGCGGAGTTGCTGCCCCGTGCGAGGTCGGCCGTATTGCCGATGGCCGGCGCAACGGCGACCACGTCGAAGGACGCGCCGGCGCGCCGCTCCAGCGCCCGGCTCACGGCCGTGTACAGGGCCTGCTTGTATTCGACGTCCTCGCGGTCGAAACGGACCACCACGAGCGGACGGCGGGTCGGCCCCTGTGAGAAGGACCCGAGCGAGGGCTCGGCCGAGGCAAGACTGCTGTCCATGCCGCCCTGGCCGAAGGCGCGGTTCGCGAGGCTGGAGCCGTACAGCTCCCCGTTCTTGATCGCCAGCGAGAGAACCTGCAGGTTCTGGCGCTCGCGCGAGACGTAATCCGTCTGGCGGCGGATTTCCTCGCTGAGCTCGTTCAGGACCCGGTCGGCACTGACGACGGTCTTATTGACCTCGTCCTCGAGAATGCCGAGCTGCCGGTGGTCCTCCTCGACCGCGCCCGCAAGGCCGTAGGCGGCCCGGGTCGATTCCAGAAGGAAGGCGGCGAGCCCGGCGTCGGCCGCGGCACGATTGGACAGGCTGTTGAGCTGCGCCACATCGGACAGGATCCGGTCGAGCTGCTGCTGCACCTCGTTCCACTGGCGCACCAGGATCGGGTTGCCCGGTGTGGTTCCGGCTTGCAGACGGGCGCGAATAGCGGCTGCGATCCCGTGATAGGCCTGGCTGTTCTGGCCGATGTTGTTGCGGACTCGCGCCAGCTCGTTGCCGTGCGCGCGGATAGCCGCCTGCATGCTGGTCAGGTCGTTGCGCAGTTGTTGAATCTTCTGGCCGACGAAGGTGCCCGTCGGCTGGCCCGGGGTGACTTCCGGTAACTGCACCGGCACCGTGTTCTGAACCGGGGGCGGCGGGCGGAATTGCGGTTGCGCGGTCGGGGCCGGCGCGGGAGGGGCTGCCTGAGGTCCGCCATAGGGCGCGGGCGCCTGTTGCGGTGCTGTCGGTTGCGCCGGAATCTCCGCCGGCGCTTCGACTACTTCCGGCGCCGCGGGTTCGTCCCCTTCCAGGGAAGGCCAGAGGAAGTCTCCAACGTCGGAAGCCGTTGAGCAGCCGCTCAAGATCAGGGCTGCCGCCAAGATGCCAGCAGGCGTTCTCCACAGGGCCATAAGCGTGCTTACCTTAAGTTTGTCCGAACCTACGTTGCAGGAGGTGTCGCGGGGCGTGGCCCGAGACTCAAGAACAGGCTTCCTCCAAGCCCGAAAACGCTTCTGATCCAGTCAGTTGCGAGCGGATACTACCTTACGCCCGGATGCGCCACAACCGTTTTACCCGGCTTGCCACCGAGTTTGAAGTGTGATTCGTTCCGACTAAGGTCGGGTTAACGCCGGGATCGGCCGGGCCCGGCGGGTCCAATCCCCCATTTGCGCCTATCCAGCCCACCCCGCTTGCCATGGCCGGGCTATTCGATTAGCTTCCCCGCGCCTTTCCGCCCTGACGGAATTCGGCCGTTTTGCGCCCGTAGCTCAACTGGATAGAGCACCAGACTACGAATCTGGGGGTTGGGAGTTCGAGTCTTCCCGGGCGCGCCACGCTGCCCTGCCGGTCCCACGGGTCGAACGTCCCGGCCTCAATCGCCGGCCAGCCCTGCCGCCTGCCCCCAAGCGCCCGAATAAACGAAGGCCGAGAGCGGCTTGCGCTCGCGCGGCGCCTTTTCCTTTTCGGCCAGAGAGTCCGGCAGGGCATCGGGCGCCCCCTTGAAGCCGATGGCGAGGGCCGCGACGGGTGTCCATTCCTCGGGAATGCCAAACGCCGCGCGCGCTTTCCCGGCATCGAAACCGGCCATCTGGTGGACATAAAGATCATGCGCCGCCGCTTCCAGCGTCAGGCTGAGCGCCGCCATGCCGACATCGTGCAGCGCGTGCGCGTTGGGTTCGCCGTTATGCGCGAAATTGTTTTGCGCCACCGACAGGGCCAGCACCGGCGCCGATCTGGCCCAGCCCTGGTTGTATTCGATCAGGCAGGAAAGGAGTTTCTCGTACCCCTCGGGCTCGTCCTTCGTCGCCACGATGAAAGCCCAGGGCTGAGCGTTAAAGCATGAGGGAGCCCAGCGCGCCGCCTCGAACAGCGAGGCCAGAGTCTTCGGGTCCACTGCCTTGTCGGCAAAGGATCGCGGGCTCCAGCGCTTGCGGGCGTAGGCGTTGATGTCGTGCATGGTGATCGCGGGCTTGTCCATGAATTTATCTTTCCGGTTCCAGGGGTTCAGGATGTCGGGGTTCAGGATGTCGTTGTCGGTCAGTCGCGTCATTCAGTCGCATCAAAGGATGTCGAGCACCCGCTCGGGCGGCCGGCCGATGGTGGCCTTGCCATTGGCGCGCACAATCGGACGTTCGATCAGCACCGGGTGGCGGACCATCGCCGCCACCAGATCACTGTCGCCGACCGCCGGGTCGTCGAGGCCGGCCTCCTTGTAGGCGGACTCCTTGCGGCGCACCAGATCGCGGGGGGCGAGGCCGAGCTCTGTCAGGATCTGTCGAATCTCCGCCGCGTCCGGCGGTGTCTTGAGATACTCGACGATGCGCGGTGTGACGCCTTTTTCCCGAAGCAGATCGAGTGTCTGCCGCGATTTGCTGCATTTCGGATTGTGGTAAATCGTAACGTCCAAGCCCCGCCCCTTTCGTCAGGTTTCGTTGGGAAGGCCCGTCCGGCCGGTTGCGCGGTCGCCCCGGGGTTGGGTCTTCGGCTTTCATCGCTTAGCTGGTAAAAATGCTAAAGAGAGTTGCAGCGAAGGGCAAACTTCCCGGCCGCTCGCCGATCCGACAATGGGGCCGGGGACGGGGCTGGAACAAGAGGGAGGAGACGGGGCGCGATGAGACAGCCTGACCGGAAGATGGCGATCCCGCCCGGCCCTGTCGGCCGGTTGCGCACGCGCGCTCTCTCCGGCCTGTTGCTTCTGGTGCTTCTGCTTGCCGTCCCCCTTGCCCCGGGCAACGCGCTGGCGCAGTCGATGGCGGCGCCCCCGGCGGCGGGAAGCGGGGAGCAGGCGGGGATTCAGGCCCTCATCGAAACCCTCGAGGACGATGCCAAGCGCCAGAAGCTGCTCGATCGCCTGAAAGCCCTCGAGGCGACGGACGCAAAGGCCGCACAAGGGGATGCGGCCGGCCCGGCGGCCGCGGCGCCGGAGAGCGGCATTTTCGAGGGGGCCGCCCGGGCTGCCGCCGCCCGGATCGAGGCCGCCGCCGTTTCGCTCGCGGATACCGCCCGACTCTTTATCGAGCTTCCCGACCGTCTTGGCCGGCTCTGGGAAAGCGCGCAGAACCCCGACGTGCAGGGCCGACTTTGGCTTGCCCTGGGATACCTCGTGCTCATTCTCGCCGCCGGCTTCGCCGCCGAGGAACTGGCCCGATGGGCGCTGCGCCACCCCCGACGCACCGTGGAAGCCTGGCCCGTGCCGGGTCTGGGAAGCCGCGCCCTCGTTCTGGCCTTGCGCACCGTTCTCGATGTGATTCCGATCGGGCTGTTTTGGGCCGGCGCCCAGGCCGCCCTTGCCCTCGTCGCGCTCGAGGCGGAAGCCCGTCTCGTGGCCCTGGTCTTCATCAACGCAAGCCTGATCGAGCGGGCCGTCTCGGCGGCCGCGCGGGCGTTTTACGCGCCTCGCACGGCACGGCTTCGCTTCGTCGGCCTGACGGATCAGAGCGCCGTCTACCAATATGTCTGGGTCAAGCGGCTCGTGCGGATCTCGGTCTATGGATACGCCGCCATCATGGCCGCCGGCGCGGCCGGGCTCGCGGTCCCGGCGCAGACTGCGCTGACCGATTTTCTGGGCCTCATCATCGCGGCGCTGCTGATCGTCGTGGTCTTTCAGTCGCGGGGCCAGGTGGCGGACTGGCTCCGCAAGGAACAGGCCGAAACCGGCGGGCTGCCGGCAAGCGTTCATGCCGTGGCCAGCCGGCTGTCGGATTTCTGGCACATCGCGGCGATTTTCTACATCCTGGCGGTGCTCGCGGTCTGGCTGGCAAATACCGAAGGGGGCTTTGCCTATGTTGCCCGCGCCACGCTTCTGAGCGTGTTCGTCCTGCTGCTGGCGCGTCTCATTCGTCTGGCAGTGCGCACGGCGCTTAATCGTGCGCTTGCATTCTCGAACGACCTCAAGAGCCGCTTTCCCACTCTCGAGGAACGGACCAACCGCTTCCTGCCGGTTTTTCAGGGCGCTGTCCGAACCGTGATCAACCTGATCGCCCTCATCGCGATTCTGGAGGTCTGGGGCCTCAGCACGATCGACTGGCTCGCCTCGGCGGGCGGCCAGAACTTTATCGGGCAGACGCTTACCGTCCTTCTGGTCCTGACCCTGGCGATCGTCGCCTGGAATGCCTTCTGTATCGAGCTGGAACGCCGGCTGCGCAGCCTCAGTGAGGCGGCGGAGAACGGGCGCCGGGCGGCTCGCCTGCAAACGCTTCTGCCCATGATCCGGCGCGTCGCGTTCATCGTGCTTGTGATCGTCGTGGCGCTCATGCTGCTCGACCAGTTCGGCGTAAATATCACGCCGCTCATCGCCGGCGCCGGAGTCGCGGGACTTGCGGTCAGCTTTGGGGCGCAAAAACTGGTTCAGGACGTCATCACGGGTGGCTTCATCCTGGCCGAGGATACGATTTCGATCGGCGATGTGGTGGAGCTCGGCAATCATTCCGGAATTGTGGAATCGATGAGTGTCCGTTCGATCCGCTTGCGCGATCTTTCGGGCAATGTGCACACGATTCCCTTCAGTACCGTCGATAGCGTGATGAATATGACAAAGGACTATTCGCGCTATCTCTTCAATATCGGCGTTGCGTATCGTGAGGATTACGATCAGGTGGCCGGTGTGCTGCACGAAATCAGTGACGAGATGCAGAAGGACGAGACATACGGGCCGCTGATCAAGGAACCGCTCGAAATTCTCGGCCTCGATTCCTTCGGCGACAATGCGGTGATCATCAAGGCGCGCATCACGACCGAGCCCATCCAGCAATGGGCCGTGGGTCGGGAATTCAACCGGCGCATGAAGGCGCGGTTCGATGAACTTGGAATCGAAATTCCGTTTCCCCATCGCACGATCTACTTTGGTGTGGACCAGCAGGGCAACGCGCCGCCGGCCCATATCCAGCTCGACGCCGGCCCGGCGGGCGATGGTGATGGCGAGCCGGAGGCGGGCGCGGATGGCAATCGCAATGGCAATGGCAATGGCAATGGGGATGGCAATGGGGATGGCTATGGGGATGCCGGTCCTGGCCATCCGTCCGCCCGTCGGGCGTCCAGCCGACCCGGCTTCGGCCCCGGGCCCGAGGGTGACGGTTACTAGAGTAACGGTTATTGGGGAGCGGCGGGTTCGGCAGCGTCGCGCTCCAGCGCCTCGACCTCTTCCGGAGACGCCAGTCCGAGGACCTCGCGCGCGGTATCGAGCGAAAATCCGGCCCGCGCCAGGGCGGCCAGATCCTTTTCAAAGCGTTCGGCACGATCGCGCTGCCGGTAGGGGCCGAGGCGCCGCCGGCGCAAGAGCCGGCAGGCGGCGACCAGATCGGGCTGCGCGGTCTGGTCATTCAGCCGCGCGAGCGCGTGCCCGATATCATCGGCACCGACGCCCTTTTGGCGCAGCCGCTGCTGGATGCGGCGGCGGGACTCGCCCCGGCGCAACAGACTCTCGGCCAGATGCTCGGCATAAACCCGGTCATCGAGCAGGCCGGATCGCTCGAACCGGTCGAGCATATCGCCGATCGCCTCGTCCAGCGCGGCGTAATCCTCGTCCGGATGAACGGCCCGGGCCTTTCTGAGGCGCCGATCGAGCACCCGGCGCAGGTTTTCGCGCGAACTGGCGAAGCACTCCAGATAGTAGAGTGCGACATTCTCCAGCGATTTTGCCGTCGGCCTGCGTGGCCGGCGCCGATCGCCCGGCCCGCGCGCCGCGCGCCGCTCGGGGGCTGCGGTTGCCGGGGGCGGGTCCGTCTCGCTGTTTTCCATGGCGCGAGACTGGCACAAATTCGCCGAAAAAGCGCGGCTTGCGGTCACAGGTCGGCCGCCTATACTGCGGCCACCTCATGCCCCCCGACGTAAAGGAACGATGCCGGCCCATGGTTAACTGGCTCGGGTTCAGGACCCTTCTTTTCAAGGAAATCAGGCGTTTTCTCAAGGTGTGGTCGCAGACCCTGCTGGCGCCCTGCGTGCAGGCCCTGATTTTTCTCGTGATTTTCACCGTGGCGATCGGACGCAGTCTGGGTCCCGGCGGCGTCACCTATGCGGAATTCCTGGTGCCGGGGCTGATCATGCTGGTGGTGCTGCAAAATGCGTTCGGCAATACGTCGAGCTCCATCATGATTGCAAAGGTCGACGGGTCCATCGTCGACGTGCTGATGCCGCCCCTCTCTCCGGGCGAGCTCACTTTCGCCTATGCGCTGGGGGGCGCGGCGCGGGGCGTGGCGGTGGCCATTCTGGCGGGGCTCGCGATGGCAATCTTCGTGGATGTGCGGATCCTGCATCCCGGCTTCGTGATCTTTCACGCGATCGCGGCCGCGACCACCCTGTCGCTGGTCGGAATCATCGTGGGCATCTGGGCGCAGAAGTTCGACCATATGGCGGCGACCAACCATTTCATCATCACCCCCCTGACCCTGATCTCGGGCTCGTTCTATTCGGTGGACCGGCTCACGGGCTATTGGCACACACTGGCCCTGCTCAACCCGGTCTTTTACCTGATCGACGGGTTCCGCTACGGGTTTATCGGCGTGTCCGACGCGCCGGTCTGGATCGGCGTCGTGCTCATGCTGGCGGTGAATGCCCTGTTGATCCTGGCAGCCTACCAGATGTTCCGGACCGGCTATCGCCTGAAGGCTTGAGGCCGGTCGCCGGGCGAAATCGTCCTCGCCGGCACGTCGGTCTCCGTTGACAGAAGCCGGGCCGGGCCAGATACTCCGCGGCTTTCAGCCGGGCCGGCCGAAGATCGGCCGGCTTCCGCCCCTTGATGGAGCACGACGTGACGACCGCCCTGATGGATGTTTACAGGAGATGCGACCTCGCTTTCGAGCGGGGCGAGGGGCCCTATCTCTTCACCGAGGATGGCCGCCGCTTCCTGGACTTCGCCAGCGGGATTGCCGTGAACTCTCTCGGCCACAGCCATCCACGGCTGGTCGCGGCCCTCCAGGCTCAGGCCGCCAAGCTCTGGCATTGCTCGAACATCTTCCGGATTCCGGGCCAGGATCGGGTCGCAAGCCAGCTCGTGGCGCACAGCTTTGCTGACCGGGTGTTTTTCTGCAATTCCGGGGCCGAGGCCTGTGAGGGCGCGATCAAGCTTGCCCGGAAGTATCAGAGCTTCAACGGTGCGCCGGAGCGCTACCGCATCATCGGGGCCGAACTCGCCTTTCACGGCCGGACGCTCGCCACCATGGCGGCTGGCGGCCAGGCCAAGACACTGGAAGGATTCGGCCCGCCGGTAGAGGGGTTCGATCACGTCGCCTTCGGCAATCTCAACGAGGCCCGCGCCGCCGTCACCCCGGAGACGGCCGCGATCATGGTCGAGCCGGTCCAGGGCGAGGGCGGAATCAATGTCGCGCGGAAAGAATATCTTCAGGGCCTGCGGGCGATATGTGACGAATTCGGCCTGCTGCTGATCTTCGACGAAGTCCAGACCGGCATGGGCCGGACGGGCCGGCTTTTCGCCTACGAATGGTTCGATGTGGCGCCGGATGTAATGACTCTCGCCAAGGGGCTGGGCGGCGGATTTCCCGTGGGCGCGGTGCTGGCGACGGACAGGGCGGCGGCGGCGATGACACCGGGCAGCCATGGCTCGACCTTTGGCGGCAATCCGCTTGCCATGGCGGCCGCCGAGGCGGTTCTCGAGGTGATGACCGAAGCCGGCTTCCTGGATGGGGTGCGGCACACGGCCGCCTATCTGGCGGACCGGCTCGAGGCCTTTCCCGGCAGGTTTCCGGGGATTTTCAAAGCCAGGCGCGGGCTGGGCATGTTGCAGGGCCTGGTCTGTCTGCCGTCCAACCGGGAGATGGTGGATGAGATTCGCGCAGAGGGACTTTTGACCGCCGCAGCGGGAGCCGATGTCGTACGCTTCGCACCGCCTCTGATCGTGACCGAAGCCCATATCGACGAAGCGATGGACATGCTCGAGCAGGCCTGCCGGGCTCATGAAGCCAAAGGCTGACGGGCCGCGTGTGCCCGACAGACAGATAATAAGCGAAAGACGTCAAATCCGATGAGCCCGCCCCGTCATTTTCTCGATCTGGCCGATCTGACTCCGGGTGAGTTGCGTCAGATTCTCGATCGCGCCGCCCGCTTCAAGGCCGGCGACGGGGGTTCCGGCGTGATGGCCGGCAAGACCCTCGCCATGATTTTCGAGAAGCCCTCGACCCGCACCCGTGTTTCATTCGAGGTGGCTGCTTTCCAGCTTGGCGGGCATGCCATCGTGCTGGATGGCGAGCAGACGCAGATCAAGCGGGGCGAGACCATTGCCGATACAGCGCGTGTTCTGTCGCGCTATGTCGATGGCATCCTCATCCGCACGGACGATCCGGCCAAGCTCGAGGAGCTCGCCCGGCACGCGAGCGTGCCCGTGATCAACGGCCTGACAGACCGGTCCCATCCGTGCCAGATCGTGGCCGACCTGCTGACCTTCGAAGAACGGTTCGGCCCCGTCACCGGCCAGCCGATCGCCTGGCTGGGGGATGGCAACAATGTCGCCGTGAGCTGGATGCAGGCGGCCGCCCTGCTGGGTTCGGAACTTCGCCTCGCCATCCCCGAGAGCCGCCGCCCGGCGGCCGATCTCGTCCGGGCCAGCGAGGCGCTCGCCCGGCAGCATAACGGCCGGCTGATCTTCACCACCGATCCGCTCGCGGCCGTTCAGGATGCGCGGGCGGTGATCACCGATACCTGGGTCTCGATGGGCGACGCGGCTGAACAGGATGGCGCGCCCGATCCGGCCCTGACGCCCTTTCGGGTGACGGAGGACATCATGGCGGTGGCGGCCGAGGACGCCATTTTCATGCACTGCCTGCCCGCGCATCGCGATGAGGAGGTGGCCGCCAGCGTCCTCGACGGGCCGCGCTCGGCTGTCTGGGACGAGGCGGAAAACCGCCTTCACGCCCAGAAAGCGATCCTCGCCTGGTGCTACGCCTAGGGACGATTACGTCCGCCACACCGCCAATGCGCGACCCCACCCTTTTTCGGGCGGTTGCCAGGGGGTAACATCGGGATATGCCCAACCGGCCCGGTTCTCCAGCCCGCGCGACCCTTGCGCCTGATAGCGACTTCATCGAATCCTTCGTCCTGGGTGAGGCCGGTATTCTGGGGCGCATCGTGCGGCTTGGCCCCGCACTCGGCACGATCCTCGCCCGGCATGATTACCCGGTCCCGGTTTCCGCCCTTTTGTCGGAAGCGCTCGCGCTCGCGGCCGTGCTTGCCGGGGGGCTGAAATATGAGGGCGTCTTTTCGTTGCAGACCCGCGGTGACGGGCCGGTAGGCCTGCTTGTCGCGGACGTCACCAGCGACGGCAACCTGCGCGCCTATGCCGATTTCGATGCGGAAAAATTCGCCGCCGCCGAGGCGGCCGGCGGTCTCGCCGCGGCGCCGGTGCCCCGGCTCCTGGGGGGCGGGTACCTCGCCTTCACCGTCGATCAGGGACCGGACACGGAGCGCTATCAGGGGATCGTCGATCTCTGCGGGGCCAATTTGGCGGATTGCGCGCGCAATTATTTCACCCAGTCGGAACAGGTCGCCACCAGCCTGCGCCTGGTCGCGGGACAGGGGGCGGACGGCAGCTGGCGGGCCGCGGCGCTGGCGCTGCAGCGGATGCCGCTGGAAGAAGCGGCAGGGGCGTTTGCCGAGGACAGTCTGGCGGAGGTCTGGCATACGGCCGAAGTGCTATTGTCGAGTGCCACCGACGACGAACTTCTCGATCCAGACCTCGCGACCGGCGATCTCCTGTACCGCCTGTTTCACGAGCTCGGCGTTCGTGTTTTCCCGGAAAAGCGGTTGCGCGACAAGTGTCGGTGCAGCGAGGATCGTGTCCTGGCCCTGCTCGCCAGTTTTTCCGAGGAGGAAAAGGCGACGCTCGAGCGCGACGGTGTCATCGACGTGACCTGCCAGTTCTGTAGTACCGTCTATATGTTCCCGGTCGACGAGCTGGACGGGCGCATCGCTGCCTGGCGGCGAAGCGCCGGTGATGACGGTGAAGCGTAAACGCCAGAAGATGCCCATTGTCGGGAGTTCGCAGCCCATGCCGTGCCCCCCATTCCGATCCCGGCTTGCCACGCTGGTGCTCTCGACGCTGTTGCTGTCGGCGCTGGCCGGCTGCACGAAGACGTCGCCACCCCAGCCATCCTTTCCCGAACTCACCTACGGCCACCTCGATCCGATCCGCCTCGACGTTGCCCGGATCGAAGTCACCAGCACCTACACTCCGACGCTCCGTTCGCCTCATGTCGAACATCTGATGGCGGAACCGCCTCAGCAGGCGGCCCGGCGCTGGGCGAGGGACCGGCTCCAGGCGGCCGCGGGGGCAGGGCGGACGACGGCCACAGCCAGATTCGTGATCGTCACGGCAGCGGTCATCGAGGTGCCGCTTGAGACCAATCAGGGCCTCCGGGGGCTCTTCACCACCGAGCAGGGAGAGCGGTATGACGCGGAGCTTGCGGTGCGCATCGAGATTTACGATGGCGGGGGCGTGCCGGCGGCGCAGGTGACGGCCAAGGCGACCCATTCACGCACGGTGGCGGAGGATGCGACGCTCAATGAGCGCGAAGCCGTCTGGTTCGAACTGGTCGACAGCCTGATGCGCGATCTGAATGTGGCGCTGGAACAGAATATCGCCACCTATCTCTCGCCCTACACTCTCTAGCGTCACTTGCGCCAGAAGGCCGGCGCAAACAGGACGAGGACGGTAAACAGCTCGAGCCGGCCAAGCAGCATGCCGGCGGCGAGCATGTATTTCGCCGCATCGGGAAGCGGCGCGAACGTGCCGGCCGGCCCCACGATGTGGCCCAGCCCCGGGCCTACGCAGGCGATGGCGCTGGCGGCGGCGGACATGGCGGTGACGAAATCGAGCCCGACGAAGCCCAGCCCCAGTGCGAGAACGCTGAAACTCAGCGCGAAAACAAAGAAAAAGCTCATCACCGATTCGGACACGCCCTCGGGCAACGCCTTGCCATTGAAGCGCGGCACGAAGACCCCGTGGGGCGACAGCAGGCGACTGATCTGGACGCGCGCCGTCTCGTAAATGACCTGGAAGCGGAAAATCTTTATTCCGCAGGTTGTGGAGCCGGAGCAGCCGCCGACCACCATCAGGAAGAAAAATGCGCCCACGGCGAAGGCGCCCCACGTGTCGTAGTTCGCACTCGCATACCCTGTGGTAGTCACAATCGAGATCACGTTAAAAGCGCTGTAGCGCACGGAATTCGAAAAACCGTACTGGCCGGTAAGATAAAGCCAGGCTGTTATAATCGTGATGGTTGCAACCAGGAATGTGAGAAACCATCGCACTTGACTGTCGTGCCAGAGAATGAGCGGTCGGCCGCGAATTGCCTGCAGATACAATGCGAAGGGGAGGCTGCCGATCAGCATGAAGGTGATGGCCACCACATCAATTGCGGTGTTATCGAAAAATCGAATGGATTCATCTGACGTGGAAAATCCGCCCGTGGCAATTGTCGTCATGGCATGGGCTATGGCGTCGAATCCCGACATACCTGCAGCCCAATATAAAAGGGCGCAGATACACGAAAAGCCAACATAGAGCGCGACTGTTCCGCCTGCGATCTGCGTCGCGCGAGGCATGATCTTTTCCGACTGGTCAGAGGATTCGGTCTGGAACAGCTGCATGCCGCCCACGCGCAAGAGGGGCAGAACCGCGATGGCCATCACGATGAACCCGATTCCGCCCAGCCACTGAAGGAGGGCGCGCCAGATGAGAATGCCCGGAGGCGCGTTGGTGAGGGTTGTGATGACCGTGGCGCCGGTGGTCGTGATGCCACTCATGGATTCGAAGAAGGCGTCCGCGACGGACATCCGGAGTTCCGAGAACATGAACGGCAGCGCGCCGAATAACGCGATCAGCAGCCAGCTCGCCGTGGTTAGGATGAAGGCCTCGCGGGCACGGAAGGTGATCCGCTCGCTGCGCATGGTCAGGATGAGTGCCACGCCCACGAATATGGAGACCCCGGCCGAGGCCATGAAGACGAGCCAGTCGGGCGACTGCAGAAACAGGTCGACCACCATGGGGATGCACATCATCATCCCCAGCGTGGTCAGGAGAATGCCCAGGATGAAAAAAACCGACTGGTAACTAATCACGCGGAGTCTGCCAGGTCATTGCGCTTCTTCCCGCCGGGCCGGGGCCCGTCCCCGCGCAGCGACGCCATATCTAAAATCCGGTCGTCTGCGGGTTTCCGATCATAGAAAGAAACTCGCGGCGCGTCTCGCCCTGATCGCGAAAGACGCCCAGCATCCGGCTGGTGACCATGGTCACGCCACGTTTGTGAACGCCGCGGGTCGTCATGCATTGATGCTCGGCCTCGATGACGACGGCCACGCCCCGGGGTTCAAGGACGGCCTCGATGGCGGTCGCAATCTGGGCCGTCATTTTTTCCTGGATCTGCAGTCGGCGGGCGTAAAGATCCACGACACGCGCGAGCTTGCTAATTCCCACAACGCGGTGATCGGGCAGATACCCGACATGGGCGACACCGATGATGGGAGCGAGGTGATGCTCGCAATGGGACTCGAACCCGATATTTCGAAGCAGCACGATTTCATCATAGCCATCGACCTCCTCGAAGGTGGTCGCCAGTACTTCGACCGGGTCCTGCCGGTAGCCCGAGAACCATTCCTCGAAGGCGCGGGCGACGCGGCCCGGCGTATCCAGGAGGCCCTCGCGGCCCGGATCGTCGCCGGCCCATTTCAGGAGAACGCGAATCGCGTCCTCGGCGTCGGTCCTGGAGGGTCTTTCATCGGCGGGCGGCAGGTTGTCTGCCCATTGCTTCAGCTTGGAGAGGCCGGTTTCACTCACTGGACTGCCTTTCCTTGCGCGCATGCTTCACTCCCCGCCGCGAGGGGCGCTAGTTGAGCCGCGGATTGGTCTGCGGCATGTCGAGGGAAAATGCGGGGATCTCCACCTCGAGCCGCTTTCCGTGTCCCGTTTCCATTTCATACGACCCCCGCATGATACCGGATGACGTTCCGAGCGGCGTGCCGCTGGTGTATTCGTAGCTTTCGCCCGGCGCCAGCACCGGCTGCTCGCCAACCACGCCCGCACCCCGTACCTCGTGTATGCGGCCCAGCGCATCCGTGATGTGCCAATACCGGTTGAGGAGCCGGACCGGCTCCTCGCCCAGATTATCGATGGTGATATGATAGGCCCAGACGTAATGGCCGTCCTCGGGCGTCGATTGTTCGTCGAGATAGTCGCTCTCGACGCTGACCCGGACATGATCGGTGGTTTTCTGGTACCGGCCGGTCATTTTATCTTCGATCTCCTGACTGGTTCCCTGGCTGGCGATCCCGGCCGAGGGGCCCGGACCCGGCGCATCCTAGCAGTCGCGGCCGCTGGTGCCATAGCCTTATGCCCTTCTGAATGCAGGGGTTTTTCAGATCCCCGCCAGCGCCTGGTCGAGATCGGCCAGGAGATCGGCCACATCCTCGAGCCCGACGGAAAGCCGGACGAGGTCCGGGGTGATGCCCAGTGCGAGTCGCTCCGGCTCGGGAATCCGCTGATGCGTGGTGGTCGCCGGATGGGTGATGAGGCTTTTGGCGTCGCCCAGATTATTGGAGATATCGATGATCCGGAGCCGGTTCAGGAAGGCGAAGGCGCGTGCCTTGCCCCCCGGAATCTCGAATGACACCACACTGCCGCCGCCGGACATCTGGCGCCGGGCCAGGTCGTACTGGGGGTGGCTTTCGAGAGAGGGAAAGAGGACCCGGGAGACATCCGAGCGACCCGCCAGGTGTCGCGCGATCTTCTCCGCGTTCTCGACATGCCGCGTGACGCGAAGCTCCAGTGTCTCCAGACCCTTGAGCAGCACCCAGGCGTTGAACGGGCTGAGGCTGGGCCCGGTATGACGCATGAAGGGCTTGAGAATATCGGTGCAGAAATCCGCCCGGCCCAGAATGGCACCGCCCAGGGAGCGCCCCTGGCCGTCGATGTGCTTCGTCGCCGAATAGACGACGATATCAGCCCCCAGCTCCAGCGGGCGTTGCAGGAGGGGGGTCGCGAAAACATTGTCGACGATCACCTGGGCACCTGCCTCGTGGGCCATCTCCGCCACTGCCGGCAGGTCAATGATCTCGAGCGTGGGATTGCTCGGTGTCTCCATGAAGACGGCGGCAGTGGGCCGCGAGAGCGCCGCTTCCCAGGCGGCTGCGTCGGTCCCGTCGATAATTGTGACGTCGATGCCGTACCGCGGCAGCAAATCGCTGACGATGTACCGGCACGATCCGAAAAGCGCCCGGGCGGCGACGACGTGGTCGCCCGCCTTGAGCTGACACATCAGCGCGGCGAAGACGGCGGCCATGCCGGTGCCGGTGGCGCGGCAGGCTTCCGCCCCCTCTATCAGGCGGAGCCTTTCCTCGAACATTGCCACGGTCGGGTTGGCGAAGCGTGAATAGACATAGCGTTGGCCATCCGTCTCGAACGCGCTCTCCGCTTCTTCCGCGCTGTCATAGACATATCCCGATGTCATGAAGATCGATTCGCTCGTCTCCATGAACGGGCTGCGCAGCGTGCCGCCCCGCACCAGGCGGGTCGCCAGCCGGGCGTCCTCGATCGGGTTTTCGGGCTTGCTCATACGTCGGGTCTTTTCATTGGTTGGGGCGCCGGGACAGTTAAGGACTGGCCGGGGCCAAGTCAAGCGCCCGCTCCGCCCCACCCTTCTTGCGCCAAAGGGTTGAAAACAGGAAGGAAAATCCGGTCAGCTGCAGGACGCGCCGCCGAGCACGCAGAACCGCGCGCAATGCGGGTGATTGAGCCGGATCGGGGCCGCGGCCGCGCGCAGGGTCTCGCCCAGCTCGAACTCGGGCTCGTAAGGCAGGAGGGTGCAGGAAACGACGGTCGGGCGATCCGCGTCCCGGCGTTTGACCACCATCCGCGAACTGGCGCACATGATGTCCCGGGGGTCGACCCCGAGAACGCCCCAGCAGGCCTGGCTGATCTCCGGCACCTCGTCGGTCGGGTTCATTTCGGGAAACAGGACCACCTGATCGGGTGCCTGCGCATCAATGCCGATCCCTTCAGCCGCGAACAGGCGTTGGAAACCCGCGCGCAGGGTGCCGATGTCCTCCGCCCAGCAGGTCCGCCCCGCGATCGTCGGACGAAAGCCGTTCTCGTCGAGCCATTTCAGTCCGCGCAGCGCAGGCGCCCAGCTTCCCTCGCCCCGCAGTTCCTCGTGCGGCTCCCGGGCATAATGATCGAGCGAGACACGCAGTCGGAGCCGGTGGCCTCCAGCCTCGCGCAATTCGCGCAATGCCGTCCGCTTCAGCCAGAGCGGCGTCATTGCATTGGTCAGGATGAGAACCTCGAAACCGCGCGTCAGCGCGTCGCGGCTCATCTCTATGATGTCGGGATTGAGGAAAGGCTCTCCGCCGGTAAACCCGATTTCGCGCGTGCCGAGCCCGTCGCGCGCGATCTCGTCGAAAAATTTGGTTGCTTCGGCGGCCGTGATATAGGCGAGCCGGTCGTTTTTCGGACTCGATTCGATATAGCACCCGGCGCAGGCCAGGTTGCAGAGCGTGCCCGTATTGACCCAGAGTGTTTCCAGCCGGGCGAGCGGCACGCTGGCCCGCTCGGCCCCGGCGCATGTGCGCACGGGGTCGCTGAACTTGCTGCCTGCTCCCGTATGCGGGGCCAGCCCGTCGGCGGAATAGGTAGTATCCATCTCGTCTCTCCGTCCGGCCACTATAGGTGCGTGCGGTCGCGGGTCACGACAATTCCCTGTGAGCCGGGGCGCCCACGATTAACTGGCCAAGAGCATTTTGGTGACTATAGTCGCCCGGAGACAAAGGACCAGAACACCATCGAGGAGACAGGAATGTCGGAAAGCAGTCTTTACGAGCAGATCGGGGGCGCCGCAGCCGTCGGCGCGGCAGTGGAAATCTTTTATGGCAAGGTGCTGGGCGATTCGAGCATCGCGCCGTATTTTGCCGGTGTCGACATGAACAACCAGCGGCGCAAGATGAACGCCTTCATGACAATGGCCTTCGGCGGGCCCAACAACTATACCGGCCAGGACATGCGCAACGCCCACAAGCGGCTCGTGGATCAGGGGTTGAACGACAGTCATTTCGATGCCGTCGCCGGCCACTTGCAAGCAACCCTGGACGAGCTTAACGTGCCGGCGGAGCTGAGCGGGCAGGTCATGACCATCGTCGGCGGTACGCGCGACGACGTCCTGAACCGCTAGCACCGCGCGCCGGCGCTTCCGGCCCGGCGGGCGCAGCCCGGTCGATCGCGGTCCGGGCGGGTGTAGTTCAATGGTAGAACGAAAGCTTCCCAAGCTTTAGACGAGGGTTCGATTCCCTTCACCCGCTCCAGATTCCGCTGCCGGCGGGGGCCGCCGGCTCCGGCAAACGTGGCGCCGCGGCCGCCATGGCCGCCACCTCGGCCGGTGAATACCCGGCCTCCCGCAAATGACGAAGGCTCAGCGCATCGTGACGCTTGGCGAGCCGCTTGCCGTCCGGTCCCGCCAGAAGCGGGTGATGGGCGTAAAGCGGCACCGGCAGGTCGAGCAGGGCCTGCAGCAGCCGGTGCACGTGGGTAGAGGGCATCAGGTCGGCGCCGCGCGTCACGAGGGTGATGCCCTGACGCGCATCGTCAAGCGTGACGGCGAGATGATAGCCGGTGGCGATCTCTTTGCGCGCCAGCACCACGTCGCCGAAGATTTCCGGCTGCGCGGGGAACGTGCCATGGTTCCGGTCCCGCCAGAAAAGCGGACCGGCCCGGGTTGCCGCCTGGGCTATCGCCCTGGCCATATCCAGGCGCAGCGCGTAGGCCTGCCCGGACGCGATCCGGTCCCGGCGCTCATCCGCCCCCAGCCTGCGGCAGGTGCCGGGGTAGATCGGGCCATCGGGCCCCCCGGCCACGCCGGCCCCGTCCTCCTGCGGCGCCGAGGCGGCGGCGCGAATTTCGGCGCGGGTGCAGAAACACGGGTAGACGAGCCCCATGGCGTCGAGGCGGCGCAGCGCGTCGCCATGCGCGGCCAGATAATCTTCCTGTCGTGTGGCCGGCGCGTCGGGAGACAGGCCCAGCCACTCCAGATCGTCTAGAATGCGCGTGACGAATTCCTCGCGACAGCGCGCCCGGTCGATATCCTCGATCCGCACCAGGTAGCGCCCGCCCGACGCCCGGGCAGCGTCGCGCGCCACCAGCGCGGCAAAGGCGTGGCCGAGGTGCAGCTCGCCCGTCGGGCTGGGGGCGAAGCGGGTGGTCAGCGCTGTTTCGATCATGGTTGAAATGGCGGCCCGGTCCGGTCACCCGGGGTGTCGCGACAATTCACCCGCCGGCCGTCGGCGTGAACCAGTCCTCGTCCCGCAGCAAGCCCCAGATCTTGCGGGCTACCTGCGCGCCCTTCCGCCTGACGGCGTTCTCGTCCGCGCTCTCGAGCGTGCCGTCGAACACCTGGAACTGTCCGTCGGTCATGACATGTCGGACGAACCGGCCATTGGCGTAAAGCAGGTTGTTGACCGGCTCGGGCGGGAAGGCGCCTGATCCGACCAGCGGGGCCGCGACATCGATGGAAACCAGATCGGCTCGGGCGCCAGGCTCGATTCGCCCGATATCGTCGCGGCCGAGCCCCGCCGCCGGCACCAGCGTGGCGCTGTCGATGCCGTCCATCACGGCGGGCAGGCGGCGGGGGGTCCCATCCGCCTCGCCCAGCAGGCGCGCCCTCTGGCGGCCATAGAGAACCGCCAGCTTGAGGTTTTCCACAAAGTCGTTCGAATGGGTGTCGATGCCGATCGCCGCCTTGACGCCGGCCGCCAGTGCTTCCGGATAGGGTTGGGTGCCGCCGCCGGCGCCCTCGGCCGACGGGCAGTGGGCGTAGATGACGGGCCGGTCGGCGAGCAGCGCGCCATCGGCCTGCCAGTCGAACTCGTTAAGATGCGCGGCAAAGACCGGCTGGGTGAGGAGTCCCAGCGACTCGAGCCAGCGCAGGGGCGTCATGCCCCAGAGGCGGCGGACCGATGCGGTCTCGACCGGCACCTGCGAGAGATGGATGTGCAGGCCATTGCCAAGCTCGCGCGCCGCCCTGTCCAAGGCCCGCATCGTTTCCGGCGTGTGGGTGTCGGGCGCATGCGGGGCCATCATGGGGCGCAGGCGATTATCGTTATCGGCCTTCACCTTGCGTGCTTGTGCGAGATTGCGCTCTATCTCGGCCAGTGTGCCCGATGCGGAGTCCATCAGAACCTTGTCATCGGCCCGGAACCAGATCGGGAACAGCCGGTCGATCCCCGGCACCATGGCCGACGGATAGCCCCGGACGCCCCAGCGGGCGGCCACGCGCACATAGGAATCCATTTGGCGCTGGGAGAGGCTCATCTCGACCTGCGTGGTGCAACCGCTCTTAAGCAACTCCATCAGGTTGAAGGCGGTCAGGTCATCGAGCTCGGTATCGCTGAGCGTTTCCACCAGTTCGAGCGGCCGGCCGTAAGGGCGTCCCCCTTCGATCAGTCCGCGGGTCGGTGTCGCGCTGCAGGTGTGGGTATGGGCGCTGATGAAGCCCGGCAGCACGAACTGCCCGGGAAGGCGAAGATGGGGAAATTCTCCGGGAAAGGCGGTTGTCCGGATCTCCTCGATCACGCCGCCGCGCACGAGGATGGCGGGTGCGCGCATCACGTCGTGCCGGCCGTCGCGCAGGACGAGGGCCGCACCCGGTTGCAGGACGAAGCCCCGGGCCGGATCGGGCACGGGGAATCCTGCCGCTGCCCCTCGGCCGGGCGCGGCGCCGGATTGGGCCCGCGCCATGGAGGCGCCGCCCATTCCGACGGCGGCGAGCACGGGCAGGGCCGCGATCGCGCCGAGGACCCGCCGGCGGCTCGGCGCCGTCCCATCCGGCCATTCGAGATTTGCTTGCCTGTTAGACCCGAGACTGTCCGTCATGCCGACCTCCCTGGCGCCGGCCCGCGTGCGGGGCGGGCGCCCACATCATGGGGCAAGCATAGGCAAGGTTGGCGCAGGGCTCCAGACAGCGTTTCAGGCTGGCACCGGCCTAGCCGTCCGTGCCCGTGATCCGGTCGATTTTCCTCAGGAAATCGGCCACCGCCTCGGCCGCGTCCGGGTTCTCGCCAGCGTCTGGACCGGGCCGTTCGGCCGGCCGGTGATTGCCGGCGTCCGCCTCGCGCGCTGCCTCGCCGCCGGCCACGCGCCGGCCGAAACGCGCCACGGCCCGGGTCAGGGCGTCGCGAAGCTCGTCGTTATCGATCGGCTTGGCGATGAAATCATCCATCCCCGCTTCGAGAAACTCCTCGCGCATGCCCGAAAGTGCGTGCGCCGTCAGCGCGATGATCGGTATGTGACCGGACTCGTCCTGGAGCTTGCGAATGCCTCGCGTGGCTTCGATGCCGCCCATCTCCGGCATCTGGATGTCCATGAGAATCACGTCATAGGTAAAATTGCGTACGGCATTTACCGCCTCGATCCCGTTATTGGCGATGTCGGTCCGGTGCCCGTCGCGCAGCAGCATCGCGTTGGCGACCATCTGGTTGACCCGGTTGTCCTCGGCCAGAAGGATGCGCAGTCCGCGGGTGACAATCGGCTGTTCCGCGCCATCCTCGGCCGTGCCGACGGGGCTTTCCTCGAGTGAGAGAATATCGGCCATCAGGCGGCGCATGCGCGAGGGGACGAGCGGCCTGGGCATGGTGCCGGCGATGGTCGCGCCCCGCAGGGATTCCGGTTTCCGGGCCTGTTCGCCGGCGATGGCGCCATCGAGCGCGACCAGCTTCGTTTGCCCGTAAAGCGCCTCGTCGGCGAAGAGCCACATGAGCGGCTTGAGATCGTCATTGCCGAGCCCGCCGCCAAGCACGACGACATCGAGCCGTTCCTCGCGTTCCGCCAGACCGGGCAGGAGATTGACGGCCTCGGCCGCAGAGGAGGTGCGCACGACATTGGCGCCCCAGTCTGCCAGTTGCCGGCTCATCACGTGGCCGGTAACCAGGCCCGGGTCGATAATCAGAACGCGATGGCCGGACAGCGGTCGCGCCGCCAGAGTGTCTGGCGCGTTGCGGGTGGTCTCGAAGGGCAGGGTGATTTCAAACCGCGTGCCCTGTCCCTCGCGACTGCGGCACCGGATCCGGCCGGACATCAGTTGCGACAGGTGTTTGCAGATTGCGAGCCCCAGGCCGGTGCCGCCAAACCGGCGGGTGACGGAGGAATCGGCCTGCTCGAAATGCCGGTAGAGGGCTGGCAGGGCCTTCGCCGGGATTCCGACGCCGGTGTCGTGCACGCCAAAGACCAGCGGCTGTCCGGCGGCGGCCGCGCTGCCGCGCCTGAGGCTGACGGCGACGCCGCCGCGTTCCGTGAATTTTATCGCATTGGAGACGAGGTTGAGCAGGATCTGGCGCGTTCTGGCGGGGTCGCCACGTACCCGTCGCGGGACATTCGCCGCCGCGAAGCCGGCAAGGTCGATGCCGCGGGCAAAGGCTTGCGGCCCCATGAGTTCGAGCACGCTTTCCATCAGTTCCTGCGGATCGTAATCGACGAATTCGAGCGCCACCTTGCCCGCTTCGAGCTTGGAAAAATCGAGCACGTCGTTGAGGATGGTGAGAAGCGCCTCGCCCGATTGCCTGATGGCATGGACGTACTGACGCTGCTCGGGGTCAAGATTCGTGTCCTCGAGGACGCTGGCCATTCCCATGACGCCATTCATGGGCGTGCGGATCTCGTGGCTCATGACCGCGAGAAATTCCGATTTCGCGCGGTTGGCGGCTTCCGCCCGTGATTTCGCCTCGGAAAGCTGCTGGGCCATGATCCGCTGGGCCTCGATATGCCCCTTGCGTTCGGCCTCGATGGCCCGCCGGAAAGTGAGGTCACGGCGCAGTTTCTCGTTTCTCGCCATGGCCCCCCTGGCGCGGCTCTCCGTGCTCAAATGCGCCTGGTAGGTGCGGCGCACGAGGCCGAGGGCGATCATCAGATAAGCGAGCGCCACCACCGCGTCACAGGCGAGGCTGCCGATCGACAACTCGCCGCCAAACCGGCCAATCAGGCCCGCAGCTCCTGGGACGGGGCTGATAAAGGGGCGTCCACTGCCGCCCAGCAGCATCAGCACATGGGCGCTGGTGAGCAGCGTCAGCCCGGCGAAAATGAAGAACTGGGTCGTGTTTTGCCCGCGCCGAAGCGCCTCCAGCTTGGCGAGGAAGATCGCGACGAAAACCGCGCCGACGGCGAGGTGGGCGCCCGCGAGGCCGGTGAAGTCGCCCTGCCTGAGAGCCGCATCGAAGATCCAGGCCGCGAGCATGAGTACCGTCACGATGATGGCCGCGCCGCTCGCATAGATGAGGCGCTCGTAGCGGCGGGGAGTTTCGGCTTCGTCTTCCCCGGTCTGTGGTGCGGCATGGCGCGAGGTCAGCCAGCGCGCCACAAGCATGGCGACAAAGGCGACGGCGATAAGGCCCTGGGCCGAGGTCCAGACAAGATCGAAGGCAAAGAGGTGGGCGGGGTTGTCGCGGATCGATCCGGGCACGACGCTGCTGCGGATAATGAGGATGGCGAGGAGCCCCTGAAAGAGGGCGGCGCCGAAGAAGCCGATGCCCAGGATCTGAAGATCGGGCGTGGTGCGCGCATAATACCGCGCGGCCGCCAGGGCAACGATCAGGAGCGCCGCGCCGGTGGCGATTCCGGAAAAAAGGCCGCGCATGGCGGTTTCGTTGAGATCGCCCCAATGGACCGCCCGGTCGGCCAGGATGCCGAGAAAAAGGCCCCCGGCGGCCAGAAAAAGGATCAGCACCAGCGTGGCGAGACGGCCGGACCGAAGGGTCCCCTCGCCGTCATCCTGCCCCGGCTTGCTTCCCGTGCCCGGGGTGGCGCCCCGATTCGTTCGGACGTCCATCGTGTCGCTACCTCACACGTATAACTAGAATAATTCCTCTTACTATCAGGGCAGGCCTGTCGGGCCCCGAAGGTTGGGAGCCCCTGAAACGGCCTTGATTCCAGACATACGAAATCCGACACCACTAGAATGGCAATAAAGTATAACAACCACAAGTAGTGTTAACGATAGGTTAAGGGGGGTCCGGCGGGCGCGTACGGGCGGCGATCCGGCGCCGCGGTGCCGGCCGGCCGGGATCCGGCGGAAGGGATCCGGCGGAAGGGGTAGGGGCCGGCCCGGACAGGGCTAGACGCTGAAGGATTCGCCGCAGCCGCAGCGGGCCGTCTCGTTGGGATTGTTGAAGACAAATCCCGATTGCAGCTTGTCTTCCTGGTAATCCATCTCACTGCCCAGAATGAACATCACCGCATAGGGGTCGACATAGACGGTCACGTCGCCGTATTCGACCTTTTCGTCCATGGGCACGACGTCGTCGACATACCGGACGTCATAGGCCATGCCCGAACAGCCCTTGTTGGTCACGCTGACCCGAATCCCCTTGACCGGCCGGTCCGCCTTTTCGACCAGGTGGCGAACCCGCGCCCGGGCACGGTCGGTGAGGGTCAGGATCTGCTTGGTTTCCACGCTCATGATTTCTTCTCTTGCCTAAAGCTACATAAAGCCCAGTTCGAGGCGCGCGGCCTCGGACATCATCTCGGGGTTCCACATCGGGTCCCAGACGAGCTCGACCGCCACATCGCGCACCCCCTCGACCTTGCGCACCGCATCTTCCACCCAGCCCGGCATCTCGCCGGCCACCGGGCAGCCCGGGGCAGTCAGGGTCATGCGGATGCGGACCATGTTGTCGGCGTCGAGATCGACATCGTAGATCAGCCCCAGGTCGTAGATGTTGACCGGAATTTCCGGATCGTAAATCTCGCGCAGCGCCATGACGATCCGGTCCGGAAGATCGCTGCTTCCGGCGGACCCGGTGTCCTGACCAGCCTCACTGCCCGCGTCCGCCGGCGCGGAGGCCCTTGCGCTCTCCGTCCGGTTCGCGGGCGAGATGTCCTCGGGACCGCTCGTCCCGGCCGGCGCCGCCGGGCGCCAGGTCAGGGAGGTGGGGGCGCTCGCGGGACCGGGCTCGGGTACCGTCGTCGACGGGTCTTCAGCCCGCCCGCGTTCGTCGTCGCGCAGCGCGGCCGATTGCGTGCCGTCGGGATCGGCGTTCCGGCGCCGCTGGGAGGATTTGGTCCTCATTCCGAATACCATGACTGCCCTCTCTTTCCTCTGTGCCCGACCGAAGTCACTCGGTCGAAATCTCCTTCACGTCGCCCTTGAGCGCCGCATTCAGCGTATGCCAGGCGAGGGTCGCGCATTTGACGCGCATCGGAAATTCGCGCACTCCGGCAAAGACTGCCAGCTTGCCGAGTTTTTCGAGCGAGTCCGGGTCTGGCTCTTCGCGCCCCGTCACCGCCTCATGAAAGCTGTCGAACAACCTGGCAACCTCCGCTGGCGTCTTGCCGCGCACCGCTTCCGTCATCACCGAGGCCGAGGCGGTGGAAATCGCGCAGCCGGACCCTTCGAAGGTGATGTCGTCAATGACGCCATCCTTGAGATGAGCGTGCACCTCGAGCTTGTCGCCGCAAAGCGGGTTGTTGCCTCGCGCGTTTTTCTCGCACTGGGCGCAACCCCCGAAATTGCGCGGGCTGCGGCTGTGATCCAGGATGACCTCCTGGTAGAGATCGCGTAAATCCATCATGCGCCGAACAGGTCCTTTGCCGTCATGATCGCGCCGGCGAGCCGGTCAATGTCCTCAATCGTATTATAGCAGCCGAAAGAGGCGCGGATGGTCGCCGGCACGCCATAGAACTCCATGACCGGCTGGGCGCAGTGATGCCCGGCGCGGACGGCCACGCCCTCCCGGTCGAGGATCGTGCCGGCATCGTGCGGGTGGACGCCGTTGATGGTAAAGGACAGGACGCCGGCCTTCTCGCCGGCCGTGCCATAAAGGCGCACCCCCTCGATGGCGGCGAGTTTCTCCGTCCCGTAGGCCAGAAGCTCGGCCTCGTGCGCGGCGATGCGCTCGGGCCCGAGGGCCGAGACGTAATCCACGGCGGCCGCCAGTCCGATCGCGCCCGCGATATGGGGCGTCCCCGCCTCGAACCGGTAGGGTGGCGTCTGAAACTCGGTTCTCTCGAAGCTGACCGACTGGATCATGTCGCCACCGCCCTGATAGGGCTGCATCCGCTCGAGGAGATCATATTTGCCGTAAAGCACGCCGATCCCCGACGGCCCGTACAGCTTGTGTCCGGAAAAGGCATAGAAATCGGCATCGAGCGCCCGGACATCGACGGCCATGTGCGGCACGCCCTGCGCCCCGTCCAGCAGCACCGGCACGTCCCGGGCATGGGCCATCTCGATCATCCGCCGCACCGGCAGGATGGTGCCCAGCGCGTTCGACACGTGGGCGACGGATACCAGTTTCGTCCGGGGCCCCAGCATCTCACCGAAGCTTTCCAGATCGATTTCGCCCGCCTCGTTGATCGGCACGATTTTCAATTCGATCCCGATTTCATCGCGCAATAACTGCCAGGGCACGATGTTTGAGTGGTGCTCCAGATGGGTGAGGATAACCTCGTCGCCGGCCGAAAAATGCTTGCGGCCGAATCCGTGGGCCACAAGGTTGATGGATTCCGTCGTGCCGCGGGTAAAGACGATTTCCTTTTCGCTCGCGGCATTAAGGAATTTCGCCACCGTATTCCGCGCACCCTCGAAGGCCAGGGTCGATTCCTGGCTGAACTTGTAAACGCCGCGATGCACGTTGGCGTAATAGCGCTCGTAGCAGGTGCTGACGGCGTCGATCACGGCGCGGGGCTTCTGGGCGCTGGCGGCCGAATCAAGAAACACCACCGGCTTGTCATAGACCTCGACATCGAAAATCGGAAAATCGGCGCGGACCGCGGCCGCGTCCAGCCGGCTGGCGGTCTCGTCAAGGGCGGGGGAGGTGGAAATAGTCATTGATCCGCACCGTCCCTTGTCGTGCCGAGCCATGCGGCAACGAGATCCGCCGCATGATCGCGCGCGGCCGGGGCCTCGATGCTGTCGACGAGTTCGGCGATGAAGCCCGCGACGAGGAGGGCCCGGGCCTTCTCCTTTTCGATGCCGCGGGACTGCAGGTAGAAGAGCGAATCGGTCTCGAGATCCCCCACCGTCGCGCCGTGGCTGCACTTTACGTCGTCGGCAAAGATCAGCAGCTCCGGCTTGGTATCCACGTGGGACTTGTCGGAAATCAGGATGTTGCGATTTAACTGGTGCGCTTCTGTCTTCTGCGCGTCCGGATGAACCATGATGCGCCCCTGGAATACGCCCGTGCTCTCGTCATCCAGCACACCCTTGTAGACCTCGTTCGTATAGCCGGCCGGCTTCAGGTGATCGATGACGGTCGTGTTATCGAGATGCTGGCGGCCCCGGCCCAGATAGGCGCCGTTGAGATCGAGCCGCGTCGCCTCGCCCTCGAGGCGAACGTGAATTTCGTTTCGCGCGATCTCGCCCCCCGTCGAAAGGGCGAAATTCCGGTAGGCGGATTTCTCGCCGAGTGTCGCCTCGGTCCGCGCGACATGGAATGCGGCATCGCTTTCGCGTTGCAGCTTGAGATGCTCGAGCCGCGCACCCTTGCCCAGGTCTATCCGGGTGACGCTGTTGGTCCAGTAGGTCGTCTCGCCCGGGGCCCCGATATAGGATTCGATCACCGTCGCGCCGGCCCCGTCCGCCAGCCTCAGAAGGTTCCGGGTATGCAGGGCCGTCGCTTCCCTGGCCGGTCCGTCGCCCACGAAGACAAGATGCAGCGGCCGGTCCAGCACGGTTTCGGGGTCCAGCTCGATCACCGCGCCATCGCTCATGAAGGCCGTATTGAGGGCCGTCAGCGCGGCCGTGTCCTCGCCCACCGCCAGCGCGGCCTTGAGCGCATGATCGCCCATGGCCAGCAGATCGGCCAGTGACGACACGCGAAGGCCGCGGATATCGATCTTTTCCGAAAGATCAGGCCGGAAATGGCCGTTGACGAAGACCATCTTCAGCGCGTTCGCGACTGCCGGCACGAGGCCTTCGGCCTGGGCCGCGATGGCGTCGGAATCGGCCGCCGGCGCAAAGGCGGCCCGCGCCAGCGGGCGCAGATTGGTGTATTTCCACGCTTCGAGGCGGGGCGTGGGCAGGCCCTTGGATTGGAACCGGTCCAACGCCTCGGCGCGAAGCTCGGCCACCCAGGTGCCGGCCCCCGGCAGGCGGGATTTCTGCTCTTCGAACAGCGTGCCGTAGCCGCTGTCTTCGGTTCTGGTCGTGTGCTCGTTCATTGCCTCGCTCTTGTGCGACTCGCGAAATCGCCGGATGTCGGAGTGTCGATCAGGCTGCCCGGCCGTTCACCAGCTCGCCGTAGCCTTCTTTCTCCAGCTCGTGGGCCAGTTCCTTGCCGCCCGACTTGACGATCCTGCCCTGCGCCAGGACGTGGACGAAATCAGGAACGATATAGTCCAGCAGCCGCTGGTAGTGGGTGATCAGGAGAAACCCGCGCTCGGGGCTCCGCAGCCGGTTCACGCCATCGGCCACGGCCTTCAGCGCATCGATATCGAGCCCCGAATCGGTCTCGTCCAGGATGGCGAGCGTGGGTTCCAGCATCGCCATCTGGAAAACCTCGAAGCGCTTTTTCTCGCCGCCCGAAAACCCGACATTGACCGCGCGTTTAAGAAGCTCCTCACGCATCTCGAGCAGCTTGAGTTTCTCGCGCATGATCTGGAGGAACTCCATGGCGTCGAGCTCGGCTTCGCCGCGCGCCTTGCGCACCGCGTTCACGGATTCCTTGAGAAAGCTCATGGATGCCACGCCCGGGATTTCCACCGGATACTGGAAGGCCAGAAAGATGCCGGCGCCGGCGCGTTCCTCGGGCTCGAGCGCAAGCAGGTCCCTGCCCTGGTAGGTGACGCTACCCTTTGTGATTTCGTATCCGTCGCGCCCGGCCAGCACGTGGGACAACGTGCTTTTGCCCGATCCGTTGGGCCCCATGATGGCGTGCACCTCACCCGCCCCGACCTCGAGGTCGATGCCGCGAAGGATTTCCTTCCCGCCGGCGGTCACGTGCAGATCCTTGATGTTCAGCATGTCGTCATTCCTTGTGGTGCATGTCCGGCCTTGTGGCCTTGTGGTGCATGTCCGGTTCGTCAGCCGACGCTGCCTTCCAGGCTGACGCCCAGAAGTTTTTGCGCCTCGACGGCAAATTCCATCGGCAGTTCCTTCAGGACTTCCTTGCAGAAGCCGTTGACGATGAGCGAAACCGAATCCTCGGCCGACAGCCCGCGCTGGCGGCAATAGAACATCTGGTCATCGCTGATCTTGGAGGTCGTCGCCTCGTGCTCGACCCGCGCGGTCCGGTTGCCCGTCTCGATATAAGGGACTGTGTGGGCGCCGCATTTGTCGCCCAGGAGCAGGCTGTCGCACTGGGTGAAGTTGCGCGCGTTCTCGGCCTTGGGGCTAATGCGCACCAGCCCGCGATAGGTGTTCTGGCCGCGCCCGGCTGAAATCCCCTTGGAGATGATCGTGGATCTCGTGTTCTTGCCAAGATGCACCATCTTGGTGCCCGTATCGGCCTGCTGGTAGTTATTGGCGATCGCGACCGAGTAGAACTCACCGACTGAATTCTCGCCCTGCAGGATGCAGCTCGGGTATTTCCAGGTGATGGCGGAGCCGGTCTCCACCTGCGTCCAGGAAATCTTCGAATTTCGCCCGCGACAGGCCCCCCGCTTGGTGACGAAATTGTAGATGCCGCCCTTGCCTTCCGCGTCGCCCGGGTACCAGTTCTGCACCGTGGAGTATTTGATCTGCGCGTCGTCATGGGTGACCAGCTCGACGACGGCGGCATGAAGCTGATTCTCATCACGCATGGGGGCCGTACAGCCCTCGAGGTAACTCACATAGCTGTCGTCATCGGCGATGATCAGCGTGCGCTCGAACTGGCCCGTGTTGGCCGCGTTGATCCGGAAATAGGTGGAGAGTTCCATCGGACAGCGCACGCCCTTCGGGATGTATACGAAGGATCCGTCGCTGAAAACCGCGGAGTTGAGCGCCGCATAGAAATTATCGCCCGCCGGCACGACGCTGCCGAGATATTTCCGTACGAGATCGGGATGGTTCTGAATGGCTTCCGAAATCGGGCAGAAGATGACGCCGGCCTCCGAGAGCTTTTCCTTGAAGGTGGTGGCGACCGAAACACTGTCGAAGACCGCGTCCACGGCAACACCTGCCAGCGCCGCCCGCTCGGCCAGCGGAATGCCGAGTTTCTCGTAGGTCTCAAGCAGCTCGGGGTCCACTTCGTCCAGGCTTTTGGGCGCGTCGTCCTTGCTTTTCGGGGCCGCGAAATAATAGGCGTCCTGAAAATCGATTTTGGGGTAATGCACCCGCGCCCATTCCGGCTCCGTCATGGTCTGCCAGTGGCGGAAGGCCTTGAGGCGCCATTCCAGCATCCATTCGGGCTCTTTTTTCTTGGCCGAGATGAACCGTACGATGTCCTCGTTCAGCCCCTTGGGGGCGAACTCGGACTCGATATCCGTATAGAAGCCGTATTTGTACCTGGAGACTTCCTCGACGGTTTCTCTGGTCTCGACTGAGGCCATGATGCGCTCCTTACACTCGTTCGTCTTGTTTGATGACCGTCGGCGCCGGCACGGGTCGGGTCGGGTCGGGGAAGATCAGATCGGGGGCCGAAAGATCGGCCAGGGTCAGGTTGTCGAGCGCCTGGTTGATCGCGGTGTTGATTTTTTTCCAGGCGGTGCTCGTCGGGCAGAGGGATTCGAGGTTGCACGACGTCTCGCCGTCGCTCGAACACTCCGTCAGGGCGATGGGGCCGTCGACGGCGGCGATGATATGGGCGACCGGGATGTCGGCCGCATCCTCGGCCAGGCTGTAGCCGCCTCGGGGGCCGCGCTGAGAGGTGAGGAGTCCGGCATGGCTCAGCAGCTTCAGGATTTTGCTGACGGTGGCCTGGGGCAGGGCCGTTTCATGGGCCAGCTCGGCCGCCGTGAACTGGCGGTCCGGGCGCTGGGCCAGCCGGCTCATCGCAATCACGCTGTAATCGGCCATGCGGCTCAGACGGATCATCCTGTTCTCCCGGCTCCTCTTCCGGTGCTGCTGGCGGCAAAAATTGGCGGAATTCCGCCATGGCTGCCAAATAGCACCAATTTGGTGCCTTTTAGATAGAGAGCCCGGCAGCGAGAGTCAAGAACGCCGCCACCGGAAATCCGTGCACGCTCTGATCGACACCCGAAAACCCCGGATCGGCCCTGAGCCCACGATGGCGCTTGGGTGCGGCCCGCCAGGGCCGTATGGTCGCGCTCCCGGCGGTCGCCCGCCGGGCGCCAGCGAGGACGACGTCGTGACCGAAGATTCCAGTGTTCGCCAGCCCCTTCCCGTCGGCCTGATCGGCTATGGCGCCATCGGGCGTGACGTGCTGCGCCTGCTCGAGGCGGGCAAGGCGCCGGACGTCCGCCTCGTCGGTGTTTTCACGCGGGACGAGGGGGCGGCCTCGCTCCCGCCGGCCGATCTCCTCTGCCTCGATTTCGAGGCCCTTCTCGCCCGTGCCCCGCGCCTCGTGATCGAGGCGGCGGGCGCCGAAGTGCTCGCCCGCTTCGGGCCCGAGGTGCTTGCCCGCGGGATCGATCTCCTCTGCCTGTCGGTCTCGACCCTGGCCGAGCGGGATATCGAGGCGGCGCTCGACCGGGCGGCGGAAACGGGCGGCGGCAAAATCCTCGTCCCCTCGGGCGCCATCGCGGGGCTGGACGCGATCTCGGCCGCGGCTTCCGAGGGGTTTGACCGGGTCACCCTCATACAGCGCAAGCCGCCGGCAGCGCTCCTGGAGCCGGCCGAAGCCGTGAAGGTGACGGCCGAGCAGGTGCTCTATGACGGGACCGCGCGGGACACGGCGCTGCGCTTCCCGCGCAATTCCAATATCGCCGCCGCGCTCGCGCTGGCGGGCGCCGGGTTCGACCGGACCAGGGTGCAGGTGATCGCCGATCCGGCCGTGTCGCGCAACACGGTGGAACTCCATGCCAAGGGGCCGTTCGGCGAACTCAGGGTGGAACTGGCCAACGTCCCCAGCATCAATCCCAAGACGAGCAAGCTGACGGCGCTTTCCGTCATCGCCAGCCTGCGGCGCTACAGCACCCGGCGAGTGGTGCCGGCCTGATACGCCCTCATCGTGGCGATGGCGTCGCCCGCCCGGCTTTGGTACCGTCGGCGTTCCGATGACAGGGACAGGTCCATGACCGCTTACCGCCGCACCCATCTTTCCTCCCGCACCGTGACACCGCCGCAGCCGGCGGGGCTTTATACGGTTTTCGTCCGCGATCTGCTGCTCGACGCGAAGGTCGGGATCCACGCGCATGAGCGCGAACTGGCCCAGCGCATCCGCATCAATATCGAGCTCGATGCCGAAATGCCGGCCGCCGGGGGCCGCGGGCATATCGACGAGGTGGTGTGCTATGAAGACCTCGTGACCCGCATCCGGGCGGTCGTGACCCGCGCTCATGTCGGGCTGATGGAGACCCTGGCCGAGCGGATTCTCGAGGCCTGCTTTACTGATTCGCGTGTCGCGGGGGCGACGGTGCGCCTCGAGAAGCTCGATGTGTTCGAGGACGCGGAAAGCGTCGGGATCGAGATCAGCCGCATCCGCTGACGATCGAGGGGGACGCCATGGCAAAACCCGAGGCCTATAGCGAAAGCGAGATCGAACGAAGGCTCGCAGCCGAACTGCCGGGCTGGACCTATACGGACGGTCATCTGACGCGGCGCTATGACACCCATAACTGGAAGGCGACCGCGATGGCGATCGGTGCCATCGCCCATCTCGCCGAGGCCGCCTGGCATCACCCGCTGCTGACGGCTTCCTTCCCCTGGGTGCAGGTGCAGTTGCAGACCCACGAATCGATGGGCATTACCGACCGCGATTTCGAACTCGCGCGCAAGATCGACGAGGTGCTGCTCTGGCGGCCCGAGAACGAGGGTGGCGCGCTGACAGGCATCCCCGACGATCCGAAATTCGCCTATCTGAAAAAATAGCCGCGCTTCAGGCGCGCGCAATGCAGTCCCGGAAGCGGCGGGCCACCTCGGGGGGTGTGATGGTGGGCCGGCCGAGCCCGCTGATCGAGCCGGGTGCGATCCGCATATGCACGAGCGCCGGACCGCCGGCGGTGGCGGCCTGTCTCAGCGCGGCCTCAAAGCCGCCGATATCGTCAGTGACGAAAGAGCAATCGTAGCCGGCAGCGAGGGCGATGGCGGCAAAGTCCACATGGGCCGAATCGGTGCGCTGGCCGCCGGTGGAATCGTGCACCCCGTTATCGAGCACGATATGGATGAATTTTCCGGGATGGCGCGCGCCGATCGTGCTCATCACCCCCATATGCATCAGCAGCGCGCCGTCGCCATCGAGCACGAAGACGGGTTTTTCCGTGTTCAGCGCCAGGCCCAGCCCCATCGCCGAGGCGCAGCCCATGGACCCCACCTGGTAGAGGTGGTTTTCGCGATCGTCGAGCGTGAACAGCTCGCGCCCGGATTTGCCGGTCGTCGCGATGACGGGATGGGCGGCGCTGTTATGCGCCAGAAATGCCTCGAGCGCCTCGACGCGGCGCACCCGCGCGCCGCCCGTCGTCAGATCGGTGAGCGTCCCGCGCGGCCGGCGTGGAAGTTCGGGCTCGTCCAGCCCGTCATCGCGCACGCTGTCCTTTTGCATGATGAGCGCCACCGGCAGATCCGTCCGGTCCATCATGCGCCGCGCTTCCGACAGCACCGGCACCACCTGGTCCGCCTCGGTCGGGAACAGCAGATGGGGGATGCGCATGAGTTCCAGCAGATCGGGCGTGATCTGGCCCATGAGCTCGTGCTGCGGCTCGTCCTTGAGGCCGGGCTGCGCGCGCCAGGTGACGATCAGCAATGTCGGGATCCGGAAGGCGAAGTTCAGGCTGGTGAGCGGGTTCACCATGTTGCCAAGCCCCGAATTCTGGCACATCACGGCCGTCCCGCGCCCGGCAAGCCAGGCCCCGGCCGCGATTGCGACCGCCTCGCCCTCATTTGCCGCTCCCACGTAGTGGAGGGCGTGGTCGGAAATGACGCGATTGATGATCGGTGTCAGGAAGGAGCAGGGGACGCCGGTGAAGAAGTCGATGCCCCGCGCGCGTGCGGGGGCGAGAAACCCGTCGGCCTCAATCATGGCCGGACGCTACAGGAAGTTCCGCGCATTGGCGAGGTCGAAGGCGTCATCCACGTCGAGCCAGTGGCCGGTGACGTAAACGACGCGCGGCTTGTGGCCCTGCCTGATGAGGTGGTTCATCAGATCGGGCATGCCCTTCCGGCCAAGTCCCTCCGCACCATCCGCCATCGCGGCCAGCGCCGTCTTCACCATCTCGGCCCCGGCGGCGCTGAGCTTGACCAGCCCGACCCATTCGCCGTGAGTATGGGTCGGCGGCAGATGATCGCCGATTTCCTCCAGATGGACGGGTGCCTCGTCGGCCAGATAATCGCCGGTGAAGGGGCGAGAGCATTGCACCAGGTCCGATACCCGATGTTCGCGCGCGACATCGCGCTTCTGCCAATAGGCATCGGCCACCACCACGATGTCGCCCGGTGTATCCAGCAGGTTGTCGAGATGATAGCGGCGGAACAGGATATCGCCGTAAGTGATGACGCTGGGGCCGGTCAGCCTGTCGGCGGCGCGGGCCAGCGAATGCAACTCGCCCGTGGTTTCATAGTCGTCATTGTCGTAGGTCGCGACCGACGGCAGGTCGATCTTGTCCTTCTGATAACCGCGCACGACGGCGATATCCCGGATGCCGCCTTCGCGCAGGGTGCTGACAAGGCGGTGCAGCAGGGGCCGCCCGCGCACATCCACCATGCATTTCGGCTGATCGGCCGTGAGCTCGCCCAGGGCCGCCCCGCGCGAGGCGGCCAGCACGATTGCCCCCGGCCGGTCGGCATCCTGCGGCAGATAGCGTTTTTCCGCCTGCGAGAGTTCCTGGTTGCCGGCGAGATCGAAGATATCCCTGACCGAGGCGATCCGGCCTTCCACCTCCATCAGGCTCTCGGCCTCAAGAATCTCGTGATACGTCTCGCGCATCGCCGTGATGGCAGCCCGGAGGCCATGATTGGCCCAGATGACGGTGGAAATTTTCTCGTCCCGGAAGCGTTGCGTGGGTGTTGTGTAATACATGGTGGGCACGATGACCACGGGGGCACGCTGGCCCCATTCACGCATGAAGGCGAAGATTTCGTCGGGGCTTTTTTTCTTGGAATGGATGAGCACCGCGTCGGCGCCGGCATCGTGGTAGGCTTCGGCCCGGCGCAGCGCCTCCTCGAGCCCCCAGCCGGATATCAGCGCCTCGACCCGTGCGATCACGCAAAACTGGTCGTCGAGCTGGCTGTCCTTGCCCGCCTTGATCTTGCCGCAGAACTCGTCGATATCGGCCAGCGGCTGGCCTTCGCCGATGAAGGAGTTGGTTTTCGGAAAGAGCTTGTCCTCGAGGCAGACACCGGCGATGTCGCGTTGGCTCAGTTTTTTCACGAGACGCCGGACATTGTTGAAATTGCCATACCCGGTATCGCCGTCGACCAGGATCGGCCCCGTCGTGGCGTCGGACATGAACTCGAGCACTTCGAGGATCTGAGTCCAACTCGCCTCGTTACTGTCGCGCACGCCGAGCGCGGCCGACATGGAAAGCCCTGAGGCCCAGATCCCGCCAAATCCGGCCTCCTCGACCAGCTTGGCCGAAAGCGCGTTATGCGCCTCCATCAGAAAGGAAAGCTCGGGCGCGTAGAGAAGCTGACGCAACTGGCCCGCTTTCGTGGGCGCCGCCGGCTGGCGCAGATGACGAATGAAATTGACGGCCTTCACCATACCTCGTCCCCAGCCGCCCGTTCCCGGGTCCCGGCATGACGTCTCCAAGTCCCGCCAATATACGGGATTTTTCGCTGTTTCAAAGAGGTGACAGGGTGAAACCAGCCGGAAAACGGGGCTGGCGCCCGTCAGGAAGCCTCGTCGCTGGCCAGATCGGCGATCCGTGCATCGATCCGGCGCAGCAGTTCCTCGATCCCGTGATTGCGCAGGACGGAGCTGTATTCCGAACGCCGGGTCGCCAGCTCGCTGATCCGGCCATCGAGGTAGATATCGACCACCTGCCAGTTTCCGTCGCCGCGCATGACGTAATTGAGTGACACCGTGCTGCCATCCGACTTGACCAGGTGGGTCTTGACCAGCTTGGTGCCGCGCGGCGCGTCCTCGACCCCCAGGGTCTTGAAGGTTTCACCGCTGAACCCGCTGAAGCGCGAGGCATAGGTGGCCACCGTCATCCGCGCAAAGGCCTTGGAAAGCCGCTCCTGGTCGCTTTCCGACAACTGGCGCCACTTGCTGCCGGCAACGACGCGGGCCATGAATTCAAGAGCGAAGCTCTCATGTATCGCGGGCTCCAGCCATTTGTACCGCCCCTCATATCCCAGAAGCTCGGCCTCCTGCATCATGTTCAGGAGTGTGGCGTGAAAATTCTCGACCGTGAGGCGAGCGGTCTGCTCCGCGCTGTCACGAGCCGTGGTGCCGGCGATCTGAGCCACATTGGTGGCGGTACCTTGCCCGGCTTCCACGCCAGAGGCTATAAGCAGGGAAAGCGCCAGGAGCGCGCCGCCCCATTGGCGCGCCCGGCGCGACCTCTGACGGATCACGGTCACCAGCCCGCCCCGCAGGGTGCGTCCTTGGTTAAGTCGAGAAGCCACCGATGATCCAATCCCTTGTCGACGCCTATGTTTCATTTCTCGCCCGTTGGGTCGGCCGTGTGCAGCAACACGCCCTGATCGTGATCCTCGCGGCCCTGGTCGTGACCGCCGGTGCCGGATATATCACCGCTAGCGGCCTCAAGATCAACACCGATACGGCCGACATGCTCTCGCGGGACCTGGATTACCGCCAGACCTATATCGCCTACAAGGAGGCGTTTCCGCAGTTCGCCGACAATATCGTGCTCGTGGTCGACGGGGCGACGGCCGACCGGGCCGACACGGCAGCGCGCCTCCTGGTCGGGAAAATGCGCGCAGAAATGGGCGAAAAAGGGGCGGGGCGGTTCAAATCCGTCTTCTACCCCGCGGGGGACCCGTTTTTCCGCAAGCACGGCCTCCTTTATCTGGACGTCGACGATCTGGACCGGCTGCTGGCCCGTCTCGCCGAGGCCCAGCCCCTCATCGCCAGCCTGACGGAAGACCTGAGCCTCAGGGGGCTTGCCACGGTCATGGCCGAGGCGGCCCGCGAAATCGGGCGCGGCGAAGAGGCCCCCGGCGATTTCGAGCTGTTTCTCGATCACATGGGCGCGGTCGTGGACAAGGCCAGCCGGGACCAGCCGGGCCGCATGCCCTGGCGCGAGGTCATGGAATCGCCCGCCGATGTGGCCGAGGCCCGCCGGCGCATCATCGTGGCCCAGCCGGTGCTCGATTACGGCAGGCTCGACCCCGCCCGGCCGGCCATGGAATGGATCCGCGAGGCGCAGCGCGACCTCGGGCTGGTCCCGCAAAATGGCGTGAAGATCGGGATCACCGGCTCGGCCGCTCTCGAGACGGAAGAGCTCGAAAGCGTCGCCGCGGGGGCCGAGACGGCCGCGCTGATCTCGCTGGTTCTGGTCAGCGTGCTGTTGGTCGTGGGGCTGGGCTCGTTCAGAATGGTGGCGGCGGCCCTGGTGACGCTCATCATGGGGCTGGTCTGGACGGCCGCCTTCGCGACGCTTGCCATCGGCCATCTCAATCTCATCTCCGTGGCTTTCGCGGTGCTGTTCATCGGGCTGGGCGTGGACTTCGCCATCCATTTCGCGTTGCGCTACCGCGAAGCGGCGCGCGCCGGCTCCGCACCCGACGAGGCGCTGGCCCTCTCGGCGCGCGGCGTCGGCGCCGCGCTGACGCTGAGTGCAGTTGCGGCCGCGATCGGCTTTCTCTCGTTCGTACCGACCAGCTACGTCGGAATTTCCGAGCTGGGGGTCATTTCGAGCGCCGGCATGGCGATTGCCCTGGTGGCCAGTCTGACGGTCCTGCCCGCTCTGCTGAGGCTTTGGCCGCCACGGTTTCCGGTGGTGAAGGTTTCACCCGCCAAGTCGGCACGGGCGACATCGCCGGCGCTCACCTGGCTGGCGCGTCAGCCCCGGCCGGTGCTCGCCCTCGCCCTGCTGGCCGCTCTCGCAAGCCTGACGGTCCTGCCCGCGGCCCGGTTCGATTTCGATACGCTGAGTTTGCGCGACCCGCAGACCCAAAGCATGCGGACGCTCGCCGATCTGACGGAAGCGAGCGACCAGCCGGTCTATACGATCAGCGTCCTCGCGCCCGATCTGGGCGAGGCCTGGGCGATCGCGTCCCGCCTCGATGCGTTGCCGGAAGTGGATGGCACCATTACTGCCGCCAGCTTCGTACCGGCGAACCAGGGCGTAAAGCTGGAGCTTGTCGCCGAGGCGGTTCTGTTTCTGGGGCCGGCCCTGGCGCCGGCCGAAGTGACGCCCGAATCGCCGCTCGATCGGCGCGCAGCCGTGAGATCCCTGCGTCAGAGCGTGGTCAGTCTCGCCGCCCTCGATCGCTTTCCCGAACTCTCGGAGGCGGCCGCCTATCTCGCCGATGCGTTCGATCAGTTTCTTCTGGCCGAACCCGATGACGCCGACTTCCTGGACCTGGAGAACCGCCTGCTTGGCGGTCTCGACGAACGTCTGGCCGATCTTCGCCTGGCGCTTTCGACCGAAGGGGTAGTGCCGGACGATCTGCCCGATTCGCTGGTGGCGCGTTATATGGCGGCTGATGGCCGTGCTCGCGTGGAGGTTCTGCCCCGAGATGATCTGCGCGATAATGAAAGTCTCACCCGCTTTGTCGAGGCCGTGCGCGCAGTCGCGCCCGATGCCACGGACAGCCCGGTCATTCTTCTGGAGTCGGGCCGCGCGGTCGTTAAGGCGCTGGTCGAGGCGCTGGTGATCGCGCTGATCGGTATCACAATCCTGCTGGTGATTGTGCTGCGCAGTTTCGCCGACACACTTCTCGTGCTCGGTCCGCTCGCCCTTGCGGCCATACTTACCGCGGCGACATCGGTTCTGCTGGGTCAGGCCTTCAACTTCGCTAACGTCATCGTGCTGCCGCTGCTGCTGGGGCTTGGTGTCGCGAGCGCGATCCATCTCGTGCTGCGCAGCCGCGAGAGTGCAACTACCCAGGATTTGCTCGCAAGCTCGACCCCGCGCGCGGTCATGTTCAGCGCCCTGACCACTGTGGGGTCGTTCGGTTCGCTGGCGATTTCCAGCCACCGCGGAACCGCCAGCATGGGATTGCTCCTGAGCCTCGCGATCCTGTTCACGCTGGTGGCGACGCTGGTCGTTCTCCCGGCCCTGCTCGATCTTCGCGCGCGCCGACGGGCGGGACGCTTATGAAGGCGCTGATGCTGGCTGCCGGCAAGGGACGGCGCCTCGGTGCGGGCGACGACGCACCGCCCAAGGTTCTGTTGCGCATCGCCGGGCAGACCCTGCTGGCCCGTCATCTCAATATCCTGGCCGCAGCCGGCATCGAGCGCCTCGTCATGGTCGTGGGCTACCGCCATCGCGACATCGAGGCCGAGCTCGACAGGCTGGGCGCCCGCGCGCGGGTCGAACTGATCCATAATCCCGATTATGAGGAGGGCAGTGTCGTCAGCCTGGCCTGCCTGGCCGACCGGCTTCGTGAAGGCCGTGATTTTCTGCTGATGGATGGCGACGTGCTTTACGATCGCCGCCTGATCGACCGCCTGACGCGAACACGGCACGCCAACTGCTTTTTGATGGATCGCGATTTCGAACCGGGGGCGGAACCGGTTAAACTCTGCATCCAGGACGGCCATATTGTGGATTTCCACAAGCGGGTTCGGAACGCGTACGATTTCGCGGGCGAATCCGTGGGGTTTTTCCGGTTTTCGGGTGAGTTCGGCCGTCGCCTGGCGGCGCGCGCCGAGGCCTATCTGGCGACCGGGCGACGCGAGGAATGGTATGAGGAAGCCATCCGGGATCTTTTGATGGACAGCCCGGCCGGCACGTTCGGCTACGAGGATGTCACGGGCTACCCGTGGCTGGAGATAGATTTTCCGGAAGACCTCGTCCGAGCGGAGCGGGAGGTCATGCCCGCGATCCGGGCCATCGAGGAGGCCGATTATGGGCACTGACGGCGAAACCATCGCCCTCGATCAGAAACTGGCGCGGATTCTGGTGCGCCCGCTGGCGCGCACGGCGCTCCATCCCAATTGGCTGACGGCGCTGGGGCTGGGGCTGGGTGCGGTCGCGGCCGGGCTCTTCGCGCTTGGTATCGACCGCACGGTCCAGAACCTGGCCGTGTTCGTCTATGTGCTGGCGATCTTCATGGACCACACCGATGGCGAACTGGCCCGCATGACCGGCAAGACCAGCCGCGCGGGGCATTACTTCGATCATGTGCAGGCGGTTTTCAATTACACGAGCGTGTGGGTCGGCATGGGGATCGGGCTGGCCCAGGGCCATCTCGGGGCGACGGCGATCTGGATGGGCATCGTTGCGGGTCTTGGTTGTGCCGTGATTTTTGGCGCCCGCCTGGCGCTTGAGGAGATTATCGGCAGCCACCACGTCCGCCAGAAGATCAAGGGCGGCGTCGAGCCCGAGGATATGCTCTACCTCCTCGCGCCGGTCATCTGGCTTGGCGGTATCGAGTACCTGCTGATGGCCGCCGCCATCGGTGCACCCGTTGGCGCGGTGATCGTGCTCGCCCTCGCCGGGCGCGACCTCCTGCGCCACCGGCGCGCGGCCGCCGGCACGCCGGACCGCCCCTCATGACCAGCCTGGTCACTGGCGGGACAGGTTTCGTTGGCTCGGCCGTGGTTCGCCGGCTTCTGGCGGCGGGCGAGAGCGTGCGTGTCCTGACCCGGCCGACCAGCGATCGCCGGGCGCTTGCCGGACTCGATGTCGAGGTTGTGACGGGCGATCTGACCGACCGCGATTCGGTGCGGGCGGCGGTCCGGGGGACCGACACGCTTTTCCACGTGGCGGCCGATTACCGGCTCTGGGTACCGGACCCGCCGACGATCTATGCCGCCAATGTTGAAGGCAGCCGCAATATCATACTGGCCGCGGCGGAGGCGGGAATCGATCGCATCGTCTACACCAGCAGCGTCGCCGTACTGGGACTTCACCCCGACGGCCGCCCGGCGGACGAAGAGACGCCGTCGACCGCTTCCGGCATGATCGGCCACTACAAGCGGTCGAAGTTTCTTGCGGAAGAAGCGGTCATGGCGCTCGTGCGCGACGAGAAGATTCCGGTGCGTCTCGTCAATCCGGCGGCGCCCGTCGGGCCTTTTGACGTCAAACCGACTCCCACCGGCCGTATGATTCTCGATGCGGCGGCGGGGCGGATGCCCGCCTATGTGGATACCGGACTGAACGTCGTGCATGTCGATGATGTCGCCGAGGGCCATCTCCTGGCGCTTGAGAAGGGGGTTCCGGGGCGACGCTATATTCTCGGTGCGGAGAATCTGTATCTGAAGGAGATTCTCCGCGACATTGCGGACCTGACAGGCGGCAGGCCGCCGATGGTCAGGCTGCCACACAATCTGATCATGCCGGTTGCCTATCTGTCGGAGGGCTGGGCGCGTCTCACGCGCGGGGGCGAACCGCGTGTCACCCGTGACGGTGTGCGCATGGCCCGGAAAACCATGTTTTTCTCGGCCGACCGCGCACGACATGAGCTGGGCTTCAAGCCGCGCCCCGCACGCGAGGCGCTTGTCGATGCGATCGACTGGTTCCGGCAGGCAGGCTATCTCGGGACAGGGCAAAGCGGCAAAGGCTCATGAACAAGGCAGGCTGGGTGCTCGCCTTCCTCGGATTTACCGCCGTGATCGCGCTGATCGCCTATTACGGCGGAGGGGAGGTGCTGGATGCGATGGCGCTGGCCGGATTCTGGGGACTGTTCTGGGTCAGCGCGTTTCACGTCTTCCCGCTGATCGCGGATGTGCTCGCCTGGGCCCATGTCTTTCGGCCCACCGATCGCCCCCGCACGTTCACCCTTACCTGGACGCGCTGGGTGGCCGAATCGGTCAACAAGCTTCTTCCCGTCGCCCAGCTTGGCGGCGAATTCGTGCGCGCCCGTCTCATCAGTCAGGCAGGAGTCCGGGGGCCGGTCGGGGGTGCCACGGTCGTCGTCGACATGACGATCGGCGTTTTCACGCAAGTGATCTTCTCCCTGATGGGCGTCGCTGCCCTTTACCTCGTGGCCGATGCCGGCGAAAGCCGCAACCTGGGCCAGGGGCTGCTGTTCGGGCTCGGCGTTTTTTCGCTGTTGTTCGTCGGGTTTTATGTCGCCCAGCATTACGGGCTCTTCCTGGTGCTCGCGCGGGCGCTCGAAAAAGTCGCGGGCGGGCGCGAGTTTATGGCCCTCTCCGGTGGAGCGGCCGCGCTCGATGACGAGATCGTCGCCGCTTATCGTCGGCTTGGCGCGCTTTTCTGGTCGAGCGTCTGGCGGCTCGCAAGCTGGGTGATTGGCGCCGGCGAAGTATGGCTCGCCATGTATTTCCTCGGTCATCCCGTCACCCTGATGGAGGCCGTGATGCTCGAAAGCCTGAGCCAGGCCGCGCGCGGGGCCGCGTTTTTCGTGCCGGCCGGACTCGGCGTGCAGGAAGTTGGCCTGGTGGCGCTCGGCGCCATGATCGGCATCGGGCCCGAGCTCGCGTTGGCCCTGTCGCTGGTCAAGCGCGTGCGCGAGCTTGTCCTCGGCCTTCCCGCCCTCCTTGCCTGGCAACTGGCCGAGGGCAAGCGTTTGTGGCGCCATCGCCCGCCGCCCGCCACCTGACCTGTCCCTCCGGTGCGGCTGAGGTTTGATCCGCGTCAACCGGTTCCCGGACGCCCGATGCTTTAATGGGAATGTCATATTAAGAGCGGCCCCAGTTAAAAGCGGCCCCAGTTAAAAGCGGCCCCAGGCACGCCTGCTCGACAGTTATGGAGTGAGTGCCATGCGGAACGAAAGAATGTCCCGTCGCATTGCAGACGCCGATAACCCCGGGGCCTACGACCAGCGGCTCGCCCGCTGGCTGATGCGGCCCTTCGTGAACAGCCGGTTGGCTCCCAATCACGTGACCACGGCAACTCTCATTCTTTGCCTCGTGGCGGCGGTCCTCTTCGCCACGGGACATGGCCCGGCCATTCATGTCGCGGCCGGGTTGTTCGTGCTCGCCCGTTTTCTCGATCACGGCGATGGAGAGTTGGCGCGTATGCAGGGAACCGCCAGCCGGTTGGGCGCGCGCTACGATTATGTCGCGGGCGCACTGTCCTACGCGGCGCTTTTCATCGGTATAGGGATAGGCCTGTCGGATAGCTGGCTTGGTGCGGCCGCGCTCGTACTGACCGTGCTGGGTGTCCTGGCGGGCTTCGCGCATATGCTGCTTCGCGTGACCGCCAGGCAGGCGCGCGTCGGGCGAGGGCCGGATGGCGGATCGGACGGGATGGGGCAGGCAGCGGGCGACTATCCGCGGTTTGGCAGATTCGACCTCGAGGACGGCATCTATCTTCTGGCACCGGCCACCTGGCTCGGCGGACTGGCGGTGTTTTTCGTTCTGGCCGCGGCGGGCGCGGTGGTCTTTGCGCTCTGGACGGCCTTTCAGCAGGTGCGCGAAACCATGCCCCGCTCGCACGGCCCGGGCGCCAGGTGACCCGACCCCGGTCGGCAGCTCCAATTCCGCCCCCGGATTCGTCCCGAATTTTGGTTGACGGCGCGCACCGCCATCCGCATGTTCTGTCCTTGGGATAGGACGCGGACCCCGGCAAAATCCGCCTAAAGTCCGGAAAACTTTATGGTTTTTAGAACGATGCTGGGGCGCTAGCTATTAGCGGGGCCACCATCGGGCCGCGCGACGGCGCGCCCGCAGGAGACAGGTGACAGCAATGGTCGAGGCTCAGACAAACGCAAGCGACGACGCGCACGGATCGGCACCGGGCAAGCGGGAGTTCAAGCTTCTGCTGGCGGAGCCGCGCGGCTTCTGCGCCGGGGTGGAGCGGGCGATCGAAATCGTCGAGCGGGCGATCAAGCTTTTCGGTCCACCCGTCTACGTGCGCCACGAAATTGTGCATAACAAGCGTGTGGTCGAGGATCTCAAGGCCAAGGGTGCGGTTTTCGTCGAGGAGCTCGACGAAGTGCCGGAGGACGCGGTAACGGTTTTCAGTGCGCATGGTGTCTCCCAGACCGTCGAGGATTCCGCCAAGTCGCGCGAGCTCCCGGTGATCGACGCCACCTGTCCGCTGGTGGCCAAGGTTCATATGGAAGGCCAGCGCTATGCCGCGCGCGGGCACGAGGTTGTTCTGATCGGTCATGAAGGCCATCCCGAGGTGGAAGGGACGCTCGGCCGTATCCCCGGGCCGGTGCATCTCGTCTCCAGCGTGGAAGGGGTGGATTCGCTCCGCGTTTCAGATCCCGACAAGGTCGCCTATGTGACCCAGACGACGCTCAGTGTCGACGACACGCGCGAGGTGATCGACGCATTGAAGAGGCGCTTTCCCGCGATCGTTGGCCCCGATGTCAAGGACATCTGTTATGCGACGCAAAACCGCCAGACGGCGGTGCGCGAACTGGCGCGCCATGTCGACCTCATCCTCGTCGTAGGTGCGCAGAACAGTTCCAATTCCAACCGGCTTTGTGAGATCGGGCGCGAAATGAACGTGCCCAGTTACCTGATCGACGACGCGGGTTCGGTGCGCCCCGAATGGTTCGATGGCGTCGATACCGTTGGTGTAACGGCTGGCGCTTCGGCACCGGAAGAACTGGTCAAGGAACTGATTCAACGGATCGGTCAGTTCGGGACCGTGACCGTGAGCACTCTCGAGGGTATTCACGAAAACGTGCAGTTCAAGCTTCCGGAGCAGCTTCGCGACGACGTTGCCCGCGTGGAAAGCGGCCAGATACACTGATCCGGCCAGTCGGGCGAGGCTAATTCGGCCGGGCCAAAAACTCAGGAAAGGCAGATTACGTGGTTCCACTGTTACAGCAAGTGCGAGTCGGCGCCTACATTCTCAAGCAGCGGCTTACAGGCAACCACCGCTATCCGCTGGTGCTCATGCTGGAGCCGTTGTTCCAGTGCAACCTGGCCTGTGCCGGCTGCGGCAAGATCGATTACCCGGACCCCATTCTGGCGCAGCGGCTCAGTGTCGCCGAATGTCTGGAAGCGGCCGATGAATGCGGCGCGCCGATTGTCTCGATCCCGGGTGGTGAGCCCCTGCTGCACAAAGAGATCGACCAGATCGTCGCCGGCCTGGTCGAGCGCAAGAAGTTTGTCTACCTCTGCACCAACGCGCTGCTGCTGAAAAAGAAACTGCATCTTTTCAAGCCTAGCCCGTATCTGACTTTTTCGGTCCACCTCGATGGCCTCGAAGAGGAACACGACCGCGCCGTCTCCCAGAAAGGGGTCTTCGTCCGAGCCATCGACGCGATCAAGACCGCCCGTGACCAGGGCTTTCGCGTCAACGTCAACTGCACCCTGTTCGACGGCGTGGCGCCCGAGCGCGCGGCGGAATTCTTCGATTTCGCGTCCTCGCTCAATGTCGAGGGGATTACCGTGTCGCCCGGCTATGCCTACGAGCGCGCGCCCGACCAGACCCACTTCCTGAATCGCCAGAAGACGAAGCAACTGTTCCGGGATGTCTTTCGCCTCGGTCGTGAACGAAAGTCAAAATGGCAATTCAGCCAGTCCACTCTGTTTCTCGATTTTCTGGCCGGGAATCAGGAATATCACTGCACGCCCTGGGGCAATCCCACGCGCAATGTCTTCGGCTGGCAGCGGCCCTGCTATCTGCTGAGCGAGGGCTATGCGAAGAGCTTCGCAGAGCTGATGCAGGAGACCGATTGGGACCAATACGGAACGGGTAAGTACGAAAAATGCGCCAACTGCATGGTGCATTGCGGCTATGAGCCGACGGCGGTCAACGATACGGTGAAGCATCCCCTCAAGGCGCTCAAGATTTGGCTCCGCGGCATCAACATCGACAAGCCGATGACGCCGGATATACCGCTCGGAAGCCAGAGGCCGGCGATCGATGTGCACGAGGAACTCGTTACCGCGCAGCTCGAGAAACTAGAGAACGCCGAGCGCACCGAGGCGGCGTAAGCGACGGAAGGCCCGCGCTGCCTCCAGCCCAAGGCCGGCCATCGCCGGAATCTCCCACGGTCGGCGCAGAAGCGCGCCCAGGACACGAGCGGTATCGACCTCACCCGTCGCCGACAGGCCAAGGAGGGCCGTCGAGGGCAGGGTGCGATGGGCCGGATCGCTGATCACGCGAACAGTCACGAAGGGATGGGGCAGGCCGCCCGGGGTTGTGATCCGGCGCGCCGCCCGGGCCGCGTGATGGCTCTCCATATCGCAGGCCGCCGCCCCCCAGCGGTCGTACAGGGCGCGCTTCTCCCGCCGGTCGGTGACAGGCCTGTCCACACCGAGGATCGGCCGGGTCACGTAGGGAATGCGGATTGCCTCCAGAAGCGCGCTCAGGCGGGCAAATTCCTCGGCATCGGTCTCGTAGCGAGTGCCGTCCGGCGCCAGAACAATGCGGGGGATCACGACCGTCCCGGGGGTGAGTCCGGGCTCGAGCCCGCCCGCGATCCCGAAGCTCACCAGCCGTCCCGCACCCGCCTGTAACAGATCGGTCGCGCGCGTGTAGGCCTGGCTGGCCAGGCCGCCCGACCATGCGCCCCTGACGCGGGCGCGAATATCGGGGGGCAGGCAGTGAAACTCCGCCGCCATGCCGCAAATGAGCGCCGTCCCCGGTGATGTGGATGGCCGGCCCGGCGCGCGCTCCCCCACCGCGTTACATGCCGTAAGGCGTGGCGGAGCGATTGGAGCGCGTCAGATTCCGGTATCGCGCCAGGGCCCAAAGCGGGAAGTAGGCACTGTAACCGTGATAGCGCAGGTAGAATACGCGTGGAAAGCCGACAGCGGTAAAAAGCGTCTCGTGCCATTTGTCACCGTCGCGTCGGGCCCTCATCAGATACCTGATGCCGGCTGCAACCTCTGCCGAGTGAGTCTCGCCCGCCGCCATAAGGCCGAGCAGCGCCCAGGCAGTCTGCGAGGGCGTGCTGTCCTTGACCACGTCCTTCCGGTCGTCCCAGTAGCTGGCGCCATCCTCGCCCCAGCCGCCATCCGCGCGCTGGCGCGATTTTAGCCAGTCGACCGCCTTGCGAATGTAGGGCGCCCGGGGGTCCTCGCCAGCCGCGTTGAGAGCCGAAAGGACGGACCATGTGCCGTAAATATAGTTTGTCCCCCAGCGGCCGAACCACGAGCCGTCCGGCTGTTGCGTGCGTTTCAGATACGCGAGTGCCCGCGCGACCACGGGATCGGTGCGATTGCGCCCGCGTTGCGCCAGAAGGCTGAGGCAGCGCGCGGTCACGTCCTCGGTCGGCGGATCGAGAAGCGCGCCATGATCGGCGAAGGGGATATGGTTCAGGTAGTGATGCGTGTTTTCGGGATCGAAGGCACCCCAGCCCCCGTCGCCGGATTGCATCCCGTCGATCCACTCGACCGCGCGGTCCACCGCCGTGTCCGTCCGTCCGCGAACCGCCCGGTCGAGCGCCATGCCGACAACGGCCGTATCGTCGACATCGGGGTAAAAATCGTTGCGATACTGGAAAGCCCAGCCGCCCGGACGCAGATCGGGCCGGCGCGCTGTCCAGTCGCCCTTCACGTCCAGGATCTGTAGATCGCGCAGCCACGACAGGGCGCTCTGCATCTCGGGCTGCTCGGGCTCGACGCCCGATTCCATCAGTGCATGCGCGGCCAGCGCCGTATCCCAGATTGGTGAGACGCAAGGCTGGCAGTAGCCCCAGTCATCATGGAAGACCAGCAGTTTGTCGATCGCCTGACGCGCGATCGCCCGGTCCGGGTGATCGGGTGCGTAACCGAGCGCCTCGAACGCCATGACAGCATTGGCCATGGCGGGGAAGATGGCTCCCAGCCCGTCCTCGCCGTTGAGTCTTTCCCGTGTGAAGTTCAGCGCCGCCTCGATTGCCCGGGCCCGTGGCCGCGTCGGCATATGCGGCTCGGCCAGGCGCAGGAGCCTGTCGAGGCCGAGAAAGAGACGCGCCAGCGGGCGATCTGTCGCGCTCCTGAGGTAGTGGCGCTCTTCGTCAGGTGGTGTCGCAAACAGCTCCCGGATATGGATGTCGCCGGGATTGCGCGCACGGGGCTTGAGCGCCATCAGGATGAGCAGCGGCACGATGACGGTGCGCGACCAGTAAGAGACCTTTTCCAGATGAAAGGGGAACCAGCGCGGCAGCAGCATGATTTCGACCGGCATCACCGGCACCGCGCGCCAGGGCACTTCGCCGAAGAGCGCCAGCGCAATCCGCGTGAAGACGTTGGCACGCGCCGCGCCGCCGGCGGCGAGGATGACCTCGCGCGCCCGCGCCATGTGCGCCGCAGACGGGTCGTCTCCCGCCAGCTTGAGCGCGAAATAGGCTTTCACCGTGGCGCTCAGGTCCATCTCGCCGGCATGGAAGAGCGGCCAGCCCCCGTCGTCGCCCTGAATGGCGCGAAGGTAGTTGGCGAGCCGCGCCTCGGTCTCGGGCGCCTCCTCGCCAAGATAGTGCAGCAGCATGATGTATTCGGCCGGGATCGTTGCGTCGGCCTCAAGCTCGTAGACCCAGTGCCCGTCCTCGCGCTGGCGGGCGAGGAGAGCCTCGCGCGCATCCTTGATCAGCGCATCGAGCGCTTCTCCCTGGATGTCTGCACTCGCTGCGTCCGTTACCGAATCAGGCTGTGATTCAATATTTTCGGACACTGTCGCCATTATGGGGGCCCTGAGAATCACCAAAATCGGGTTTCGCAACGCGACCCGCCCTGAATCTTGTCATCGGGCCGTCACATTGGCCGGGAACCTACTGTATGGGCGTGTTTTTGTCTATCGAGGCGCGCATTCGACCGGCCCGCCGTGTCATGGCCTCATCCCAGCCGGCCGGCGGCGGTGAAGCCCGAGCGAATAGCCCCTTCAATCGTGGCCGGCAGGCCCGTATCGGTCCAGTCTCCGGCCAGCACCAGGTTGCGCCAGGGCGTATCGGGACCCGGGCGGGCGGCGACGTTGGCCGGTGTCTGGGCGAAGGTTGCCCGTTTTTCCTTGATGATCCGGTAAGCCCCGAGTGGCGCGCTGCCAAGGTCGAGGGCGCGGGCGACTTCGGGCCAGATCCGCCGTGCAATGGTTTCCGATTCCTCGTCCACCAGGCCGGTGGCGGCGCTGACGGTGACGGAGGCGATGGAACCTCGCACGAAAAGCCACTGCCCGGTGCCTCCGATCAGGCCGAGGAGCGGGCTGCCCTCGGGCAAGGCGGCCGGGGCCGGCAAGCTAAAATGCGCGTTCACGATCGGCCGGCCGGCGAAATCGGGGACGATATCGGGAAGCAGATCGTGCGCGACCGGTGCGGTGACGGCGAGCACGACGCTGTCCTCGGGCGCGAGCGGGATCAGGCCCGTGGTGGTGTCGAGCGCGGTTACGCCATCCGGGCCGAATTCGAGGCCGCGCAGCCTGGAATTGAATACGAACCGCGCCTGGTCGTTGTCCAGCCGCGTGAGGAAGGCGACCGCGGGATCTACCAGCGCAGGGGACAGGCCGTCGCGCGCCATGTAGGGCCGGCTGGCCGCTTCGCCCCTGGCAAAGGTGAGGGCCAGGGTGCGGCCGAGAAGGCGGGCCGACGCCGCCTCGATTTCAGTATTGAGCACGGCCACGGTGAGCGGCTCCCAGAAGCGGTCGACCATCGTCCCGTGCAGACCAGTGATCTCGCTCACGCGCTTCTTCGGCCCGGCCAGCATCATGCGCAGCACCCCGGCATAATCGCCAGGCGCGGTACCGGGAATGCGGCTTTTCGCCCGCAGCACCCACCAGGGCAGGGGGCCGCGCGACGGACGGATCGTCCATCTTTCGCCGGTCGTGAGATCGAGAAACGGAAATACCGCGTGCGCCGGCGCCGCCAGTGCCTCCGGCTCTCCCACCAAATCGAGAAACCGGAAGGTTGCCGTGTTGGCACCCATCAGCAGGTGGTTGCCATTATCGATGAGGGCATCGAGGGCGGGGTCGACGAAGGAGCGGCACCGCCCGCCCGCTTGCCGGGTCGCCTCATGGACGGTCACCGTCCGGCCCCGCTGCACCAGTTCGACGGCTGCCGCCAACCCGGCCAGCCCCGCGCCGATGACATGAACGCGGCCCGGGGCACGGCCCGACCGGCGCCTGCTCATCGCCACGCCCCGGCGGCTGGCGCGCGGCTAGGTAAGGGCATAGCGCAATATGATGGCGAGTTTGACCGGCTTGCTAACGCGCACATCGCGGTCCAGATCGTGCCAGCCACGCCGGACGAGCTTGTTGAGAACACGGCGATAGAGTGCGCCCATGATGAAGGCGGGGCGCATGGCATGGCGGTCCAGCCGGGGGCGCAGGCGATCGGCCAGCGCATAGTGTCGCGCCGCCTCGGCCGCGATCTCGGCGCAGACCCCGGGCAGATTGGGGTGGTCGAGGACGGCCGCCGGATCATCCGGCGAAATACCGTGTGCGAGCAGCGTTTCGCGCGGCAGATATAGCCGGCCGATGGCGGCGTCCTCCTTCAGGTCTCTCAGGATATTCGTCAGTTGCAGCGCGCGGCCGAGGGCGAGGGCGAAATCCTCTGCGGCCGAACTCGAATCACCAAAGGCGCGGATCGATAAAAGACCCACCGCGCCGGCGACGCGATCGCAATACCGTTCGAGCTCCGCCCGCCTGGGCGCCACGATCGGACCGGCGGCGTCCATTTCCATGCCGTCGATAATGGCGAGGAAATCCTCGCGCCGAAGCTTGTAGTCGCGAAGTGCCGGCAGGAGCGCCCGGGTCACGGCCTTATTGGCCCGGCCGAGATACAGGTTCTGGATTTCCTGGCGCCAATCCTCGAGGGCGGCGCGCTTGCCGGCCGGCTCAAGGGACCCGTCTGCAATATCGTCGACCTCGCGGCAGAAGGCATAGATTGCGAACATGGCCTCGCGCCGGGCCGGAGGCAGGATCCGCATCCCCCAGTAGAACGACGTGCCCGAGGCACGCGTGAGGGCGCTGACATGGTGCCGCGCTTCCTCGATCAGCCGCGCTTCCTGCTCGTTCCCGACGTCTTCCGCCAGCGATCCTGCCTGCGTCATTCCCTCATCCGTACCGCTGCCCCGCCCGGGCCGCCCCGCAAATTGTCCCGCGAGTTGTCCCGCGAGTTGTCCCGCTCGGGCCCGGCGACCCTAATATGGGCGTTCGCCGGCGCTCAAGATATTTAGTGGCGGGCGTGGCCGGCCGCCGGGCCGCCCCGTCCTGCCCGGGAAAGTCCCCAAAGAATTCCTTCCACCGCCGAGGTTCCGACGGCCCACGGGCGCAGCCGCACGCGCTGGGCCAGCGGGTCCTCTCGCCCGAGCCGTCGGGTGAGGCGTCTCGCCAGGCGCAGGATCGTCGCCGATTCCATCGCGAGGCGGGTGCTCCGCAGCCGGCCGGGAAGTTCGCCGGCCGCATCGAGCAACTCATCGGTCCGCGCCAGGAGATCGTCGATGACCAAACGGATCGCGGGGCTTGCCGTGTCCCGCGCCAGGTCAGCCACCTGCCCGCCGGCGGACTCGATGGCAGGTGCCGGCAGATAGACCCGGTCGAGCCGGCGGTAGTCCTCGGCGCAATCCTGAAGGTGGTTGATGACCTGAAGCGCGTTGCACAGGGCGTCACTGGGCGGATAGTCGGCCGCGTCTTCGCCATGCAGATCAAGAAGGTAGCGGCCCACCGGGGCTGCCGACAAATTGCAGTAGGCCATCAAGTCGTCCCAGTCGGCATATCTGGCCCTGGTCGCATCCTGTTTGAAGGCTTTCAGAAGATCGTGGCAATGGCGCGGGCTGACGCCCGTTCGGGCCAGGCTCTCGCGCATGCGCGCCGCCTTTTCAAGCCCGTCCATGGCGTCCCCCGCGCCGGCAAGGACTCGATCGAAGGCATCGAGGCGGCGGATTTTTTCGTCCGCCGGCAGGGCGGGATTGTCGGCGATGTCATCGGCCGCGCGCGCGAAGGCGTAGAAAATCGCGATATGGGGGCGGAGCGCGGCCGGCAGCAACCACGATCCCACAGGAAAATTCTCGTCCGCGGCGCCCTTGCCAGAGGGTGTTTCAAGCTGCGATGTCGTCATGAGCTGGGGGTGTCCTCGTCGGATAAGGCCGCCGCCGGCCGGGAGCCTCTCGGCCCGTCATAGTGCCGCCCCTTCCAGGCGCCGCCCGCGCCGCGATAGTGGCGCCAGGCGGAGCTTAGCGTCATCAGCGCGTAGAACACACCGGCGACAGGCAGGCTCAAGGCGACGGGCGGCGCCAGGCGATACCGCCCGACGGTGGGCAGATAGGCCACGGCCATGAGCAGCCAGCCGGCGCCGCCCAGCGCCGCCGTCAGCATCTCGCCCCGCCAGAGGCCCACGGCCAAGGCCAGCGGGGGCACCAGATAGGCCATCCCCATCGCGAGGACTGTGCCGGCGACAAGCCAGGGAGAATAGCGCAACTGGGTGTAGGCGGTGCGCGCCACCATGTCCCAAATGTCCCGGAGCCCGCGGTAGCGCCTGAGAGAATATGTCCTGTCGGACAGGCCCAGCCAGATGGCGCCGCCCCGGCGTTTCAGGAGCGCCGCCAGCGCGCAATCGTCGATCAGACGATCGCGAATGGCGCCGATCCCGCCCGCCGCCTCGAGCGCGCGACGGCGTACCAGCATGCAGCCACCCGCGGCCGCCGCCTCGCGCCGCCGGGGATCAGCCACGCGCGAGAACGGGTAAAGCATCTGGAAGAAGAAAACGAAGGCCGGGATCAGGAGGCGATCCCAGAACGAGTCGATCCGCAGCCGGACCATGAGCGAAGCGAGATCGAGCCCGGCGGTTTCGGCCCGGGTGGCAAGCTCGCGCAGATTCGCAAAATCATGATGGATGTCCCCGTCGGTCAGCAGCCAGTATTGCGCATCGGGGAATTTTTCCCCCGCCAGGTCGACGCCCTGCGCGACGGCCCAGAGTTTGCCGGTCCAGCCCGGCGGCAGGTTCTGTCCCGCCCGGACGATCAACCGGTCACCCGCACCAATCGCCTCGGCCGCCTGGCGGGCCAACTCGGCAGTGCCATCCGTGCTCTGGTCGTCGACCACGATGACGGAGACCGGACGCGGGTAATCCTGGGTCAGGAGTGACGTTACCGCTGTCCCGATGCCATCGGCCTCGTTGCGGGCGGGGATGATCGCAACGATTTCCGGCAGGGTGTCGAGACCTGCCGGCAGTTCGTCAGCGACCGGTTCGGCCCGCCAGCGCCAGAACCGGCCATGGCCGACGATCAGATAAATCCAGACGGCGAGGGCAAGGGCGGCGGCCAGATCCGCTTCGCTTATCGAGGCCATGTCCGCGCCCGTCACGACTGCCATGCTTTTCGCCCCGGCACGCCTGACGCCTGCCCAGGAGACGGACAGGGGTTCGGCCATTGCCTAAAAAATAGCCTGTCGTGGGAAGAGATCATTTTTTAGTCACGTCTTATTTTCTTAATAGATATCAATATTTTATGGGTTATTTCCCATGACCTTCAGCATTGGTCCTTCTTTTGCAGTGCGAAAACCCGTCGGAGCCCCGAGCTGCCTCGACGAGGAGCCGCCTGTCGGATGACCGCCCGGAAAACACAGCACAGGCGAAGGCAAATCTACACCGGGAAACAACACTGGGGATGATTTCATGAAGAAGCGACTTTCCTTTGCCACCCTTGGGGCGGCGTTCTTGCTGCCGTTCCTGGTCACGCCGACGATGGCCGAGTCGGAAGCGCCGGATTCGCTGATCCCGGAAACAGATATTCCGGGGACAATTTCCGCCAATATCGCGCTGACGACGGACTATATGTATCGCGGGATTTCCCAGACGTCGAACGGGAACCCCGCCGTACAGGGCGGGTTCGATTATGGGGTGGGGCTGTTCGAGGAGATCGGCTTCTATCTTGGCACCTGGGCATCCAATATCGATTTCGACGATGGCCCGCAGGGTGGCACGGTGGAGATCGATTACTACGGCGGGCTGACCGGGAACATCCAGGGCGTCGACTGGTCACTGGGCGGGCTTTACTACCAGTATCCGGGGGCCGACCAGTCGTTGAATTATGATTTCATCGAGCTGACCGCCGCTCTTGGCTACGATTTCGAGGTGGTCGGTCTCGCCTATGACTTCGCCTGGTCTCCGGAATTTTTCGGCGAAGTGGGCGACAGCTATTACCACGCCTTCAGTGCCGGCGTTCCGCTGCCGCGTGGCCTGAGCCTCGATGCGGGGCTCGCCTATCAGGGCTTCGATCTGGAGTCCAATGACGATTACTGGCACTGGACGGTAGGGCTGACCGCCTCGGTCATCGGTTTCGATATGACCGTCGCCTATCATGATGCCGATGAGAGCGACGATCCGCTGACCGACGCGCGCGCGGTCTTCACCATTGCCCGGGCCTTCTAGGCTTCCCGCGTGCTGCCCGCCGGTGGCTTTGCGCGCTAGACCTTGAAGCGGTAGTCCCTGTCCGGGTCGCGCGCGACATCCGGCGGGTAGGAGGCGAATTTTTCGGCGTAGTACCGGGCGAGGTGATCGCCGTCCGAAGCCGGATTGTAGGTGATGTACAGCACGCGGCGCTGATGGGAGCTCAGATTCGGTCCCGAACGATGCGGGGCGAAAGAATCGAAGAACACCACGTCGCCCGGCTCGGTCGGACAGGCCACGAAGGTCATGTCCGCCATGTCCCGTTCCGTTAGCGGCGCCCAGTAATCGCCGATCAGCCCCTTGTCGTGAAACCCGGCCGCCAGTTCCAGGCAGCCGTTTTCCGCGGTCGCCCGGTCTATGCTGACCAGCATGGTGATAAAGAAGGGGGCGTAGCTGTCCCAGCCAGCCTGGACATCCTGATGCGGCGTGAAGCCGCTGCCGCCGGGGCGTTTCAGGTTGATCTTGTCCTTGAACAGGACCGCCTCCTCGCCGAACAGCTCACCCACCGGCCCCGCCATGCGAGGGCCGCGCACGAAGGCGCTGAACTCGTCATGGTAGGCGCAGAAATTCTCGATCCGGTTCAGTACCTTCGTGCCGAGCTGTGTGAGGCTGTCCTCGTAATATTTCCAGACATAATCGGGCCGGTCCGCCGCCTCTTCCAACCCGCGGCTCCAGCTTTCGATTTTCGCCAATGTCGCGTCATCGAACATGCTACGCACGACGAGAAACCCGTCGCGCTTGAAGTCGGAAATCTGCCGATCGGAGAGAAGCCGTGTCATGGTGTTTCATCCCGTCTCATGTCTGCCATGGTCTGTCAGGCGATAGCGTGTCCAGAGCGCCAGCGTAAACAGGACGAGTGCGTTGGCCTGGTGGAGCGCGCCCAGGCTCACCGGCACATAGGCCAGCAGGGTTGCGACGCCCAGAATCACCTGCAAGGCGGCAACCCCGGCCATCACATGAAAGCCGGCGAGGGCGGGAGCCGGTATTAGTTGCTGGCGCGCCGCCCGCCACACGGCGAGCGCCAGCGCTATCGTCAGGAAGAGCGTGAGTGTCCCCAGAAGCCGGTGATCGAACTGGACCAGCGTCACGTTCTCGAAAAAGTTCCGCCACGCCGGAGTGAGATGAAACAGGTCGGGCGGGACCCATTCGCCGCCCATCAGCGGAAACGTGTTATAGGCGAGCCCTGCGTCCAATCCGGCCACGAAGGCGCCCGACAGGATGACAAGGAAGACCCATGCCAGCAGCAGCCCGGCCGCCCGCCGCGTCCAGGCCGGCGCCCTCGTGTGCAGGCGGATCGGCGCCCGGTACTGGTCGCGGAACGCCAGCGCCAGCCAGAGCAGATAGCCGTAGATGATGACCGCGAGGCCGAGATGGGCCGCGAGGCGATAGGGGCTCACCCGTGGATCGTCGGCAAGGCCGCTTTTCACCATGAACCAGCCGAGCCCGGCCTGGGCGCCGCCCAGCACGAAAGCGAGCGATGTCCGCCAGGCGGCCGGGCCGCGCAGAGTGCCGCTCGCAAGGAAATAGATAAAGGGCAGCAGAAAGACAACACCGATCAATCGGCCCCAGAGGCGATGGATGTACTCCCACCAGAAGATCCCCTTGAAGGCGGCGAGGGTCATCTCGCGGTTCACTTTCTGAAATTCGGGGTAGGCCTGATAAGCCTCGAAAACCCGCTGCCACTCGCCCTCGTTCATCGGCGGGAACAGCCCCGTAAAGGGCCGCCAATCGACGATCGAGAGACCGGATTCGGTGAGCCGTGTAATTCCGCCGACCACCACCATGATGAAGACCATGGCGGCAAGCGTGAACATCCATCCCGCCAGGCCCCGGGCGCGCGGGTCGGCTGTGACGCCGGAAGCACCGATGGTCGGCTGGGTGGGAATGGGGTTGGCCGAGGTCATGTCTGATGCGCCGGGCAAGAGGTCGGGAAGTGTGGCTTTCGTCGGTAAGCCGGCAGCAAAACTCTGTCAAGAAATCCGAACCGATCCGGCGGTGGCGGGACGATCGGCCGCATCGGCGGATTTTGGCGCCCTGGAGACGAAAATAGAACAAATATTAAGTGTGAAATATGATTTATACACAAAAGAGATGTGTTGAATATTGACAATTCCCACCTATTTTTCGTGAAAGAGGGGTGTCACGCCCTCGCTGCCTTTATCCGCGCTGTTTCCGAGGACGCGCCATGACCAGGAATTCTTTGACCGAAGCGCCGCCGAAGCCCTCGAAGGTCGAGGAAATCAAGACGGCCAGCCGCCAGCTTCGCGGCACGCTGCAGGAGGAACTCGCGCGCGATTCGGACCAGTTCGGTCCGGAGGACATCCAGCTTCTCAAGTTCCATGGCACCTACCAGCAATACGACCGCGATACCGCGACCACCCGGAAGAAGGAAGGGCTGGAGAAGGAATTCTCCTTCATGCTCCGGCTCCGCCTGCCGGGAGGCAAGCTCACGGCCGCGCAGTATCTCGCGCTCGATAACCTGGCCGATAAATACGCCAACGGCACGCTGCGCATCACCACGCGCCAGACCATCCAGTTCCATGGCATCCTGAAACGCGATCTGCGCGCGACGATCCGCGAAGTCAACGAGGCGGTCATCACCAGCTTCGGCGCGTGCGGCGATGTCGTGCGCAATGTCACGACCAATCCCGCACCCATCGCCGATTACGCCCATCGGCGCATGGATGAGGACGCGGCCCTGCTCTCCACCCACCTGCTGCCGCGCACCCGCGCCTATCACGACATCTGGATCGACGGCGAGAAGCAGGAGACGCCGGCGGCCCCCGTGGACGAGCCGCTCTATGGCGAGGTCTACCTGCCGCGCAAGTTCAAGATCGGCATCGCCACGCCAGACGACAACACGGTCGACGTGTTGACCAACGATCTCGCCGTCATCCCGCTGTTTCGCGACAACACGCTCGAGGGCTACAACATCGCAATCGGCGGCGGGCTGGGGACGACCCACAACAAGCCCGAAACGTATCCCCGGCTTGCTACTCCCGTCGCGTTCGTGGGGCCGGACGATCTTCTCGGGATCGCCGAAGCCGTCATCGCCCTGCAGCGCGATCATGGTGACCGCTCGAACCGCCGGCACGCGCGTCTCAAATACACGATCGACGACCATGGCCTCGCCTGGGTCAAGGAGAGGCTGGCATCCTATTTCGGCCGCGCGCTCGAAGAGCCCCGTCCCATGGCCAGATTTCGGGTCCGGGACCATATGGGCTGGCACGAGCAGGGTGACGGCCATTGGTATCTGGGGCTCCATGTGCCCAATGGCCGGATCGCGGACAAGCCCGGCTGGCGGCTCAAGACGGCCCTCGCCAGGCTCTTTGCGACCCGTGAGTTGCGGCCCATTTTCTCCACCACCCAGGATTTTCTTATCGCCGATATCCCGGCCGACAAGCGCCAGGAGATCGAGGATTTCCTCGGCGGTTTCGGGGTGATGCCCGGCGATACCCCCTCGCGGACGCGGCGCGCGGCCATGGCGTGCCCGGCACTCCCCACCTGCGGCCTGGCGCTGACCGAGGCGGAGCGCATCCAGCCCGATCTGATGAACACGCTGGAGGGGCTGATGGCCAAGCATGGCATCGACGGCGAGCGTATTTCGGTCCGCGTCACCGGATGCCCCAACGGATGCGCGCGGCCCTATGTGGGCGATATCGGCTTCGTCGGCCGCATGCCCGGTCACTACGCCATCTTCGTCGGCGGCGACTTCGAGGGCACGCGCCTCAATACCAAGTTGTTCGAAAAGGCCTCGACAGAATCGATCTCCCAGGTCTTCGACCTTCTGTTCGGCCTGTATGCGCGTGAACGCCGCGATCATGAAAGCTTCGGTGATTTCTGTGACCGCAAGGGTGTCGACGTGCTGCGCGACTATATTGCCAGCGAAAGCGGCGCGACGACTGCGGCACATCTTTAGGACCGGCCATGACTGCGCTGCATCCAGTTCCCGCCCGTCCGAACTCGAGCCTGCCCGCTGGCCAGCCATCGGGTGCCGCCCGTCAGGCGCTGGATCTTGCCGAATTCCGGGCCGGTCTCGCGCGGTATCGCGAGGGGCACTGGTCGGATGAGCGCTGGCGCAGCTTCCGACTGCAATATGGAATTTTCGCCGAGAAAGAGCCCGGCCGTTTCATGGTGCGGACCCGTCTGCCGGGCGGGCAGCTCGACCCGCGCGCGGCCCGGTCACTGGCGCGACTGGCCCGTCGGCTTGGCAACCGGCCGATGCATCTTTCGACGCGCCAGGGACTCCAGCTCTATGGCGCAGGGGAGCCCGATTTCGCTGATCTCCTGGCCGATCTTCAGGCGGCCGGGCTCGAGACCCGTCACACAGGCGGCCGTGGCCTGCGCAATGTGACGACCTGCCCCTATGCCGGTGTCTGCATCGAGGAGGTGGTCGACGGGGCGGCCCTGGCCGACCGGCTGACGCAATTCTGGCTGTGTCATCCCTCGACCCAGCACATGGCGCATCGCCTGCGCATTTGCGTCGTCGGGTGCCAGGCGGCCCATCCCGGCGCGGGCGCGACCGATCTCGCCATTCACGCGCACCTCAAGGACGGCGTGCCAGGCTACGAAGTCAGGCTGGGCGCGCTTCGGGTCACGCAGAACGCAATAGCCGAGGACTTGTTGCCGGGCGCGGTCGAGGCTGCCATTCAGTTGCAGCAGCGCTTTTCGCAAGCGGCCGGGTCCGAATCCCTGGCGGCGATTGTCGAGCGCCTCGGCCCGGACGTGGCGGTCGATCTTTTCGCCGAGGCCTTCGATCGCGCGCGCTCGGGCCTTTCTGCCGACTGGCGCCGGGCGTTCGCCACCCGGATCGAGGCGCGGGCGCGGCCGGCCAAGGCCTCGGCGGTGCCGGCTGACCTGCCCGGCGGAGTCCGTCCCCAGGGCGACGGCGTTTTCGCGGTGCGGGCCAACCTGCCCGGGGGACAGTTGAGCGCCGAGACGCTCGAGCGAGTGGCCGATATCGCCGATGAATTCGGTGCGGCCGCGCTGCGCGTGACGACGGACCAGGCTCTCGTCTGGACCGGGATCGAGCCGGTGGAAATCAGGGCTTTCATGGCGGCGGTGACGCGCGCCGGACTTGCCGTCGCAAACGATGCCTTCGGCGGCGGACAGGTCGTCGCCTGCGGGGGCGATGCTGTGTGCCGCCACGGGCTCGACAACACGCTGACGCTCGTTGCCCGCCTGCACCCGGCCGTGGCCGACCGATTGGACGCGCTGCATGTTTCAGGCTGCGCGCGCGGCTGCGCCGGCCACCACCGGGCGGCCCGCGGTCTCGAGGCGCTCGGCGGCGCGCGCTATCGCGTCTGGCGCTCGGGCGTAGCGGGCGAAGAGGCCGGGCGCGACGCGCTGGTTTCCATTCTGGCCCGGGATGGCGTCCGGCAACCCGCCCGCCGGGAAGCCGGTGCTTCCGACCGCACCCTGCATGAGCTTCTTCATTTCGATCGCTGCGTCGCGGGCGGTGACCTGACAGGGGCCCTTGCCGCTGGCGATGCGGCGCTGGCCCTGCCGGCGACGGATCTTTTGAACAGCACCCCCGCCGCCTTTGACGGGAGGGCGGAACAAACGCTGGCACGCCTGCGGGCGACCCGCCCCGATCTGGCAGGTGATATCGACCGGGTGCTGGCCATTCGTCTTTCTGGCCATCGCGACGGGGATCTGATCGCCTACCGCGCGGGCATACTTGACTGGCTGGCGCGGCTTGGCCGCGCGGGCAACGTCCCGGCCCCGGCGGGGGTCGCGTGATGCTGCCCCTGATGATGGATATCGCGACCGTGCCCGTCGCCGTGATCGGCCAGGGCAGCAAGGCGCTGATGCGTCTCGAACAGGTGGAGGCCGCTGGCGCACATGACAACATCACGGTGTTCGCGAAAGAGGCCGACGACGCGCTGGCGGCGGCTGCCGGCGAACGCCTCATCCGCGACTGGCCGGGGGCGGCCCGAATGGGCGAATTCCGGATCGCCTTTATTGCCGGGATCGACGAAAGTCTCGCCCGCGAGTTTGCCACCCTTGCGCGCCGCCATCGGGTGCTGGTCAATGTCGAGGATTTGCGCCCGTTCTGCGACTTTTTCATGCCGTCCCTGATCCGCCGGGGAGATCTCCTGATCGCGGTCTCGACGGCGGGCAAGAGCCCGGCGTTGGGTCAGCGCATCCGGGAGGCGATTTCCGGACGCTTCGGAGTCGAATGGGCGGCGCGGCTTGACGAGATGGCCCGTCTGCGCGAGGCCTGGCGGCGTGACGGCCATGACCCGGCCAGCGTGCGCCGGCTTTCCGAAAAACACATCACCGAACAGGAGTGGCTGACATGACCCCGACCAACGCCAAACATTCGGGTCTAGAGCGGACATCGCCGACCCCCGATCTCGACGCGTTGCGCCGGGCCTACGGGCATCTCGACGGCAAGGCGCTTCTCGAGGTGATGATTCGGGATGTGTTTCCCGGCCGGATCGCGCTCAGCTCCAGCTTCGGGGCCGAGGCAGTGGTGTTGCTCGATCTCGTCGCGCAGGTCGATCCGGCGACACCGGTCCTGGTGATCGACACGCTGAAGCTGTTTCCCGAGACTTATGCCTATATCGAGATGGTCACGAAGCGGCTGGGCCTGACCGATGTCCGCCGCCTGAAGCCCGATGCCGCCCGGCTGAGGCGCTGGGACCCTGACGGCAATCTCTGGGAAACGGAGCCGGACAGTTGCTGCCATATTCGCAAGGTGGTGCCGCTCGACGCGGCGCTGCCTGAATTCGACGCCTGGATCACCGGGCGCAAGCGGTTTCACGGCGGTCAGCGGTCTGACCTGCCGGTGATCGAATTCATGGATGGCCAATTCAAGATCAACCCGCTCGCGCCCTGGAGCCAGGCGGAGATCGATGCCGCTTTCGCCGAACGTGACCTGCCGGCCCATCCGCTCGTGGCGGAAGGCTATCTCTCGATCGGGTGCCAGACCTGCACCCGTCGGGTGGTGGGCGGCGAAGAGGTCCGTGCCGGGCGTTGGGCGGGCTCCAGCAAGAACGAATGCGGCATTCATTTGGGCCGCGAGCAGGCGGCGGCAGTTTCGTCGCCGCAATCACAAATCGGGCAAAGACAGGACGACAGATGAACCATCTCGACCAGCTTGAAAGCCAGAGCATCTTCATCATTCGCGAAGCGTTTCACAGTTTCGACGAGCTCGCCATGCTGTGGTCGCTCGGCAAGGATTCAAATGTCATGCTGTGGCTGGCGCGAAAGGCGTTCTTCGGTCACGTCCCGTTTCCCCTGATCCATATCGATACTGGCCGGAAATTTCCGGAGATGTATGCGTTTCGTGACCGCTTTGAAAAGGAATGGGAGCTGGACCTGATCCGGGGTGACTGCCCGCCCGTGGAAGAGATGGACCCCGATCTGCCGCCCGCGACACGCTCGGCCGCCCGCAAGACGGCAGGACTGCGCAAGCTGCTGGATGAGCGCAAGTTTACCGGAATCTTTGCCGGTATCCGGCGTGATGAACAGGCGACGCGTGCCAAGGAACGCGTATTCAGTCCGCGGGGTGAGGACGCAGGCTGGGATGTGCGCAACCAGCCGCCCGAATTCTGGGACCAGTTCAAGACCGAATTCGCGCCCGGCACCCATCTCCGGATCCATCCGCTCCTGCACTGGACGGAAATCGATATCTGGCGCTACATCCAGCGCGAAAAAATTCCCGTGATCGATCTGTATTTCGCCAGGGATGGCAAGCGCTACCGTTCGTTGGGCGACAAGGACATCACCTTCCCGGTGGACAGCAACGCCGTCACAATCGAGGAAATCATCGAAGAGCTCGAGACGACCAAGGTCGCTGAACGGTCGGGTCGGGCTATGGACCATGAAAGCGAGGACTCTTTCGAGCGTCTTCGTGCAGCCGGGTACATGTAAAATGACAAAAATTCACGCTGTCGACCAATCGGCGCCCGAGGCCACGCTTAAAACGCCGGATGCCAGGAGCACGCGCGAGGCCGCGTCCGCCCGGCTCGCCGGGCTTCTCAAGATCGTTATCGTGGGCCATGTGGACCATGGCAAGTCGACCCTGGTGGGGCGGCTTTTCCATGACACGGGCTCGCTGCCGGAAGGCAAGTTCGAGGCGATCAAGGCGATGTGCGAACGTCGCGGCATGCCGTTTGAATGGGCTTTCCTGATGGACGCGCTGCAGGCGGAGCGCGATCAGGGCATCACCATCGATACTTCGCAGATCTGGTTCAAGACGCGCAAGCGTGATTATGTCATCATCGACGCGCCGGGCCACCGCGAGTTTCTCAAGAACATGGTCAGTGGCGCGGCGGCCAGTGATGCCGCGCTTCTGGTCATCGACGCGAAAGAGGGCGTGCGCGAACAATCCCGGCGCCACGGTTATCTGCTGCATCTTCTGGGCGTGCGTCAGGTCGCGGTCGTGGTCAACAAGATGGACCTCGTCAATTACGCGGAAGATCGGTTCAAGGAAGTCTCACGTGAGATCCGCGAATATCTTGGCGGGTTGGGGATCGAGCCATCCTTCGTTATCCCCGTCTCGGCGCGCGAAGGCGATGGTGTGGCACGGGTGACCGACAATATGGCCTGGTATGACGGCCCCACCACGCTCGAAGCGCTCGACCGCTTCCCGGCCTCGGTGCCGACCGTGGATCAGGCGCTGCGCTTTCCCGTCCAGGACGTCTACAAATTCGACGATCGGCGTATCATCGCCGGCCGGATTGAAAGCGGGCGACTTCACGTCGGAGACGAAATCCTGTTTTCACCGTCCAACAAGACGGCACGGATCAAGTCCATTGAAGGCTGGAACAACAGCGCGCCCATCCTGGCCGCCTCTGCCGGACAGTCGATCGGGATCACGCTTGAAGAACAGCTTTTTATCGAGCGGGGCGAGATCATCAGCCATCTCGAAGAGCCGCCCATGGAAACCAACGTTTTCAAGGCGCATCTTTTCTGGCTGGGCGACAAGCCGGTAACCGTCGGCAAGCGTTATCTGATGAAGCTGGCCACGGCACGCTATACGGTCGAAGTGCAGTCGATCGAGCGGGTGATCGACACGGCCGACCTCTCGGGCGCACCGGCGGAACAGGTGGAACGCAACGCCGTGGCCGAGGTGATCCTGCGCTCGCGTGCCCAGATCGCACTGGACGATTTTCCGGTCAATGCGAGAACCGGCAGGTTCGTGATCATCGAGGATTACGACGCTGTCGGCGGCGGCATCATCAGCATGGAGGATTTCCCCGACCAGCGCCCGGCGGCCGGGATCAAATCGGCGAACATCGTCAGCGTGGAGCACCGCGTGAGCCAGTCGGCGCGGGATGCCCGCAACGGTCACAAGCCCGGAATCCTTTGGTTTACGGGGCTTTCAGGCGCGGGCAAGACGACTCTCGCCCTCGAGCTGGAGAATGAGCTGTTCCGCAAGGGCTATCAGGTCTTCGTGCTGGACGGCGACAATCTGCGCTACGGACTCAATGGTGATCTCGGCTTCGACCCGAAGGACCGGGCCGAAAACATCCGCCGCGCGGGTGAGGTGGCCGGGTTGTTCGCGGATGCCGGCACCATCGTCATCACCTCGTTCATTTCTCCCTACCGGGCGGATCGCCGGAAGGCACGCGCGGTCCGGCCCGAACGGTTCCACGAGGTCTATGTGAAAGCCGATCTCGCGACCTGTGAAGGCCGGGACCCGAAGGGTCTCTACAAAAAGGCGCGGCGTGGCGAAATCCCCAAATTCACCGGCATCGACGCACCCTACGAGGCGCCCGAGAAGGCGGAGCTGGTGCTCGATACCACCAAGTTCGATATTGGTGAATGCGTGGGCCAGCTCATGGATTATGTCGAGGTGCATTTCGGCTCGCCGGCAAAGGTGGCGACCGGGGCCAGCGCGAAATACGGCGCCAGCTTCAGTATCTAGAGCCGATATGCCGGATCAGCCGGGATGCGTCGTCTCGGCCACGATGCGCACCGCCTCGCGGATGCCCACGCGCTCGATCTCTACCGAGGAGGGGAAGGCGCTGGCCAGCCGCGAAGGCATGCGCGAATCGAGCAGCACGAAACAGCCCCGGTCGTCCTTGCGCCGCACCAGCCTGCCGTAGGCCTGCTTCAGGCGCAGCCGCACGAGCGCATCGTCGTAGCGCGCGCCGCCAAAGGCTGCGCGGCGGTGACGATGCAGGACATCCGGGCGTGGCCAGGGTACCCGGTCGAATACGATCAGGCGCAGGGACGGCCCGGGCACGTCGATCCCATCGCGCAGCGCATCGGTCCCCAGGAGGCAGGCATCGTGCTCGGCGCGGAAAACATCGACCAGCGTTGTCGTGTCCATCGCATCCACATGCTGGGCGTAAAGCGGAAGGTTCTCCGATTCCAGCGCCGGCGCCAGGCGCTCGTAAGTCTGGCGCAGGCGGGAGATCGCGGTGAAAAGTCCAAGCCCGCCGCCCCTGGCGGCGGCAAACAGGGCCCGAAAGGCGGCGGCGATCTGGTCGGGGTCGTCCCGCGCCACGTCGGTCACCACGAGGACCCTCGTCAGATCGCCGTAATCGAAGGGCGAGGGCGCCGAAAGCCGCGCCGCCGGTTCCACGAGATGGGCAAAGCCCGTGCGCTGCAACGCGCCGGTCCAGCCCTCGTCCTCCGCCTCGTCACTGTCGCGCAAAGTTGCCGAGGTGACGACGATGCCGTGCGCGGGGACGGCAAGGGTTTCGATAAAGGGCAATGTCGGATCGAGCCAGTGACGATGAAGCCCCACGTCGCTGTCGCGCTGCTCCGACCGGTCGATCGCGGCCCATTCGACAAAGGCTTCGGGGGAGCCTTCCCGAAGCGATCGCAGCATGTCGCGCCAGCCCGCCACCAGCCCGTCGGCTCGCCGTCCGAGGCCGCGAATTGCCGCGTCAATCCTCAGCCGCGTGGGGGTGTCGAGTTCGGCCGTCCGGTTCTCGAGCGTCCGCGCCAGGGATTGCTTCAACTGGGTGAGCGGCTGGCGCAACTCGCCCAGCGCCGCCTCGAGATCGCTCGCCGCCTCCAGCAACGCATCTGGCGGATCGACGATCTCGGCTTCAAGCGAATAGGCGGCCTGGCGGCGGGTGGCGCGGGCATGCACGAGGACGCGCAGTTCGGCGAGGAAGGCCTCGAACGGACCCTGCGGTGTGCCGCTCGCGAGCCGCGCGAGCCAGTTCTCGCCCGGCAGCCTTGCGGCCTGCCGGCGGATGGCCCCGAGTGCTTCTTCGGCCGCCGCATTGTCCATCACAAGATCGCCGACCCGCCGCGCAAGGCCACGCGCCCGGCCACCTCCCCGGCGACCTCGGCCGCCCTCGGCGCCCAGCAGCCAGCGGCGAAATTCGCGCCCTTCGATCCCTGTGAGATGAAGGGAAAAGGCGCTGTCGGCCGCGTTAAAGAGATGATGACCCTCGTCGAACACATAGCGGGTCGGCAGGAATCTCTCCTCGCCCTGGCCAAGGGCAGCCTGGGACATCACCAGCGCATGATTGGCGACGACGATATCGGCGCGCCGCGCGCGCCGGATCGAGCTTTCGATGAAGCAGCGCCTGTAATGGGTGCAGGCTGAATAGGTGCATTCGCCGCGGCTGTCTGTCAGCGCCACCGTGTTGCGCCAGCCAAGCAGGGTGGAAAGCCAGTTGGGGAAATCGCCGCCCACCATGTCTCCGCTCCGCGTCGCGCCGATCCAGCGCGCCACAAGGCCGAGCGCAATGACATCGCGCGCACCGGCGCCCGCATTCCGCGCCGCCAGCGCCGCCGTCGCTTCCTCGTAATTGAGAAGGCAAAGGTAATTCTCGCGCCCCTTGCGTACGACGGTGCGGCGGGATTTTTCTGCCGCATCCGGAAACAGCCGGTCCAGCTCGCCGTCGAGTTGATGCTGGAGATTGCGCGTATAGGTCGAGATCCAGACGGGCCAGCCGTTGCGCCGGGCCCAGAGCCCGGCCGGGGCCAGATAACCGGCGGTCTTGCCGATGCCGGTGCCTGCCTCGGCCAGGACGGCGCGGGGCGCGCCCTCCTGGCGGCGCGGCTGAAAGGCCGGCGCCAGCGCGGCGGCGTAATCTTCCTGCGCCGGGCGTTGCTCGGCCCCGGGCCCCAGAAGCCCGGCGAGGCGTGCCCGGGCGTCCTCGGCCGAAACCGGCGCGTCCTGAGGTGGCGGGGGCGGGGCCTCTTCGTGCCAGTCCTCGAGGACCTGCCAGACTCCGAATGCCTGATCGATCTCCTCGCCCGGGCCGAGCGCCGCCAGAACCATGCTGCCCCAGGGCCAACCGGCGCCGGCCATGCGCGCCGCCAGGCCACGCGCGCGTTTTCGATCGTCTGGCGGGAGTGTCGAGAGCTCCGTCAGAAGGCGTTGCGCTGCCTGGCGGAGACCAGCGGCCTGTCTCGCGCGATCCTGACCCGGGGTGAGCCCCACGGCTTCCGCCACGCCGGCCGGGGTGGGTACGGTGAAATGCGCCGGGCGGACGAAGGCAAAAAGCTCCAGAAGGTCGTAGGCGGGGAACGGGTCGGCGCCGATGCGCCGGGCCGTCGCAAGCCCGTGGCAGAGAAGGGGCGCGGTCGCCCGTGCGTATCGGGTCGCTTCCGTGGGGCTGAGATCGGCCGTCTCGCCGTCGCCGGTCAGCCAGGTGGCGGCCTGGAATCCGGCGATCAGGACCGGTAGCGTCGCGGGGTCCGGCGGCCGGCCCGTCGTTCGGGGTGGCGAGGAAGATGAGGCAGACGTATCCATCGGGCGCAGTATAGGCGGCGGCTGCCGTTGCCGCCATGCAGGCCGCCGGCAGGCCCCGGGTGCAGCCTAGCCGGACGCGTCGCGCATCACCCCGCCGATCGCATAATGGCGCGGTTCCATTTCACGGATCATGATCCGCACCGACTGGGGTGGGACGTCCAGCGATTTGATCACGGCCTCGGTCATGCTGCTGACCATGGCGCGCTTCTGCTCGTCAGTGCGTCCTTCAAGCATGTTCACTTCGATTATCGGCATCGATGTCTCCTTATTCGGATAGTCCCGTCCGTTCCGATACGGGGTACGCGGGCCAGGTCGGGGTCGCGGGGTGGGGGCAGGATAGGCCGCCACACGGCCCCGGCACCATAGGAAACCTGGTTCCCGCCAGCCAGGCGTGTTTCGCCGCCAGCGAAGTTGACTGGCCACGAGGCTGGGCCTAGGGTCCGGCGCCCATTGCCGAAAGAGCCGCCGAGCCCGCGCCGATCATGTCCAGATCCGCCCAAACACCAGATTTGACGGAGACCGCCGCGGGGCCGCGTGCCTGGCCTTTCGAGGAAGCGCGCAGGATCATCGCCCGCCTCGAGAAAAGGCCGCCTGAAAAGGGCTATGCGTTGTTCGAGACCGGCTATGGCCCGTCGGGCCTGCCCCATATCGGGACCTTCGGCGAGGTCGTGCGGACCACGATGGTGCGTCGTGCCTTCGAATTTCTGTGCGATATCCCGGCGCGCCTGTTCGCGTTTTCCGACGACATGGACGGGCTTCGCAAGGTGCCCGACAACGTCCCCAATCCTGAAATGATGGCAGCCCATCTGGGCATGCCCCTGACTTCGGTGCCCGATCCCTTCGGCACGCATGAAAGCTTCGGCCATCACAACAACGCCCGATTGCGTAAGTTTCTCGACGCTTTCGGCTTTGAGTACGAATTTCAGAGTGCGAGCGAATGCTACAAGTCGGGTCGGTTCGATGGCGCCCTTCTCTCGATGCTGGCGCATTACGACAAGGTGATGGATGTAATCCTGCCGACGCTGGGTCCTGAACGGCGGCAGACCTATAGCCCCTTTTTGCCGATATCACCGAAGACCGGCCGCGTGCTGCAGGTTCCGATCCTGGAGCGCGACGAGGCGGCGGGCACGATTGTTTTCGAGGACGAGGACGGCACCAAGGTTGAAGCCCCGGTGACCGGGGGGCATTGCAAGCTGCAATGGAAGGCGGACTGGGCGATGCGCTGGTTCGCGCTTGGGGTGGATTATGAAATGTCCGGCAAGGATCTGATCGATTCAGTCAGGCTGTCGGGCCGTATCTGCAGCATTCTGGGCGGCATGCCGCCCGAAGGATTTACCTACGAGCTGTTCCTCGATGAGAACGGTGAGAAAATCTCCAAGTCGCGCGGCAACGGCCTCACGGTGGATGAATGGCTCGCCTATGCCCCTGAAGAAAGCCTCGCGCTCTATATGTTCAACAGCCCGCGCAAGGCCAAGCGGCTGCATTTCGATGTGATTCCCCGCCAGGTGGACGACTACCTGAGCCATCTTCAAAAATTTCCCGAACAAAATGCCGCCGAAAGGCTCGAGAATCCGGTCTGGCACATCCATAGCGGCGCGCCGCCGCACGAGGATATCGCCCTCGGCTTTTCGATCCTGCTCAACCTGGCGAGCGTTTGTAACGCCCACGACAAGTCGGTGCTGTGGGGCTTCATCTCACGCTATGCGCCCGAAGCCTCGCCCGCGCGCGACCCCATCCTTGACCGCCTGGCGGGGTATGCCGTGCGGTATTACGAGGATTTTGTGCGTCCGGCCAAGAAGTTCCGTGCACCGGACGACAAGGAGCGAGCGGCGCTGGTGGCACTGGCGGACGGCCTCGAGGAGCTGCCTGACGATGCCGATGGCGAGACGATCCAGACACTCGTCTACGAGGTCGGCAAAACGCACGGGTTCGAAAATCTGCGTGACTGGTTCCGCGCTCTTTACGAGGTGTTGCTGGGCCAGAGCGCGGGGCCGCGAATGGGCTCCTTCATCGCACTGTTTGGCCTCAATGAGATGGTCGCCCTGATCCGGCGCGCGATCGCGGGCGAGGACCTCTCCGCCTGATCGCCCCGCCTAGTGCTGGGTCCACATGACGCGCGCCATCCAGTCGATCTCGTCCCGCGCCAACACCCGTTCCTCCTGGCGCGGATAAAGGGTCCGGACCTCGATGAAGGCCGCGTCTTCTCGAACAAGTTCCTTCGTGACGACCTCTCCCGCCTTGGTGCGGATTACGACCCGGTCGCCGGGCGCCGCACTGGCGCGGGGCGAGACGACAATGAATTCACCGTCAAGAAACGCCGGCGCCATACAGGCGCCCGAAATTTTCAGCGCAAAGGCCTCGGGGTCGCCCGTATCCGGTACGCTCATGGTTGCGACCTCCTGGTCGGCCTTGATCTGCGGCATATTCCCGGCCTGGGCCAGGCCGATGACCGGTACCCGGACCGGTTGGCCGTTGCCGCCCTCGGGAAGGAACCGGGTGAAATCCGCCATCGTGGCACCGACCGCCTTCAGGATCTTGGCAATGCTCTCCGTGCTCGGCCAGCGCGGCTTGCCCTCGCGGGTAAAGCGCTTGCTCTTGTTGAAAGTGGTTGGATCGAGCCCGGCGCGGCGCGCCAACCCGGAAGGTGACAGTCCGTACTCTTTGGCCAAGGCGTCAATGGCGGTCCATACATCTTCATGACGTAGCATCGATCATCTCCAGGAGGAGTGGTTGGCCCATCTGCCTGATCGGGCCTGGGGCGTGTTCAGTCGGTCAACCGGAGCAAGTGCGATGCCAACAGGGGGGAGACTGCATTCCTAAGAATTTCAAGGGCCTAGCCACTGTCATGTGATTGAATTATTTGCAAAACGCGAAAATCTTTGCAAAATGCGAACGCTGCCCTGTAAATCGGCCGTGCCGGACGGTCGGGCTGGCACGCCGGGCTCCGATCGCTTAGAAGCTTCGTGATGATGGACTTGCCCGCCCTCGCTCTTCCGTTCCTGCGCGCCCTCCCGCCGGAAACGGCCCATCGGCTGACCGTCGGGCTCCTGGCAAACCGGCTCGCAACATCGGTGATGCCGGCTCGGCCGGCCGACGACCCGCGTCTTCACCAGACCCTTTTCGGGCTGGATTTCCCCAATCCACTGGGCCTGGCGGCCGGGTTCGACAAGAACGCCGAAGCGGTGGATGGCACTTTTCGACTGGGCTTCGGTTTCGTCGAGGTGGGGACCGTCACGCCGCACCCGCAGCCTGGCAATCCGCGGCCGCGATTATTCCGCCTGCCGCAAGACGGGGCGGTGATCAACCGCATGGGCTTCAACAATGACGGTGCCGGACGCGTGGCCGAGCGGTTGAACCTGCGCCAGGCACGCCGGCACCGGAATCCCGGGCCGCTCGGCGTCAATATCGGACGGAACAAGGACCAGACGGATGCGGCGGCCGATTATCGCCGGGGCGCCGAAATTCTGGGTGCCTTTGCCGATTATCTGGTGGTCAATGTGTCGTCTCCCAACACGCCCGGCTTGCGCGCCCTTCAGTCGGCCGAGAACCTGGGCGGCATTCTGCGCGCCACCCGCGACGGGCTTGCCCACCTGCCCGAGCCGCCGCCGGTTCTGGTCAAGATCGCACCCGATCTGGACGATGAAGCGCTCGAATCCATCGTGAGGACGGCACGGGATGAATCGGCCGCCGCCCTCATTGTTTCCAACACAACCGTTTCGCGGCCGCCCGGCCTCGCGAGCCCTCACCGGGATGAAGCCGGTGGCCTCAGCGGCCGTCCGCTTTTTCCCCTTGCCACGCGGACATTGGCGAAAGCCTATCTCTATGCCGAGGGCGCCTTGCCGCTGATCGGTGTCGGCGGTGTGCAAAGCGGGGCGGATGCCTATGCCAAGATCCGGGCGGGCGCCTCGTTGGTTCAGCTGTACACGGCGCTGGTCTTTGACGGACCGGCCCTGGTTGGCCGTATCCTGCGGGAGCTGTCCGCGCGCCTGGCGGCAGACGGGTTTGCTGACATCGCCGCTGCTCGGGGGGGCGATGCGCCGGACTGGGCCAGTGTGAGCTAAGTCCCCGATAAATGGCGCTATTCCGGGGCGGCTCGCGCCTCATGGTTAACGAATTCTCAAACTGTTGTTGCGAAGGTGCGGTCCTCGACACCCGGGGAGCGGGCGGAGCCGCACGTGCAAATTCTCATCCTTATCGGAACTTTCGTCGTCGCCGGCCTGTTCGCAGTCGCGTTGCGTCTGGCGGGGGTGGCGGAGACAAACCTCGTCGCAATCCTGTGTGGCGCCACGAGTTTCGGGCTCGGCGCCGGCGCGTGGTTCTGCTGGGCACTCACGCGGGACGGGCAGTTGCTGCGCCGGCATCTGGCGAAGCTCCAGCGCGAGCGGACGGAAATGATCGGCGAACTGGAACTGGTGCGCACCGAGATGCAATCCCTCCTGGAATCGCTCAACACCCGTCACGCCAATCCCGTGCAGTCGGAAGCGATGCTCAAGGAAATGCGCGTCCTGAAATCATTGGTCGCCCAGCTTTCCAATGTGAGCCTCGAGGCAGCCGGCGCGCAGGCAGTCGGAACCGGTGCGCTTGCCGAGGCGGTGGCGGTGGGCGGCGGGAGAGCGGTCCCGATATCGGATTCCGGCATGGGCGACCCGGGACCGGGAGAGGCCGAAGTCCCTCAGCGCGGCCCGCATCTCAGTCTGGTAGGCGCCCCCGTGATGACCGGGCTCGATCCGGCCGAACTGCTCGAGATCGTCAAAGACGGGCTGAATTTCGGGCGGGTCGATCTGTATCTGCAGCCGATCGTGGAGCTGCCGCAACGGCGCAAGCGACATTACGAGTGCTTTTCGCGCATCCGTAACGAGGACGGCCGGGTCATCCTGCCCGAACATTATATTTCGGTGGCCGAAGAAGCCGGCATCATGGGAACGATCGACAATATGCTTCTGTTCCGCTGTGTGCAGCTTGTCCGCAAGGCGCAGCGCCGCAATCAGAATGTGAGTTTCTTTTCCAACATATCTCTCCGCACCCTGGAGGATCAGGGCTTCTTCGGCGAATTTCTCGATTTCATGCGCGACAACCGGAACCTCGCCGGCCAGCTCATCTTCGAAATGACGCAGGATGATCTCGAGAAAATGCGGCCCGGGACGCGGCGGAACCTGGAAAATCTGGCCGCGATGGGTTTCCGGCTTTCCATGGATCAGGTTCGCGACCTCAATCTCGATTACGCCGGCCTCGAGGAACTGGGCGTGCGTTACGTCAAGCTGGAGGCGGACCGGATGCGGGATTCGCTGCCTGACGACGCGGCGGTGGCCGAGATGCATCGCTTCCGCAGCCGTCTCGACCGGTTCGGCATGAACCTGATCGTGGAAAAGATCGAGTCGGAGGGCGCGCTGAAGGAATTGCTCGACTTCCGTCTTGAATACGGTCAGGGCTATCTCTTCGGTGAACCGCGCCTCTCGCGCGAGGGCGGTTAGCGCCAAAGGGCCTTTTCATCCCCGGGCGCCCGTGGCAGAAGACCGCCCATCATGTCGGACTCGCAATCGCCGGACCCGCACCCCATCCGCCTGATCCACGGGATCAGCAAGCTGGCGCCCAATTACGACGGCTTCGTCCTGGATCTCTGGGGCGTCATTCACAACGGCGTCGAGGCCTTTTCCTGGGCTCTCGATGCCCTGCGGTGCCTGCAGGGACAGGGAGCCCGGGTGGTGCTTCTCTCTAACGCGCCGCGCCGCCCGCGCGAGCTCGTCGCGGCCCTCGAGAAGATGGGGGTGCCGCGCGAGCTTTATGACGAAGTGATTTCGAGCGGACGCGAAGCCTATGCGGCGCTCTGCGACCGCACGTTGCCATTTTACCGAAATCTTGGCCGGCACTGCTTTCACCTGGGGCCGCCGCGCGACCGCAATATGCTTGAAATCGACAGGCTGATCGAGGTGAGGCAACCGGAAAAGGCCGAATTCGTCCTCGCCACCGGACCGGTTTCCGACGACAAGGATGTTGCCTTCCACGAGGACCTGTTACGCGGCTGGGCGAAAAGGGACGTGCCCATGATCTGTGCCAATCCGGATCTTGTCGTGATTCGCGGGGACGAACGCCTTATTTGCGCCGGCGCCATCGCTCAGCGCTACGAAGAACTGGGCGGGCGCGTGCAGTATCACGGCAAGCCTTTCCCGGAAATTTACGATACCTGCCGCGATGTTCTGGGTATTCGAGATTCCCGGCGGATCCTTGCCATCGGCGACAGCCTCAGGACCGACATTCGGGGCGCGCAGAACGCCGGTATGGACTCGATCCTGGTCGCGGGTGGCATTCACGGCGATGAATGGGGGTTGAAGCCGGGCGCGGCGCTCGACCCCGAGAATCCGCCCGAGGGGCTTCGCGTGAAAATCAGCGAGGCCTGCCAGTCGGCGGGTCTTCGGCCGTTGGCCGTGATGGGCCGATTTGCCTGGGACGCCGAGACCAGCTAGAAATTCTGCGGACAAGCGGCGGCGACGGCGGCGGGGTAAGGGTGATCAATGGCGCGTTTCGAAAAGAAAAGCCTGAATGATTGGACGGAGCTTGCCGGCGACGAACTGAAGGGCAGTTCGGTGGACGATCTCGTCTGGCAGACGGCGGAAGGGATCCCGGTCAAGCCGCTTTACACGGTCGAGGATCTCAAGGGGATCGAGCAGCTCGACCAGTTGCCGGGTTTCGTCCCGTATATGCGTGGGCCGCGGGCCACGATGTACGCTAACCGCCCCTGGACGATTCGCCAGTATGCGGGGTTCTCCACGGCCGAGGAATCGAACGCCTTTTATCGCCAGGCCCTCGAGGGCGGGCAGACCGGACTTTCCGTCGCCTTCGATCTTGCCACCCATCGCGGGTACGACAGCGATCATCCGCGCGTGGTGGGCGATGTGGGCAAGGCCGGGGTGGCCATCGATTCAGTCGAGGATATGAAAATCCTCTTCGACGGCATTCCGCTTGACCGCATCAGCGTCTCGATGACCATGAACGGCGCGGTGCTGCCTGTCATGGCTGGCTATATCGTTGCCGCCGAGGAACAGGGTGTTAGCCAGGACAAGCTTTCCGGGACCATTCAGAACGACATTCTGAAAGAGTTCATGGTGCGGAACACCTACATTTATCCGCCCGAACCCAGCATGCGCATCGTGGCCGACATCATCGATTATACGGCCCGGCACATGCCGCGATTCAATTCGATCTCCATTTCCGGGTATCACATGCAGGAAGCCGGGGCGACCGCGGTCCAGGAGCTCGCTTTCACCCTGGCCGACGGGCGTGAATATGTGCGTGCGGCCTTGTCCAGAGGGCTCGATATCGACGCTTTCGCGCCGCGGCTCTCCTTCTTCTTCGGGATCGGCATGAATTTCTTCATGGAGATCGCCAAGCTGCGCGCCGCCCGGCTTCTCTGGGCGCGCATGATGAGCGAGTTCGAGCCGGAGAACCCCAAGAGCCTGGCGCTCCGCACGCATTGTCAGACGTCAGGCTGGAGCCTGACGGAGCAGGATCCCTACAACAACATCATACGCACCACTATCGAGGCCATGGCCGCCGTGCTCGGTGGCACCCAGTCGCTCCACACCAACTCCTTCGACGAGGCATTGGCCCTGCCCTCCGACTTTGCCGCCAAGATCGCGCGCAACACCCAGCTCGTGCTCGCCAACGAGACCGGGATCCCCCAAGTGGTGGATCCGCTGGGCGGCAGCTACTACATCGAGGCGCTTACCGATTCTCTCGTTCGCGAGGCGGCGCGACTGATCGGGGAGGTCGAGGAACTCGGCGGCATGACCAAGGCCGTCGGGGACGGCATGCCGAAACTGCGGATCGAGGAAGCGGCCGCGCGCCGCCAGGCGCGGATCGACCGGGGCGAGGAGGTCATCGTGGGCGTCAACAAGTACCGCTCCGCCACGCCCGATCATGTGGAAGTGCGCAATATCGACAATACCGAGGTGCGCGACCAGCAGATCAGACGCCTCGAGAAACTCCGTGCCGGACGGGATGAGGCGAAGGTAAAATCCGCGCTCGCCGCGCTGACGGAAGCCGCAGGCCGGGAGGCCGGCGACGCCAATCTGCTGGGGCTCGCCATTGAGGCCGCCCGGGTCCGTGCCACGGGGGGCGAGATTTCGGACGCGCTCGAAAAGGTGTTCGGCCGGCACCGGGCCATCAGCCGGGCGGTTTCGGGTGTTTATGGCGCGGCCTATGAGGGGGACGAGAAATTCATGAACCTCCGGAAGGATATCGAAGCGTTTGAAAAGGAAACCGGCCGCCGGCCGCGTATTCTCGTCGTCAAGATGGGGCAGGACGGGCATGACCGCGGCGCCAAGGTGATCGCGACCGCCTTCGCCGATCTCGGCTTCGATGTTGATATCGGCCCGTTGTTCCAGACGCCGGAAGAAGCGGCACGCCAGGCGGTGGAGAACGATGTCCATGTCGTGGGTGTCTCGAGCCAGGCGGCGGGCCACAAGACCCTGGTGCCGGGCCTGGTGGCGGCGCTCGAAAAAGAGGGGGCGGGCCACGTGGTGGTGATCGCGGGCGGCGTCATCCCGCCGCAGGATTACGACTTCCTGAAACAGGCGGGCGTATCGGCGATTTACGGCCCCGGCACCAATATTCCCGAAGCGGCCAAGGACGTGCTCGACCTCGTGCGCGAACGCGCGGGCGGATAAGGGGCACCATGGCGCGACCCGACGGAAAGCTCGCGAACAAGGTGGCCGTCGTGACCGGCGGCAATGGCGGTATCGGACTCGCGACGGCGCGACTCTTCGCCGCCGAGGGTGCGAAACTCGCGATTTTTGGCCGCAACCGCGAGACGCTCGATGCCGCGCGGGGCGAGCTTGGCGATGACTGCCTGGCTGTCGCCGGCGATCTCCTCGCGCTCGACGATCTCGATCGGCTCTATGCCGAGGTGCGGGGGCGCTTCGGCGCCATCGATTGCCTCGTCGCCAATGCGGGCGGCGCGGCCATCCGACCGGTGGGCGACATCGACGAGGCGTTTTTCGATCGCGAAGTCGGCATCACCCTCAAGGGGACATTTTTCACCATCCAGAAGGCGTTGCCACTCCTGCGTGACGGCGGGACCATCGTGGTCGTATCTTCGATATCGGCGACAAAGGCCTTTCCCGGCCTCAGCCTTTACGGCGCCTCCAAGGCGGCCCTCCGCTCGCTCGTCCGGACACTCACGGCCGAACTCGCCCCCCGGCGCATCCGCGTCAACGCGCTCACACCGGGCGCCATCGACACGCAGGCCTATCAACGGCTCGGCATGACCGAGGATCAGATAGCAGCTATGAAGGTGCAGCAGGAGGCGGCCACGCCCCTCGGTCGGATGGGCAAGGCCGATGAAATCGCCCGCGCCGCCCTTTTCCTTGCCAGCAGCGACTCGTCCTATATGGCCGGGGCCGAACTCACCGTCGATGGCGGTGTCGCGCAGATATAACCAGTGCTCCTCAGGGATCGAAACAATTTGTTGGCCGACCGCCTCTAGACGGGCGGGGCGGCGGGTGCCATGAAGGCCTTATGACCAGTCCTCACGGATTCGACCGCACGGAAAAGACCGACCGCCTGCAATGGGGCACCATCCGCACCCTCGCGCCCTATCTTTGGCCGGCTGCGCAAGGGCCCCATCGCCGCGCCGGCGCAACCGAAATCAAGACGCGGGTCGTGATCGCCCTCGGGCTGCTCGTCCTGGCCAAACTCGCGAACGTCGTCACCCCTCTCATCTTCGAGGAGATTCTGGCCGCGCTCGACGTGGAAAAGGCCGCCATCCTGGCGGTGCCTGTTGCGCTTATTTTGGGCTACGGCTTTCTGCGCGTCGCCTCGCAGCTTTTTGGTGAGTTGCGCGATGCGATTTTTGCCAAGGTGACGCAGAGCGCCATTCGCGCCATCGCGGTCCAGGTTTTTCAGCACATTCACCGGCTTTCCCTGCGCTTTCATCTCGAGCGTAAGACGGGCGGGCTCAGCCGGGTGATCGAGCGCGGCACGAAGGCGATCGAATTTTTGCTCGCCTTCATGCTGTTCAACATCATTCCGACCCTGATCGAATTTTTCCTTATCGTCGGCATCATGTGGTGGCGTTACGGGTTCTGGTACGCGCTGATCATCTTCGCCACTGTGGTGATCTATGTGAGCTTCACTTTCTCGGTTACGGAATGGCGGCTCAAATACCGCCGCGAGATGAACGAGACCGACCAGCAGGCGAACACCAAGGCGGTGGACGCGCTCCTCAATTACGAGACGGTCAAGTACTTCAACAACGAACGGCACGAGAGCGAGCGTTTCGACGCGTCCATGCGGCGCTACGAGAAGGCCGCGATCCGGACACGTACCTCTCTCGTCGCCCTCAACGTCGGCCAGGCGGTGCTGATCGGCGCCGGCCTGACGGCGCTGATCTGGATGGCGGCGGCGGAGATTGTCGCCGGTACCATGGACATGGAAAAACTGGTTGGCATCACGCTTTATCTCTTCCTGATCTATGTTCCGCTCAATTTTCTCGGTTTCGTCTATCGTGAAATCAAGAATTCGCTCACCGATATGGAACGGATGTTCGAGCTTCTCGACGTGTCGGCCGAAATACGTGACAAGCCGGGCGCACCGTCGCTCGAGATCCGCGAAGCGGCGATCAGGTTCGAGCATGTTGATTTTTCGTACGACCGGCGGCGGCAGATTCTGCACGATGTCAGTTTCGATGTGCCGCCTGGCCGGATGCTCGCAATCGTCGGGCCAAGCGGGGCCGGCAAATCCACCGTCTCGCGCATCCTGTTCCGCTTTTATGATGTGGATTCGGGCCGGGTGACCATCGACGGCCAGGACATTCGGGATGTGACCCAGCAGAGCCTGCGCCAGGCCATCGGGATCGTGCCCCAGGATACGGTCCTTTTTAATGACACGATCCACTACAACATTGCCTATGGCCGGCCCGGCGCTTCGCTGGAAGAGGTCGAGCGGGCGGCGCGCCTGGCTCACATTCACGATTTCATTACGAGCCTGCCCGATGGCTACGAGACCATGGTGGGCGAGCGCGGTCTCAAGCTGTCGGGCGGCGAGAAGCAACGCGTGGCCATTGCCCGCACGATCCTCAAGGACCCCCGGATCCTGCTGTTTGACGAAGCCACCTCGGCCCTCGATTCCGAGACCGAAAAGGAAATCCAGGCCAATCTGCGCGAAGTCGCCCACGGCCGGACCACACTGGTCATCGCTCACCGGCTTTCCACGGTGGTGGATGCCGATGAAATCCTGGTCCTCGAGCAGGGCCGGATTGTCGAGCGCGGCCGGCATGGCGAGCTTCTGGCGGCGGCGGGCAAATATGCCCAGATGTGGGCACGTCAGCAGGAGGCTCAAAAACATCAGGCCGCGCTGGCCGAGGCGGCGGCGGCCGGTCTTATCCGGCCGGCCACCGCGGTGGATGACGCTGAAGAACGCGCCGCCGGCCCTCTTGGCGAAGAGCCGCCGAAGCGCTCATAATCGCGGCGCCCCACGCCACCTCCTTTCATCACACGCGGGAAATGCGCCTTGGCTGACGACACGATCGACGGGGAACTGGCGTCCCTGGCCAAAGCGGTCCGGGCGGGTGAGCGCCGGGCGCTGGCCCGGGCCATCACGCTGATCGAATCCACCCGGCCCGATCATCGTGAGCAGGCGGAGGTGTTGCTCGAGCGACTCTTGCCGGAGACCGGCGGATCCATCCGGATCGGCATTTCCGGCACCCCCGGTGTCGGCAAATCCAGCTTCATCGAGGCTTTCGGTCTTTATGCCATCGATCAGGGGCACAAGGTCGCGGTGCTCGCGGTCGATCCCACCTCGGAGCGCTCGGGCGGATCCCTGCTCGGCGACAAGACGCGGATGGAGAAACTTTCGGTCCATGCGAACGCCTTCATACGGCCAAGCCCGACGAGCGGCACGCTGGGCGGTGTGGCCCGGCGCACGCGTGAGGCGATCCTGGCGACGGAGGCGGCCGGATTCGACGTGGTCCTCATCGAGACGGTGGGGGTCGGGCAAAGCGAGACCGCGGTTTCACATATGGCCGATCTCTTTCTGCTGCTCATCCAGCCCGCCGGCGGGGACGAGTTGCAGGGGCTCAAGCGGGGAATAATGGAACTGGCCGATCTTGTGGTCGTGAACAAGGCGGATGGCGAGCTGATTCCGGCGGCCACCCGGGCGGTGAGCGACTACCGCGCGGCTCTACAACTGCTGCGCCCTCCGGAGGAAGGCTGGGCGCCCCAGGTGCTGAGGTGCTCGGCCCTCACGGGTGACGGCATCGCGGCGGTCTGGGAGACCGTCCTCAGGTTTCGCGACGAGGCCCGGGCCAGCGGCCGCCTCGAGGCGCGCCGCCGGCGCCAGGCGGTGCGCTGGATGTGGGACGAGGTGACCGAGACCCTGAAATCACTCCTGCGCGCAGACCCCGAGATTCGACCGCTTCTGGGCGATCTGGAGGCGCGCGTGCTCGCGGGCGAGATCACCGCGCCCCGCGCCGCGGCCGCGCTGCTGGCGGCCTTCATGGGCGGCCACGAGGAAAATCCCGACTGATGCACGGCGGCCAGCGGCCAATAATCCCGATCTTTCCCGGGTTTTTCGGGTCGGGGTGCTTGACTGCACGCGCCAGCCAGCCTAAAAACCGGGCGCTTTCAAGGGTCCGGCCCCGTATGGTCCGGACCCGGTTCTTTCTGGAACCGGGGCGGTTTCCGCCCCCAGTCGAGGACGCATCATGGCGCGCCGTTGTATCGTGACAGGCAAGGGAGTGATGGCGGGGAACAACGTCAGCCACGCCAATAACCGCACCCGCCGCCGTTTTATCCCCAATCTGCAGCAGACCTCGCTGATTTCCGAGGCGCTGGGCCTGCCGGTCCGGCTCAAACTCTCGACCAAGGGTCTGCGCACCATCGAGAAAAACGGCGGTCTCGACGCGTTCCTTCTGGGAACTGCCGATTCCAGGCTGGACCCGGATCTGCGCCGGATCAAGCGCCGGATCGAAAAGGCGCGTGATCGCGTGGCCGCGCGGGCCTAGGCCGCCCGCCCGATCCCGTTCGCCTGGCCACCCCGAACCCGCCGCCCGCCGGCGGGTTTTTTTTGTGTCGGACCGTCGGTCGCGTCATGGACCGGGAACCGTTCCTGGCTCAAGATCGTCCCCCTAATCCCGGCCCGAAGGCCCGGCATGCGGGCCCGAGGCAGCCTGGTCTCACGCCAACCCACCCCGCCCCGGAGGTTTTGATGGACGGACTCAACCGCCGCGACGTCGTCACCGGACTGGTCCGGCTTCCACTGGCGGCCCTGCCGCTTGCAGCCATTCTGGCCGATCCGCGCCTGGCGCGGGCGGCGGCCGACACGCTGGCGACAAAGACTCTCGATCTGCCCTCGGGGCGCCGCGTGTCCGCGGCCCTGGCGGAACCCGATGCCCCCGCACGCGCCAGTGTTCTCCTCATTCACGAATGGTGGGGGCTGAACGACCAGATCAAATCCGTGGCCTTCGATTTCGCGAAGCAGGGGTATCGTGCGCTTGCCGTCGATCTCTATGGTGGCAGGTCCACAACCTCGCGCGAGGAGGCACCCAAGCTGATGGGGGCGGTCAATGATGCCGAAGCGGTGGAGACCCTGACCGGCTGGGCCGACTGGCTGGCGTTGGCTGGACCGGGCCTTGCCCTGGGCACGGTCGGCTGGTGCTTTGGCGGCAGCTGGTCGCTCAAGATATCGACGGAAACACCGGTCGATGCCACGGTCATCTATTACGGCCGCGTTGACCTGCCCGCCGCCCGGCTCGAGAATCTCGTGGGCCCGGTGCTGGGCCATTTCGCCGAGCATGACAAATGGATCAATCACGAAATGATCGCGGGTTTCGAGGCCAATATGGACGCCGCCGGCAAGGAGCTGACGGTTCACTGGTACGACGCGGACCACGCCTTCGCCAACCCGACGAGTGCGCGCTATGATGAGCCGGCCGCCAGCCTTGCCTGGGAACGGACGACGGGCTTCTTCGCCGAGAACCTTTCCTGAGCCGGCCCTGCGGGGCTAGTGCTGGCGGGCCGCCACGCGCTGTTCACGCGGCGTGCGAGAGCGAGAGTGCCTGGCGGCGCCCGGCTCATCGAAAAGCTCGGTCAGTTTTTCCATCATGGTGCCGCCGAGCTGCTCCGCATCCATGATCGTCACGGCCCGGTCGTAATAGCGCGTTACGTCATGGCCGATCCCGATTGCCACGAGATCCACGGGCGAACGGGTCTCGATCCAGCGAATGACCTGACGCAGGTGCTGCTCGAGATAATTGCCCGAGTTGAGCGAAAGGGTCGAATCGTCCACCGGCGCCCCGTCCGAGATTACCATCAGGATCCGGCGCTCTTCGGATCGGGCGATCAGCCGGTTATGCGCCCACATGAGAGCCTCGCCGTCGATATTCTCCTTGAGCAGGCCCTCGCGCAACATCAGGCCGAGATTCTTGCGCGCCCGCCGCCATGGCGAGTCGGCTGATTTGTAGACAATATGGCGAAGATCGTTGAGCCGCCCCGGATCGGCCGGCCGCCCTTCGCGCAGCCATTTCTCGCGCGCCTGCCCGCCTTTCCACGCGCGGGTTGTGAATCCCAGAATTTCAACCTTCACCCCGCAGCGCTCGAGGGTGCGGGCCAGGATATCGGTGCTCATGGCGGCGACGGAAATGGGCCGTCCGCGCATGGAGCCGGAATTGTCGATCAGGAGCGAAACCACCGTATCGCGGAAATCCATATCCTGTTCCTGTTTGAAGGACAGGGGGTGGGTCGGGTTGGCGACAACTCGCGCCAGGCGGGCCGGGTCCAGGATGCCTTCGTCCAGATTGAACTCCCAGGCGCGGTTCTGTTGCGCCATGAGCTTGCGCTGCAGGCGGTTGGCGAGCCGGCTGACGACCCCCTGCAAATGCTGCAACTGGCTGTCGAGATAGACGCGCAGTCGGGTCAGTTCCTCGGGATCGCACAATTCCTCGGCCCCCAGCACCTCGTCGTACTCGGTGGTGTAGGCGGTATAGCGGAATTGGCCTTCGCTCGTGCCATCGGGATAATTTGGCCGATATTCCGCTGTTTCACCCGGCTGCTCCTCGCCGGTCGACGCGTCGAGCTCTTCCTCGCTCGCGGCCATCATGTCCTCGGCCGAGTGGTCCTCGTCCTCTTCGGGGGGACTCATGCCGTCGGGCGCCTCCTGGTCCGCGCGTCCATGCTCGTCCCGCTGGTCGGCCTGATCTTCCCCGTTGTCCTCGTCTTCGTCCTGGCCTTCTTCGTTCTCCTCGCTCGGCTGGTCCTCGGGCTCGAGGTCGAGGTCGGCGATCAGCCGGCGGGCCGCCAGGGCGTAGGCGTCCTGGTCACCCGCCGAATCGGCCAGGGCCGCGAGATCGCGCGCGACTTCCTCCTCCAGGTTAGAACGCCAGAGGTCGACCATGTGGCGGGCGTTCTCGGGCGGCTTTTCGCCCGTGAGTGTTTCGCGGGCGAGGAAACGGACCGCCTCGATCAGGGGAACATCCTCGCGCCGGGCGACGCGGTCATAGCCGTGCATCCGGCAGTACTCATTGAGTGACGCCTCCAAATTTGCCCGGACGCCACGGAAGGCGTTCGCGCCCAGCGCCTCGACCCGGACCTGTTCCACCATGTCGAAAACCGATGCGGCGGCGGCCGATTGCGGGCGGTGATGGGCATGCACCTTTTCGTTGTGGTGGCGCGCGCGCATTGCCAGACCGTCCGCCTCGCCCCGGAGAGTCGAGACCTCCTCGGCCCGCAGCGCCCGGTCGGGCAGCGGCAGGCGCGCCTGCTTGTCGCGGAGTTGCGGCGTCGAGAGCCCGAAGCTGACTTCGATATCCGGATCCTTCGAGAGCGCGCGAAGGGCCGCGGCCGTTACTTGCTTGAAGGTGTCGACGGGTGTCGGTGGTTTCGCCATGGTTTGGGCCGTGGAATCGGGGCTGGAGTGGCGGGGCGGTGGCGCTTAATTCACCGCTACCTTCGCGCCGTCCACCGGAAGTTCGGTGCCAAAGCAGCGCTGGTAGTATTCGGCCACGATATCGCGCTCCGCCTCGTCGCACTTGTTGAGGAAGCTGAGCCGGAAGGCAAAGGCGATGTCGCCGAAGATCTCCGCATTCTCCGCCCAGGTAATGACGGTGCGCGGTGACATCACAGTGGAGATATCGCCGGCCATGAAGCCCGTGCGCGTCAGTTCGGCCAGCCGGACCATGGCGTCGACCTCCTCGCGTTTCTCGTCCGACCCGTAGGTCGGCACCTTGGCGCGGACGATCTCGGTCTCGGCGTCGTGCGGAAGGTAGTTCAGCGTCGCGACGATATTCCAGCGGTCCATCTGTCCCTGATTGATCTGCTGCGTCCCGTGATAGAGCCCCGTGGTGTCGCCCAGCCCGACGGTATTGGCGGTGGCGAACAGGCGGAAGGACGGATCGGGGTGGAGTACCTCGTTTTGATCGAGAAGGGTCAGGCGGCCCTCGACCTCGAGCACGCGCTGGATGACGAACATCACGTCAGGCCGGCCCGCGTCGTACTCGTCAAAGACCAGGGCCACGGGATTTTGCAGGGCCCAGGGCAGGATGCCCTGGCGGAACTCGGTCACCTGCTTGCCATCCTTGATGACGATGGCATCGCGGCCGACCAGATCCACGCGGCTGATATGGCTGTCGAGATTGACCCGGACACATGGCCAGTTGAGGCGGGCTGCGACCTGCTCGATATGAGTGGATTTGCCTGTCCCGTGATAGCCCTGGATCATGACGCGCCGGTTATGGGCGAAGCCGGCCAGGATGGCGAGGGTGGTGTCGTGATCGAAACGGTAGGCATCATCCAGGGGCGGCACGTATTCGCTGCCCTTGCTGAAGGCTGGAACCCGCATATTGCTGTCTATGCCGAAGGTCTGGCCCACCGAAATTTCGATATCGGGCGTGTCGAGCGGGTGAACCTGATGATCTGTGCTCTTCATGGAGATCTGCTTTTCCGGTTTGGGGTTGGGGCCCGGTTGCGCCGGGCCGGAAAATTCAGGCGGTGAAGCCGGCCCGGAGCAGGCTGTAGGCCTGATTGATTTCTTTCAGGCGTTCCTCGGCCATCCGATCCCCGCCATTGGCGTCCGGATGGTGCTTCTTCACGAGTTCCTTATAGCGTGTTTTCACATGGGCCGCGTCGGCAGTGGCGCTGATCCCCAGTACTTTACGGGCATGGCGCAGGGCCGGATCGCTGTTTCCGTCGCCGCTTTCGCCGCGTGCCTGGCCCCGTTCGGCCCGCGCGCCCAGATCGGCGCCGACCCCGAGATCGAATGGATCATGCCAGGTGAAACTCCCGCGCGGCCCGAAACCATGAGCCTGACCGCCGGGCGCGGCCGAGGATTGCGCCCCACCAGCGGCTTCCCGAGCCCGGCTTGCCGCCATCCGCATGCCGAGCGGCCAGGTCGGACGCTGCCCCAGGATATCGGCCCGCGTCGCGGCCTCCACCTCCTCGAGAGACATGCCGGCGTAATAATTCCAACTCTGGTTGTATTCCCGCACATGCTCGAGGCAGAACCAGAAATACTCGTTCAGGTGCTGCCGATCGCGTGGCGCGCGGTATTCGCCAAAAGCCGCGCAATCGGGACGGTCACACGGCCGGGTTCCGGTCGCCATCGCCTTAGGTGAGTCTGGGGTCGGGATACGTGCCTTGGCCATTTTATGAGTATGGGGAGACGCCCGGGCAATGACAAGCCGGGGGCTTTGCCATAGACTTCTCGAAATCCCCGGAAACCCGGGAAAATTCACCAGGTTTGGCGCCGGCGTTCCGGGGCCGCCCGCCGGGAAATTGCGCAGGGAAATTCACCGTGACAGTTGCCAGCCGGATCCGGGAGAAGCTTGAAGCCGCTTTCGAGCCAGGCCATCTCGAGATCACAGACGAATCCCACCTTCACGCCGGCCATGCCGGCGCGCGGCCCGAAGGCGAAACCCATTTTCGCATCGCCATGTCGTCGACCGCTTTTGGTGGCCAGTCGCGGGTGGCAAACCAGCGCGCCGTATATGCGGTTCTCGCCGACGAGCTGGCAGGCCCCGTCCACGCGCTGTCGCTCGACCTGCGGGCGATCCCCGAGGCGACCCGATAGGGGCCGTCGAGCCCGGGTCGGGGTTCCGGGCCGCGATCATGCTTCTCCATTTCCTCAGGCCGCTGAAAACAACTTTTAATTGTTTTTTAATATATTAAATACAATTATAGGTTGTTTTCAGCATACGGCAAAACACACCCGCAGGGCCTATTGCCGCGGACGGGTGGCGGCAAGCCGGCGGAGGAGCCAGAGATGAGCACCCTGATCAACAGAAATGTCGTGGTCGATGGCCATCGCACCAGCATGCGCCTGGAGCCGGCGATGTGGGCCGGGTTCGAGGAGATTGCCCGACGCGAGCAACTGACCCTGCACCAGCTTTGCGGCCGCATAGACCGGAGCCGTGCCTCCTCGAGCCTCACCGCCGCGGTTCGGGTCTTCATCATGACGTATTTTCGCCGGGCGGCCACGGAAGAGGGCCATCGCCTGGCCGGCCACGGTCCCCACCGGCAACTCGGCGGCGGCTGGCCGATTCTGGCTCGCCCGGCTCCTTTCCAGCCCGCGGCCCCCGCGGTCGCGCCAGTGCCCGAGGATGCGGGCCAGCTACCGGCGGAGCCCCGCCGGGCGGCGGGCGCCGCCTAGGGATTCCGCCCGATCCGCTCAGTCGGCGGCGGGCTCGTCGTCCGCCTGCCTACGTGGTTCCAACAGTTCCGTCAGGCGGAGCGCGGTGATCTGGTTACCGCGCCGGCGCATCACCTCGACCGACAGGCCGTGAAACTCGAAGACCTGGCCGACTTCCGGAATCTGCCGCGCCTCATGCAGCAGCAGGCCGGCGATGGTCGTGGCATCCTCGTCCGGCAGGCTCCATTCGAAATGGCGGTTAAGGTCGCGGAGCGTCGTGCTGCCCAGGACCAGGTAGGACCCGTCCGGCTGCGGGCGAATCTCGGTCTGCGTCGTGTCGTACTCGTCGATAATATCGCCGACGATTTCCTCCAGAATATCCTCGAGCGTCACCACGCCCTCGAAGGCGCCGTATTCGTCCACGACCACGGCAAAATGTTCGCGGCGCTGCCTGAATGCCTCGAGCTGTTTGAACAGGTTGGAGGAATCAGGCACGAACCACGGCTTGCTCGCGAGCTTCGCAATGTCTAGGCCGGTCGTATTACCCTGCCGCGCCCAAACTTCGCCCATCAGTGCTTTCGCGTGCAGTATGCCGATAATGTTGTCGGGTGTGCCGCGGTAGACCGGTATTCGCGTGTGCCGGCTCGAGGCCACCTGGGAAACGATCTTGTCGGCCGGGCCGTCGGCGTCGATCATCACCACATCCGTACGGTGGGTCATGATTTCGCCGACTTCGACCTCTTCGAGGTCGAGAATGTTCTGAAGCATCAACCGTTCGTGCCGGACGATCAGATCCTCGCCACGATGCAGGTCGATCGCGCCGCGAAGCTCCTCCTCGGTAATCGCCCGGACCCGGTCCCGCTCTTCCAGCCCGAGCACCTTGAGAATGCCCAGGACCACGAGGTTGACCGCCCGGCTGAAAGGAGCCAGCAGCCAGACCAGCGGCAGCATCAGGGGCGCGACCAGCCGGGCCAGCCGGTAGGGGCGGCTGAAAGCGACGGTCTTGGGCAGGACTTCGGCAAAGACCAGGAGGGTCAGGGTCATGGCGACGGTTGCTAAGGCCACGCCCTCGGGCCCGTACATCTGCACGAGCAGGTTGGTCGCGAGCGCCGACGCGAGGATATTCACCAGATTATTACCGAGCAGGATCGTCCCGATCAGGCGATCCGGGTTGTCACGCAACCGGTTGACGGTCGCGGCCCGGCTGTCGCCCGATTTTTCCGCCTGGTGCAGGCGGGCACGGGAGGCGGCGGTGAGGGCTGTCTCCGAGCCTGAAAAAAAGCCCGAAAGGACGATCAGGCCGCCGATCGCGGCAAGCGTCCAGAGTATCTCGCTTTCCATTGAGATTTTTCCCGCATTGGAGCCAGTCAGCCCGACAGGCAGTTTTCCAGGGTAGCGCGGAGCGCGTCCTCGCCAACCGCATCCGACAAAAACGCTTCTCCCAGCCGGCGCACAAGGACGAAGGTCACCCGGCCATCCGACGCTTTCTTGTCACGCGTCATGAGCGACATAAGCTGGTCCACCGTCCAGTCGGTGCAATCGACGATCTCGCCCGGCCGGACGGCCATGCCGAGCGCCCTGAAATGCCGGTGCAGCAGATCGGTCTCCCCGGCCGGACAGTGTCCGAGTCGCTCGGAAAGATCGAAAGCGGCCACCAGCCCCATGGCAACCGCCTCGCCATGAAGAATGGAACCGTAGCCCGCGGCGGCTTCGAAGGCGTGGGCGAAGGTGTGGCCGAGATTCAAGAGGCGCCGCTGGCCCGATTCGCGCTCATCGGCCGCAACAATGGCGGCTTTTGCCGCGCAGCTCTTGAGGATGGCCATGCGAGCGCTGTCACGGTCGCCGATATTGAGAATCTGGGCGCCGTTATCCTCGAGCCAGTCAAAGAATGACCGGTCGCCGATGGCAGCGTATTTCACCACCTCCGCGTAGCCTGCCTGCATTTCGCGCCGCGGCAGGCTGTCCAGCGTGGCGAGATCTGAAAGCACCAGAATGGGCTGGTAGAAGCTGCCGATGAGATTCTTGCCGGCCAGGCTGTTGACGCCGGTCTTGCCACCCACGGCACTGTCGACCTGGGCCAGAAGGGTGGTCGGCACCTGAATGAAAGGCACGCCCCGGAGCGCCAGGCTGGCGGTAACTCCGGTAAGATCGCCGACGACCCCCCCGCCCAGCGCGACCAGCGTGGTTTGGCGATCGATCGGAAGGGCCAGAAGGTGTTCGAGCAGCCGACCGAGACCGTCGAACGACTTGCTGGCCTCGCCCGGCGGCACGATCAGATGGTCGGACCGGATACCGGCCCCGGTGAGGCTGGCCTTCAGCGTCTTGAGATAGAGCGGGGCGACGTTCTCGTCGCTGATGATCACGACCCGTGGCCGGGGCAGAAGCGGGGCGATGAACTCCGCCGCGGTTTCAAGCAGGCCCGATCCGACCACGATGTCGTAGCCTCTCGGCCGGGGTGTGTCCCTGAGATCAATGCGCAGGCAGTCTCGATCGGTCATACGCGTGCTGCGTCCTTTTCCCGCGGCGGCGGCGTCGGCCGGTGCGTATCGCTCAACTCGCCTTACTCCGCCGGGCCGCGCCAAGCGCGGATAATATGCGGTTTACCGTATCCTCGGCCGTGCCCTGGTCACTCGCCACCGTGATATCGGCTTTTGCATACACGGGTTCGCGCTCGGCCAAAAGGGCGCGGAGCGTCGCGGCCGGGTCATCCGTCCTGAGGAGTGGCCGGTCGGTCCGCCGACGGAGCCGGCGCACGAGCGCCTCGGGCGCCGCCCTGAGCCAGACAGAGGTGCCGTGCCGGCTGATATTGGCCCGGGTTCTGGGGTCCATGAAGGCCCCGCCGCCGGTTGCCAGAACGTGGGGCGGGCCCTTGAGCAACCGGGCGATCACCCGACGCTCGCCATCGCGAAAGATCTTTTCGCCGTCGATTTCGAAGATGTCGGAAATCGGACACCCCGCCGCCTTTTCGATTTCCTGATCGGCATCGACGAAGGGGACGTCAAGGCGCTTCGCGAGCTTGCGGCCGACCGACGACTTGCCGGTGCCCATCATGCCCACGAGAACGATGGTTCGTTCGATCTGAGGTGACCCTGCCCCGCTCATTGGAAGGCGGAGGCTAGCACAATGCACTCACCCTGTCCTTACGGGCTGTCCTTACGAGTGGTGGCCGATTCCTCCGGCGGGCGGTTGGCCTTTTTGCCGCCAGGGGCTAAAAATGGTTTTATCATTGACCCTTAGCCCGGGCTGCGGGACAACCCGCCTGGTCCGATGTGCCAAGGGAGGAGGCAGATCTTGGGAAAACTTACCGTCAGCGTCGTGGTCCTGGTTCTGATCGTCCTGGTGGGGGGATTCGTGTTCCTGTCCACCTGGGATATTCCGGCGCCCACGCGTCAGGTGGAAAAGACCCTGCCCGATGACCGCTTTCCCGATTAGCGGCGCCGGCCGGCGCAAAGGGGACATTTGGCCCGCCGCCCTCCTGGCGGTCGCGGGTCTGCTGCTGACCGCGCCACCGGTTTTCGGGGCGGATGACGACCCCGTCTCCCTGACCGCGCCGCCGCCCGGTGACGACGCGCAGCCCGGCCCGGCCGAGGCGGCAGACACGCCGGATGAAACCGAAAATAACCCCCCATCCGAAACGGCCGAGCCGTCGGGCGAAGCAACGGACACGGCCGAGGCCGGCGTTTCGGCCCAGCAGCTTGGTGCCATCGACCCCGATTCGGTCGGCCTGCTCTCTGAAGAGGAGGGGGGCTTCGGCGTCGACATGTGGCGGGGCACGGCGCGCGCTCTCGTCCTGCGCCTGGTGCCGCGCGTTCCCGACTCGCTTCAGGCACCTGTCCTGCAGGAGCTGGCCGCCCGGTTGCTCGCCAGCGCCGCCAAGGCCCCTGACGGCGAGGCGTCTGGCGGCGAGGGCCCTGGCGGCGAGGGCCCTGGCGGTGCGCACGGGGCCGGGGGAGACGGGCTTCTCGCCAAGCGTCTCGAACGGCTTGTGGCACTCGGGGAATACGATCTGGCCGAGCGCCTCGCGGCGCTGGTTTCGGGTCCGGCGGCCGAGGGGGAGGTGGCCGAAACAAGATTCGACCTGGCGCTCGTGACCGGTGATCTCGGGCGCGGGTGCGAGCTGGCGGATGTCATGATCCGCCGGGCGCAGACCCCCTTCTGGCAAAGGGCCTTCATTTTCTGCCAGCTTCAGAGGGGCGAACATGCGCCCGCGCAACTCGGCCTGACCGCTCTTATCGAATCGGAGAAGGGGGGCGCACCCGACCCGCTCTTCGTGGCCCTCGCGGACTCGATCCTCCAAGGCCAGCCGGTGCCGGTCGCGGGAATGGGAAGTGCCGCACCTTTGCATCTTGCGATGATGGACTTTGCCGGGATCGGTGTTCCGGCCGACATGGTCCGGGCCGGACACGCGGCCACCTACCGCTTTGCCGCCCTGAACGAGGTGACCAATCTGGAAACCCGGCTTCACGCGGCGGAACTGGCCGTTCTGACGAATGCACTGGCGCCCGGGCGGCTGCGGGAAATCTACGCCTCCGTGCTTTTTACGCGCGAGGAAGTGGCCGACGTTCTGTCCGACATGCCCCGCGGGCCGAAAGGGCGGGCCCTTCTGTATCGCGCGGCGCTGGAACAGAAAATACCTTCGGCCCGTGCCCAGGTCATTCACCGTGCCCTCGAGCGCGCCCATGACGACGGCGTTTATGCGGCTCAGGTGCGGGTCTATCGCGATCTGATCGACAGTATTCCCCCTTCGGCCGGGCTCGCCTGGTTTGGGGCCGAGGCGGCGCGCGCCCTCCTGTTTCTCGGCAATCGGACGCGGGCATTCGACTGGTTCGAGGTGCTGAGCGACGAGGCGGGGAGAGATTCGGCCGCCCGTGAGGGGCTCGTTCGGACCTGGCCCATCGTCCAACTGGCCGACGGGCTTGGCACCTATGCCTGGCAGGATGAAGGGCTCAGCGACTGGTGGCGGGCGACGGACGGGACCATGGCCGCGGCCGGGCGCGACCATCAGGCGGAAACGCTTTTCGCCCTGCTCACCGCGCTGGGCGAGCCGGTGGATCGCGGCTTCTGGTCGCCGCTGATCGACGGCAGCGCGGCCCCGCCCCGCGTGCGGGTGGATGACGGGCTGGAAGCCGGGCTGTCGGCAGCGGCCGACGCTCTGGCGACGGGCGAGGTGGTGCTGCTCAGCCTCGTCGGCCTGGGCAAGCCGCCTGTGGCCGAGGCCGATCCGAATTTTCTTGCCCGTGTCGTGGCGGCCTACAGATTCGTTGGCCTCGAGGAAGAGGCGCGCCGCCTCGCGGTCGAGGCGGTATTGTTACGCGGCCTCTGATCCGGGGCCGCCATCGCGGCCGGAAAACCCGGCGGGTGATACGGAGGCGGAGTGGCCGGCAGTTCGCGTCACATAGAGGTGTTTCTTGAAATGCTCGCCGCCGAGCGCGGGCATGGCCGGAACACGTTGGCGGCATATGGGCGCGATCTTGCCAGGCTGGAAGAGTTTCTCGCCGCCCGCGGGTCCGACGTCGACACTTGCGGTCCCGAAAACCTCCGCCGGTTTATGGCCGGCCTTGCCCGTGCCGGCATGTCGGCCCGGACGAGCGCGCGCTTCCTGTCGACGCTGCGCCAGTTTTTCTCGTTTCTTCAGGCCGACGGGTTTCGTGCCGACAATCCGGCTCAGCACCTCGATAGCCCGCGTCTCGGCAGGCCGCTGCCGAAAATTCTGAGCGAGGACGAAGTCGCCGCCCTGATCGCCGCCGCTTTCACCAAGACCGGGGACGAAGGGTTGCGCCTGCGCGCCCTGATCGAATTGTTATATGCCTCGGGCCTGCGTGTTTCCGAACTCGTCAGCCTGCCCCTCGGGGCGGTCGACCTGGCGCGTCTCGTGGTACGGGTCAAGGGCAAGGGCGGCAAGGAGCGGCTGGTGCCGCTGGGCGAGCCGGCGGCGATGGCACTTCGCGCCTATCTTGAGCGGCGCGCGCGGTTTGTTCCCGGAACAGGCAAGGCATCCAAGGACGCGCCACCGCCACCATCACGTTTTCTGTTTCCCTCCCGCAGCCGGGCAGGACATCTGACGCGTCAGCGCTTCGACCGGCTGCTGCGCGAACTGGCGGCGGAGGCGGGGCTGGCGCCGGGGCGGGTGTCGGCGCATGTGCTGCGCCACGCCTTCGCCACCCACCTCCTGGATCACGGTGCCGATTTGAGAAGCGTCCAGAAACTGCTGGGTCATGCCGATATTGCCACGACCCAGATCTATACCCATGTCGTCTCCGATCGCCTCAAGGCGGCAGTCAGCGATCATCACCCGCTATCGAAATCCGAAAACCGCAGAAATCGCGGCTGAACCCCGGTCTGGGCGGCGGGTGCGGCGTTGACTTTTAAGGCGGCGCTCGGCATGTTGCCCGGGCTTTTCGCGGGAAAAAACGGGCTAAAGCGGCGCTTTCCGCCGGCATCGCCCAAGATGCCGACAACCCGTTCCCGCCCGACCGCACGGTAAACGGGCCGGCAAGGCCCACAGGGACAGACGAGGACCCATGAGCTTCAAACTGATCGAACCCGCCACGCCACGCCTCAATCGCAGTGAACTCGCCGTGCCCGGGAGTCAGCCAAAACTGTTCGAAAAGGCGGCGCAAAGCGACGTCGATGTCATTTTCCTCGATCTCGAGGACGCGGTGGCACCCGACGACAAGGTGCAGGCGCGCAAGAATATCATCGCGGCGCTGAACGATATCGACTGGGGCAACAAGGTCATGTCGGTCCGGATCAACGGACTCGACACGCACTACATGTACCGCGACGTCGTGGACGTGCTGGAACAGGCCAGGGATAAGCTCGACCTGATCATGATCCCCAAGGTGGGCACCGCGTCGGATGTTTACGCGGTGGACATGCTCGTCACTCAGGTCGAGGACGCAATGGGTGCCGGGAAGCGCATCGGGTTCGAGCTGATCATCGAAACCGCGCTCGGCATGCAGAATGTCCACGAGATAGCGGCCGCCAGTCTGCGCAATGAAAGCCTGCATTTCGGCGTCGCCGATTACGCGGCATCGACCAAGGCCAGGACGACCAATATCGGCGGGCCCAACCCGGACTATGCCGTCCTTACAGATCCGGCCGAGAACGGCCACCGCGAGACCCATTGGGGGGACATGTGGCATTACGCCATCGCCCGCATGGTGGTCGCCGCCCGCGCCAATGGGCTGCGCCCGGTGGATGGACCGTTCGGCGATTTTTCCGATGCCGACGGCTACAAGGCACAGGCCAATCGGGCCGCGGTGCTTGGCTGCGAGGGCAAATGGGCCATTCACCCCTCGCAAATCGCGCTGGCCAACGAAGTCTTCAGCCCATCCGAGGCCGAGGTCGCCAAGGCCAAGCGCATCCTGGATGCCATGGCGGAGGCCCAGGCGACCGGCAAGGGGGCCGTGGCGCTCGACGGCCGGTTGATCGATATCGCCTCGATCAAGCAGGCGGAGGTGCTCGTGAAAAAGGCGGAAATGATCGCCCAGGGCTAGAGCGGCGCGCGAACCCCGGGGCTGGACGCCGGCCGCGGGACAGGGCAGGATTCGCCCGCGGGACGGGTCCGGGGCAGGACCGCTGCCGGGCAGGGACCAGAACGACACATGCAGCATTTCCTTGATTTCGAACGGCCGATCGCGGAACTCGAAGCCAAGATCGACGACCTCCGGAATCTGAGCGATGCGGGCGATATCAACATAGCCGAAGAGGTCGCGCGCCTGCAGTCCAAGGCCGAGCGCATTCTCAAGCAGACCTACGGCAAGCTCGCGCCCTGGCAGAAGGTCCAGGTGGCGCGCCACCCCGACCGGCCGCATTTTCTGGATTACGTCGCCGGTCTGTTCACTGATTTCGAGGCGCTGGCGGGCGACCGCAGCTTTGCGGAGGACCGCGCCATCATTGGCGGCCTGGCCCGGTTTCGTGGCCGGACGGTCGTCGTGATCGGGACCGAGAAGGGGCACAATACCCAGGCGCGGGTCGAGCACAATTTCGGCATGGCCCGGCCCGAAGGATACCGCAAGTCTCAGCGCCTGATGCGTCTGGCGGACCGCTTTGGCCTGCCTATCATCACCTTCGTCGATACGCCGGGCGCTTATCCGGGCGTCGGGGCGGAAGAGCGCGGGCAGGCTGAAGCCATCGCCAAATCCATCGAGGTCTGCCTCGGCGTGCGCGTGCCGCTCGTCTCCGTGATTATCGGCGAAGGGGGCTCGGGCGGCGCCATCGCGCTGGCTGCGGCCAATACCGTCGTCATGATGGAGCACGCCATCTATTCCGTGATCTCGCCCGAGGGCTGCGCCTCGATCCTGTGGCGGAGCAGTGAAAAGGCCGAGGAGGCGGCGGTCGCGATGCGGCTGACGGCAGAAGACCTTAAGAAGCTCGGCGTGATCGACGCCATCGTGCCGGAGCCCGTGGGCGGCGCCCATCGCGACAAGAATGAGGCAATCGCGGCAACCGGCGAGGCGATCGACCATGCCCTCAAGCCGCTACTGTCGGTCGAGGGCGGCGCGCTGCGCGTGCGCCGGCGCGACAAGTTCCTGGCCATGGGCCAAAAGGGACTTGGCTAGACGTCCGTGTTCTTCCGACTCAAGCCCGTCTAAATGATCTGAAGGCCACAAAATGGGACCAAGAGCCCTGCTGCAATAAAGGCTAAGGTCGAAGACCACATAAGCGCGGTGCTAAGGCAGCATGTGCGACAGTCCCAAAGTTGGATACCGAGCATCCTCCATTTCGGCGGCTGTCCCTCGTACTCTTCATATCTCTCAGAACATTTCCGACGAAGGCGATTATGGCAAACAGCAAGAGATAGTCCCAGTATCAGGAGCATGATCCCCCACAGTACCACTCTTGCCAGTTCGCGATTGTCCAAGACCTCAGGCAGAATTGATAACAAAGCAAGCGCCCCGCCGCCGTTCATCAGCAGCAGCGCTCTCACCGTGCCCGTGTCAATCTCTGCGCGAATTTCTTTATCTGTTGCCAAAGCACTCGCTCCTTGGACTTCTTCTGCAGAGTTGACGCCTAGGCCAGTTTTCCGTGGCAGTGTTTGTATTTTTTGCCTGATCCGCACGGGCAGGGCGCGTTGCGCGGGACCTTGCCCCAGGTGGCGGGATTGCGCGGGTCCGCATCGACCCCGGCGGGCGGCGCGTTGCGCACGGTTCCGCCCGATTCGCGCGCCGGGCCATTGCCGGCGGCTCTGCCCGCAAGCGCGGGATCTTCGCGCGATTCGGTCACATTGGATGGCTCGTGCGGCAGCGAGTCGGCCGGGTTGGGCCCGCCCACGCGGATTTCCAGATGCGAGAGAACCGAGACCACCTCTTCGCGCAGCCGTGACAGCATGGCGCTGAACATCTTGAAGGCTTCGAACTTGTATTCGTTGAGCGGGTTCTTCTGCCCGTAGGCGCGCAGATTGATGCCTTGGCGCAGGTGATCGAGCTGCAGCAGATGGTCCTTCCAGGTCTGGTCGAGCAACTGGAGAAGGATGCTTTTCTCGGCCGAGCGCATGATCTCCGGCCCGTAGGTGGCGGCCTTTTCGGCCATCTTGCGGTCGCCCGCCTCGATCAGGCGCTCGCGGATTTCCGCCTCGGCGACACCGTCCTCGTCGGCCCAGTCCCGGACCGGCAGGTTCAGGTTGAGCAGGCGCAGACATTCCGCGTGGAGGCCGTCGATATCCCATTCCTCGGGCTGGGACTTGGCCGGAATGCAGCGGGCCACGGTGTCCTCAAGCACCTCGTGGCGCATGTCGCGGATCGTCTCGGCGACGCCTTCCGCCATCATGATGTCGCGGCGCTGCTCGTAGATGACCTTGCGCTGGTCATTCATCACATCGTCGTACTTGAGGAGGTTCTTGCGAATCTCGAAGTTGCGGGCCTCGACCTTCTGCTGTGCCTTCTCGAGCGCCTTGTTGATCCAGGGGTGCGTGATCGCCTCGCCCTCCTCCAGGCCGAGACGCTGGAGCATCCCGTCCATGCGATCCGAGCCGAAGATCCGCATCAGATCATCCTCGAGCGACAGGAAAAACTTGCTTTCACCCGGATCGCCCTGTCGGCCGGAACGGCCGCGAAGCTGGTTGTCGATCCGCCGGCTTTCATGGCGCTCCGTGCCGAGGACGAAAAGCCCGCCCGCGGCCTTGACCCGTTCGCGCTTTTCCGCCACTTCGGCCTCTATTTCGGGCGCGAGCCGCGCCTCTTCCGTGGCGCGTTTTGCGGGATCCGAAATGTCGGAGACCCGTTTCTCGAGAAGTGCCTCAGCGTTACCGCCGAGCTGGATATCGGTGCCGCGGCCGGCCATGTTGGTGGCGATGGTGACCGCGCCCGGCTCACCCGCCTGCACGATGATCTCGGCTTCCTGGACGTGGTAGCGTGCATTCAGCACATTGTGCCTGATCTTGCGCTTTTTGAGCGCGGCCGAGAGCTGTTCGCTTTTCTCGATGCTGACAGTGCCGACAAGGACGGGCTGGTCGCGTTCCTGGCAGGCCGCAATCTGATCGAGGATCGCCTCGGTTTTCTCACCGAGGGTCCGGTAGACCTCGTCGTCATTGTCCACCCGGATCGTCGGCCGGTTGGTTGGTATCGAGACGACGCGAAGGCCGTAAATCTCCTCGAACTCCGCTGCCTCGGTCATGGCCGTGCCGGTCATGCCGGACAGCTTGGGATAAAGGCGGAAATAGTTCTGGAAGGAAATGGAGGCGAGCGTCTGGTTCTCCACCTGAATGGTCACGCCTTCCTTGGCTTCGAGTGCCTGATGCAGCCCCTCGGAGAAACGCCGGCCCTCCATCATGCGGCCGGTAAATTCGTCGATGATGACGATCTTGTCGTCCTTGACGATATAATCCGTGTCCCGCGCATATAGCGTGTGCGCGCGGAGCGCCTGGTTGACGTGATGGACGAGGGAGACGTTCTGCACGTCGTAGAGCGCCCCTTCCTCGATCAGGCCGTGCTCGTTCAGAAGTTCCTCGACCCTCTCCGCCCCGGTCTCGGTAAGTGTGACCGCGCGGTGCTTTTCGTCCTTCTCGAAATCGTCCTCGCCCAGAAGCGGGATCAGCTTGTCCACCTGGGCGTAGAGTGTTGACGAATCTTCGGCCGGCCCGGAAATGATGAGCGGCGTGCGCGCCTCGTCGATCAGGATATTGTCGACCTCGTCCACGATGGCGAAGTTGAAATCGCGCTGCGCCATGTCATCGAGGCGGAACTTCATGTTGTCGCGCAGGTAATCGAAGCCCAGTTCGTTATTGGTCGCGTATGTGATATCGGCCGCATAGGCGGCCTTGCGCTCCGCGTCCGACAGGCCATGTTTGATCACGCCGACCGTCAGCCCGAGAAACCTGTAAATCTCGCCCATCCAGTTGGCATCTCGCTCGGCCAGATAGTCGTTGACCGTGACCACGTGTACGCCGGTCCCCGGAAGTGCATTCAGATAGGCGGCGAGCGTTGCAACGAGCGTCTTGCCCTCGCCCGTCTTCATTTCCGCGATCATGCCCTTGTGAAGCACCATCCCGCCGATGAGCTGGACGTCGTAATGGCGCTGGCCGAGCGTACGGCGGGCCGCTTCGCGCACGGTGGCGAAAGCTTCGGGCAGGATCTCGTCGAGCGGGATACCGTCCGCCAGCCGGGCCCGGAAATCGGCGGTTCGCGCGCGCAATGCCGCGTCGTCGAGGGCCGCCGTCTCGGCCTCGAGTTCATTGATGATCTGCACGGTGCCGCTGAAACTCTTGAGAACGCGCTCGTTGGCGGAGCCGAAGAGCTTTTTGGCGAGCACGTTGAGCATGAAGACTCTCTCGGAATCTGGAATCAGGGCTGAAGCGGGACACCGCGAAACCGCCGGGGATCCCCAAAAATGGCGGCTTGCCGACACTGCCGGGGGAGCCCTTCACATAGGAGGCCCGCCCGGCGCTGTCAATGTCGCAGGAAGATACCGGCCCGGGCCCGGACCGTCCGGAAGCCGCGGAATGGGCGCTCTCCGGCCGGCCGGCCCCGGCCTTTCTTGTACGCGCGGGTGCAATGTGCTTTAAGCCAGCCTCCAAATCCGCTTTTCAACAAGGTGTCAAGCGATGGAGAAATCCCCCCTGGCCCCCGAGGCCTTTCCCAGCCTGCCCGCGATCGCCGGGCTCAGGATCGGTGCGACATCCTGCGGTATTCGCTACCGCGGACGGCGCGATCTGTTCCTGGCTGCGCTGGAAAAGGGCGCCACCGCGGCGGGAGTGTTCACGCGCTCCGCGACGCGGGCGGCGCCTGTGACATGGTGCCAAAAAATCCTGCCACGAGGGCGCATCCGCGCCATTGTCGTCAATGCCGGGACCGCCAATGCGTTTACCGGCAAAGCCGGCATGGAATCGGTCAGGCGCACGGCGGCGGAAGCGGCGCGGGTGCTCGGCTGCGGAGCCCGGGATGTATTCATCGCCTCGACCGGTGTCATCGGCGGCCTGCTGCCTGACGAAAAGATCGTCGCCGCCTTGCCGGAACTGGCCGGCAATCTCGGCGAAAGGGACTGGGAGGCCGCGGCTTCGGCGATCTGCACGACGGATACGTTTCCCAAGGCGGCGACACGAACGGCGGTAATCGATGGCGTCAAGGTGCAGCTTGCGGGGATCGCCAAGGGATCGGGCATGATCGCACCGAACATGGCGACAATGCTGGGGTTTGTGTTCACGGATGCGAAGATTCCGGCCGACGTCCTGCAGGTGGCGCTGAGCCGGGCCAACGCACGCTCCTTTAACTCGATCACGGTGGACAGCGACACGTCGACGAATGATACCGTGCTGCTGGCCGCGACCGGGCAAGGGCCTAAGCACAGGAAAATCGTCAAGGCGAGCGATCGCCACTTCCGGGACTTTCGCGAGAAGCTGGAGGAGCTTCTGGTCGAGCTTGCTCACCTTATCGTGCGCGATGGCGAGGGAGCGACGAAGTTCGTCACCGTCAGTGTGACGGGGGCCGCCAGCGAGGCGGCAGCCCGGCGGCTCGGACTGGCGATCGCCAATTCGCCCCTCGTCAAGACGGCGATCGCCGGGGAAGACGCCAACTGGGGGCGGATCGTGATGGCGATCGGCAAGTCGGGCGAACGGTGCGATCAGAAGAAGCTCAAAATCGCCATCGGTGGCGTGCCGGTGGCGGCGAAGGGTGCGGTCCTGCCGGATTACGATGAAACGCCGGTGGCGCGACACATGAAGTGCCAGGACATCGTGATCGAGGTGGATGCTGGCGTCGGCAATGCCGCGGCGCGGGTCTGGACCTGTGACCTCACGCATCGCTACATCTCCATCAATGCCGATTACCGGAGTTAGGGCGGGCGATGGCCGAGCCCGTCCTGGTGGCCGCAGTCGCGCTGATCGATCCCGACGGTCGGGTGCTGATCGGCAAGCGGCCTGCGGGCAAGGCCATGGCGGGACTATGGGAATTTCCGGGCGGCAAGCTCGCGGCCGGGGAGACGCCCGAGGCGGCACTCATCCGTGAACTCCGGGAAGAGCTCGGCATCGATGTCACCGCGAGTTGCCTCGCGCCCTTCACCTTCGCCTCGCACTCCTATCCGGAATTTCACCTGTTGATGCCGCTTTACGTCTGCCGCGTCTGGGAAGGCCGGCCCCGAGCCCTTGAACACGCGGAAATCGCCTGGGTCTTGCCCCGGGACCTGGCTCGGTACGAAATGCCGCCCGCCGACCGGCCGCTGGTTGCGATGCTACGCGATTTGCTCTAGCCCTCGCCGCCTGTTCCGCCGGGGCCTGGCCGGGTGGGGGCGCCGGTCGGCACTTCATCGGTCCCAAGCGCATCTGCCAGCCGCGTCCGGGCCTGCCCCGGGCGAAGCGGTTTCTGCTGGGAGTCGTGCGGTGCCCAGCCGGTCAGATAGATCGCCTGGAAACTTGCCGGAATGCGGCCGTCGGACAGGCCGAACCGGTCGCGGTAAATCTCGGCCATGCGCAGCACCGTCCCGCGGCGCGAGAAATGGCGACGCATGTCGCGCATGGCATTGGCCTCGCCCATCAGGCGCAGATCGGCCATGAGCGCGAAAGCATCCTCATAGGTAACGGTGATCCGGTCGGCATCCACAACTGGCAGCGCGAAGCCCGCGCGTTGCATGAGCGCGCCTGCATCCGCCGTTTCGACCAAGGGCGAGACCCGGGGGCCCGCGCCTCCCTCCATCTCGATCTCGGCCGCCATCCAGGCGGCGCGCAATTCGTGAAGCGTTTCCCCGCCCCAGAAGGAGGCGAGGAAAAACCCGTCGGGGCGCAGCGCACGGCGAATCTGGGCCAACGTCCCGGGCAGGTCGTTGACCCAGTGAAGGGCGAGGGACGACACGACGAGATCGAAGCTCGCTTCGGCGAAGGGCAGGAGTTCCTCGTCACCCGTCACGACCAGGTCGTCGTTCGGCCGAGCCTGGTGACACCGCCCCCACTCGTGGCTGATATCGAGGGCGACCACGCGGCTCACGCCGCCCCGGTCGCGCAACAGGGCCGACAACGCGCCGGCCCCCGCTCCGAGATCGAGGGCATCGGGAAAGTCGCGGCGCACGTCGCGCAACCGGTCAGTCAGCCGGTCGGCCACCTCGTGATAAAGGGGGGCGGTCGCCCGCGGCTCGCCGGCCAGTCGGCGGGCCTGCCGATCGCGGCGTCGGCGCAGGAGGGGACGGTCGAAAATGACGGGCATCTCGTCCATGCCGAAAGGCGTAGCGCAATTCGTTGACAGTTACCACACGCCTCGCTGAGATGACGCCATGTCCGTCCTCGCCCCCCGCGATCCGGCCACGCCCGACCGCCCGGCCCCGTTCCGGCGCTGGGGGCAGGCGTTGCTGGACCTGTTCGTGCCGCCCCGCTGCCTCGCGTGCGGCGCCGTCGTACATGCGACCGAGGGCGTCTGCCCCCGTTGCTGGCCGGGGCTTGCCTTCATCACCGATCCGGTCTGCGCGGCTTGCGGTCTGCCGCTCGAGTTCGAACTGGGTACGGGTGCCTTGTGCGGTGCCTGTCTGAAGGATCGCCCGGTCTTTGATTCCGCGCGCGCGGTCCTGCTTTACAATGAACTGGGGCGCGACCTGCTGATGCGGTTCAAATATGGCGACCGCACGGACGCCGCCCCCGTCTTCGGTCGCTGGATGGCGCGTGCCGGGGCAGAGCTCCTGGCCCGGGCAGATGTGATCGTGCCGGTGCCGCTCCATCGCGCCCGGCTTCTCGGACGCCGCTATAACCAGGCCGCCTTGCTTGCCCGGGTCATCGGGCGCGAGAGCGGGGTTCCGGTTTGGCCCGACCTGCTCCATCGGACGCGGCGCACCCAGAGTCTCGGCGGCCTCGGGCGCGCGGCGCGGGAAAGGACCGTGCGCGGCGCGTTCGCGCTTAATCCGGATTATCGGGCCCGGCCGATCGATGGCCTGAGAGTGCTCCTGGTGGACGATGTGCTGACCAGCGGCGCCACGGCCAATAGCTGTGCCGCGACGCTGGGCGCGGCCGGGGCGGGCGAGGTCAATGTCCTGACGCTGACCCGTGTCGCGCCGGACTAGGGCGCGGGCCGCCCGTGCGGATGACCGGTGCTTGGAAATATCCGGCGGGCCGGCCATATTTGGAACAGATGAGCCTTTCATGACGGGAGAGACCATGGCCAAGGTCGAAATTTACACGACGCCATTTTGCGGGTTTTGCGCGCGAGCCAAGAGCCTGTTGAAGAAAAAGGGTGTCGAATTCACCGAGTTCGATCTCATGGCGGCGCCCCGGCTGCGCGAGGAAATGATTGCCCGGTCGGGCGGGGCCAGGACGGTGCCGCAGATTTTCATAGACGGTGATCATATCGGTGGATCGGATGAACTGGCCGCGTTGGAGCGGCAGGGCGTCCTCGATTCCAGGCTCGGGCTGGCATAGTGACCGCCTCGGCCCTGCCCAGGGTCACGGTGGCCTGCATCCAGACGAGTTCGGGGCCGGAGCCTCAGGAAAATCTTCGGCAAATCACACCGCTGATCCGCCAGGCGCGCGACCGGGGCGCCAACTTCATCCTCCTGCCTGAAATGGTGGGCTTCATCGAGGCCGGCCGGGACCGCACCCTGGCCCGGGCCGAGCCCGAAGCGCAGAACCATGTGCTGGCGCATTATCGCGATATTGCCCGATCGCTCGATGTCTGGCTCCTCATCGGCTCCCTCGCCGTTCCCGTGGGCGAGGGCCGGTTGGCCAACCGGTCTTTTCTGCTCGATTCCGCGGGCAACATCCAGGCCCATTACGACAAGATCCACATGTTCGACGTGTCCCTGGACGATGGCGAAAGCTATCGCGAATCGGCGACCTACCAGCCCGGGGCAGAATCCGTGGTCGCGCAAACGCCCTGGGGCGCGCTTGGACTGACAGTCTGTTACGATTTGCGCTTTCCCCATCTCTTTCGGCGTCTTGCCCGGGCCGGGGCGGCGATGATCTCCGTCCCGTCAGCCTTCACCCGACCCACCGGACGGGCCCATTGGGAGGTGTTGCTGCGCGCGCGGGCCATTGAAACGGGCTGCTTCATTCTTGCGCCCGCTCAATGCGGCGAACATGCGGGCGGCCGGCAGACTTACGGCCATTCCCTGATCGTCGGGCCCTGGGGAGAAATCCTGGCGGAAGCGGACGAAGCGCCCGGCCTGATCATGGCGGAGATCGATCTTGGCGAGGTCGAGGCGGTGCGCGGGCGCATTCCCGCGCTCACCCATGACCGGTCATTCACCTGATGCCATGCGGCCACGCGGCCGGCCGGGAATTTTAGGTCAATATTATCAATGGCCTGAGCCCGCCTCTTGCGCTTGAGTCAAAAAACGCCATCTTTGCGGCAATCTTTCTTCAGGCAGAGAACATGATCGTCTACACGCTGGTCTGCTCCGAGGAGCATGAATTCGAAATCTGGTTCCGAGACAGCGCCGCCTATGAAGATCAGAAGGCGGCGGGCGATATCGCCTGTCCCGTCTGTGGCGATACGGCGGTGACGAAAGCAATCATGGCCCCCAATGTGAGCTCGAGCCGCAAGCGTGAAAGCCGGATGCCGATGGTGGCCACCGAGGCGGAGTCGCTGCCGCAGGCCGGGGGCGGCCGACCGGACGGCAGCCATCACATGGGGAACCGGGCGGCAATGGAGATGCTTCGCGCGTTCCACAAGCACCTCAAGGAAAACTGTGAGGATGTGGGAGACAGATTCCCCGAGGAAGCGCGCAAGATCCATCACGGCGAATCGGAACAGCGGGGCATTTACGGCGAAGCGACGGACGAGGAAGCGCAGGAGCTGATCGAGGAAGGCATTGCCGTCGGGCGTATTCCCAAGCTCCGTCACGATTCGTGAAGGCCGGCTGCCGGCGTCCCTACGCCGGGCGGGTCGCACACATCACGTAATTCACGCCAGTGTCCCGGCCTGGCCGCCAATCATCGGCGAGCGGAATATAAACCATCCCGGTCAGGTCCTGCACGACCAGTCCGGCCGACTCCAGCCAGTGCCGAAGCTCATTCGGCGTCACGAAGCGATTCCAGTCATGGGTACCGCGGGGCAGCCAGCGCAGGACGTATTCCGCGCCCAGGATGGCAAAGAGAAACGATTTCATCGTGCGGTTGAGCGTGGCGGTCACGACCATGCCGCCAGGGGCCGCGAGCGCCGCGACGGTGTCGATAAAACCGGGCTGGTCGGAGACGTGTTCCAGCACTTCCATATTGAGGACCAGATCGAAGCGGGCACTGGTCTCCCGCAGTGCTTCGGCGCTCGTGTGGCGGTAATCGATGTCGAGGCCGGACGCGTCTGCGTGACGTTTGGCGGCCTCGATATTCTGCTGCCCCGCATCGATCCCCGTGACCCGGGCGCCGAGCCGGGTCAGAGGCTCCGATAGAAGCCCGCCGCCACAGCCGATATCAAGCACCCGAAGCCCTTTGAGCGGCAGTGGCGCCAGCGGGGGGCGCCCGAAATGCCGGGCTGCCTGGTCGCGGATATGGGTCAGGCGTATCGGGTTGAAACGGTGGAGCGGGCGGAATTTGCCGGCCGGATCCCACCAGTCCATCGCCATTTTCTCGAAGCGCGCGACTTCGGCCGCATCCACGGATGCGGCCGTCGGGCCATGATATGCCTCAGCCCCCGGCGGGGTTTCTGTACTATTTTCGCTCGCCATGGTGTTCTCGGTCAGTCCCGTCCTCGGTCCCCGCGCGGTGCCCGTTTCCGGTTCCTGCCCCGCGCTTCCGGGCCCGGCGCGACCCCGCTTTTATCCATGGTACCGCCGGTTTCCGGGGGAAAATCGGTGTTCGGCCGCCCACGCCTCGCTTGCCTCAGGGCCGGCGACTATGTATACGCCCCTCCAGCAGCCCTGCAACCACAGTCTCCAGACCGGCGGCCGGCGATCGGCGCGGACAGGCGGAATACGGGCCCCGTCACGCCGGCAGGGGCCCGATGAAAGTCAGATGCGGATCGATGGCTCGGATCGTCCAGAAATTCGGTGGCACGTCGGTGGCGGATATTCCGCGCATCCAGGCGGCGGCGCGGCGTGTTCAGGCGGAAGTGATGGCCGGCAACAAGGTGGCCGTCGTGGTTTCGGCCATGGCGGGCGCCACCAACCAGCTCGTCGATCTGGTGCGCCAGGCGGCGCCGATGCATGATGCGCGCGAATATGACGTGATCGTCGCCTCGGGGGAGCAGGTGACGGCCGGGCTGATGGCGCTGTCACTCCAGCAACTCGGGATTTCGGCCCGGTCCTGGCTCGGCTGGCAATTACCGATCAGCACCGACAACATTCATGGCAAGGCCCGGATTCTCGGGATTGAGACCTCCGAAATCCTGGCCCGGTGGGAGCAGGATCAGGTTGCCGTCGTCGCCGGGTTTCAGGGATTGGCCGGCGACGGCCGGATCACGACACTGGGGCGCGGCGGGTCGGATACATCAGCCGTGGCGCTTGCGGCGGCGCTTGAGGCCGACCGGTGCGACATTTACACCGATGTGGACGGGGTCTACACGACCGACCCGCGTATCGTCCCGAGGGCGCGCAAGCTCGACAAGGTGACTTATGAGGAAATGCTCGAAATGGCGTCTTTGGGCGCCAAGGTCCTCCAGGCGCGATCGGTCGAGCTGGCCATGCGCCGCCATGTTCGACTGCAGGTCTTGTCGAGCTTCGAGGATTTGCCCGGAACACTGGTCGTAGGCGAGGATGAGATCGTGGAACAGGAAGCCATCACCGGTATCGCGTATACGCGTGACGAGGCCAAGATCACCGTGCGCGGCGTCTCGGACAAGCCAGGCGTCGCCGCCCGGATCTTCGGCCCGCTGACGGATGCGGCAATCAATGTCGATATGATCGTGCAGAACATCGCGGCCGACGGCAGGCGGACCGATATCACCTTCACCGTGCCGCGTTCGGAGCTTGCGACCGCGGTTCGCGCGCTCGAGGATGTGCGCGAGGATCTGGAATATCAGGACCTCGACGGCGATGATCGCGTCGTCAAGATTTCGATCATCGGGGTGGGCATGCGGTCCCACGCCGGTATCGCCCAGAAGATGTTCAGCACGCTGGCTGAAAAAGGCATCAATATTCAGGTCATCTCCACGTCGGAAATCAAGGTGAGCGTCCTTATCGATGAGGCCTATACTGAGCTTGCCATCCGTGCGCTGCATTCGGCCTACGGACTTGACGCCGCCTAACGACATCAGGGTTGTTTCATGAATCAGTGTGCCGCCCAGGAAAAGCTGGACCGGCTGATGCGCCGGGGTTGCGAATTCCTAGGAACGCGTATCGCCCTTCTGGGCGGTGCCATGACCTGGGTTTCCGAACGCAATCTCGTCGCCGCCATTTCCAACGGCGGCGGCTTCGGCGTTATCGCCAACGGCGCCATGAGCCCCGAGCAACTGGCGGCCGAGATCGAGGCGACGCGCGCGCTGACCGATAAGCCCTTCGGGGTCAACCTGATCACGATGCATCCCCAGCTCGACCGGTTGATCGATGTCGCGATCGAGGCGAACATCTCCCATGTCGTTCTTGCGGGGGGATTGCCACCGCGGGAAGCAATCCGGCGGATCAAGGATGGGGGCGCCAAACTGATCTGTTTTACGCTGAGCGCCCGACTCGGCCGGCGACTGGTGAAAAGCGGCGTCGATGCGCTCGTCATCGAGGGCATGGAGGCGGGTGGTCATATCGGCCCCGTGTCACTGGGTGTGCTGGCGCAGGAAGTGCTGCCGGAAATTTCGGAGGTGCCGGTTTTCGTGGCAGGCGGCATCGGGCGCGGCGAGGCGATCCTGTCCTTCCTGGAGATGGGAGCGGCCGGATGCCAGTTGGGAACGCGGTTCGTCTGCGCGCGCGAATCGATTGCCCATCCCAATTTCAAGAAGCGCTTTATCTTGGCCAATGCTCGGGACGCTGTTCCCTCGGTTCAGCTTGACCCGCGCTTTCCGGTCATCCCCGTACGTGCCCTTCAGAATGCGGCGACGCAGGAATTTATGGCGCATCAGCGCCGGCTTATCGCCAAGGTGGATCGCGGCGAATTGGATACCAAGGACGCCCAGCTCGAGATCGAACATTTCTGGGCGGGTGCCCTGCGCCGTGCGGTGATCGACGGCGACGTTGAGGCCGGGTCCGTGATGGCGGGCCAGAGTGTTGGTCTTGTCAACCAGGAACAACCGGCGGCGGAAATCATCCAGGAACTGATGGACCAGGCGGGGGCTGCCCTGAATAGGCGCGACGGAGCCGGAGCGACGGAATGACCACGGGAAGCGAGCGCGGCGGCAGGCCTTCCGGTGCCTCGGCCGGTGGCGGTCCGCCAGCGGGTCCGGCTCCGCTCGGCCCCCCTGCCGCCGGCACCATGGGGATGGAATCGCGCCGTCTGTTGCGCCGGATTCGCGACATCATGGCCGGCAGCGGTTCGGCCCAGGACCGGCTGGACCAGATCGTTTCCGTGGTCGCGGCCGACTTCGTGGCCGAAGTCTGTTCCATCTACCTCCGCCGCGCCGGCAACGTGCTCGAGCTTTTTGCCTCCCAGGGTCTGAAATCTGAAGCCGTCCACATGACCCGCCTGCGCGTCGGCGAAGGCCTCGTTGGCGACATTGCCGCGCATGCACGGCCCCTTGCCCTGTCGGACGCGCAATCGCACCCCGCGTTCGCCTACCGCCCGGAGACGGGCGAGGAAATCTATCACTCTCTGGTCGGTGTGCCCGTGCTGCGCGACGGGCGGCTGCTCGGTGTCATCGTGGTTCAGAACCGGACCCAGCGCCATTACCGCGAGGAAGAAGTCGAAACGCTGGAAACCGTGGCGACGGTGCTGGCCGAACTCGTCGCAAGGGGCGACCTCGTGCCGCTCGAAGAGCTGCATATTGTCGAAGGTATCGCGGTGCTGCCCCAGCGCCTGGAGGGACTGCGCATCAATGGCGGGATCGGGTGGGGCCAGGCGGTGCTGCATCGGCCCCAGTTTCGTATCGATCGCATCGTCGCAGAGAATCCCGCGGAGGAGATCGCGCGATTGGACGGTGCCCTCGTCGATGTTAAATCCGCTCTCGACGCGCTTTTCGACAAGCCGATCCTTTCGGACAAGGAGGGCGAGCATACGGAGATTCTGGACACGTACCGCATGTTCGCGGATGACCGCGGCTGGACGGAACGGATCAAGGAAGTGATCCGCTCGGGCCTGACAGCCGAAGCCGCCACGCAGAAAATCATCAACGATACCCGCGCGCGCATGGGGCAGGTGGGCGACGCTTATCTCCGCGAACGCCTCGCGGATCTCGAGGATCTGGGCAATCGTGTCCTCTCGCACCTGACCGGCGCGGGGCCGGGGACGGCCGAGGATTTGCCCGAGGACATCATTCTGGTGGCGCGCACCATGGGCCCGGCCGAGATCCTCGACTACGAGGGCAGCAGGGTCCGGGGGCTCATTCTTGAGGAAGGCTCGCAGACCGCGCACGTGTCCGTCATTGCGCGCGCCCTCAACATCCCGGTCATCGGCCGCGTTTCGGATGCGTTTTCCCGGATCGATCCCGGCGATCCCATCATTCTGGATGGCGATCACAGCCAGGCATTCATTCGGCCGTCCGAGGATATTCAGGACGCTTTTGAAGAGCTTGCCCACAAGCGTGCACAGCAACTCGAATTATACGCCGGGCTGCGCGACCTGCCCCCCGTGACGGCGGATGGAATCAACGTCTCGATATCGCTCAATGCCAACCTGCTTCAGGATGTCGAGGCGCTGAACGAGACAGGTGCCGAGGGAATCGGGCTGTACCGAACCGAAATTCACTTCATGGCCCAGGATCGTTATCCGGATGTGGACAGCCAGGTGGATTTGTATGCCCGGATTTTCGAGATCGCCGCCGATCGGCCCGTGCGCTTCCGGACGCTGGACGTGGGCGGCGACAAGGGTCTGCCGTACTGGCCCGGCATTGACGAGGACAACCCCTCGATGGGCTGGCGGTCAATCCGAATTGCGCTTGACCGCCCCGCAATGCTCCGCCACCAGGTGCGCGCCCTGATCATCGCCGCTGCTGGCAGGCCGCTTCACATCATGCTGCCGATGATCACCGAAATGGCCGAGTTCTATGCTGCCAAGAAAATCATCACGAAGGAGGTCAAGCGGGCGCATGAGCGGGGTGATCCGGTGCCGGACGACATCCGCCTTGGCGTGATGCTCGAAGTGCCGGCACTCTTCTGGCAGCTTCCGGTTCTGCTGCCGCATCTCGATTTTCTGTCGGTCGGGACAAACGACCTTTTCCAGTTCCTTTTCGCAAGCGACCGCGGCAACCCGCGCATGGCTGACCGGTATGACGTTCTCTCGCCCACCGCGCTTCGTTTTCTCAAGGATCTTGTCGGGCTGTGCGAAGCCGCTCGTGTCCCGGTGACGATCTGCGGTGAAATGGCGGGGCGGACACTCGAGGCCATGACCCTGGTGGGCCTGGGCTTCCGCAGCCTTTCGATGGGCCCGCATTCCGTCGGCCCGATCCGGGCGATGGTGCGGTCCCTGCGGGCCGACCAGCTCAGCCGATACCTCGAAACCCTGCTGACCCTGCCTGATCACAGCCTGCGCGAGAAACTCCGCGCCTTCGCACACGACCACAAAATTGTCGTTTAATTCGGGGGGTTGCGCCCCTATGATCCGGGGCAACGGAGGTCGGGAGGCTGGCGCCGCCGGCGCCGGATCCGCCCCGAGCGGCGATTGGGACCCTGTCCCGACGCGGGCGAACCGTTGGGGAATGCGTACGGGGCAGGCGCGTGAACACGGCACATCGCAAACGTAAACGCTCAAGCCTCAAGCTCGGGGTGCCCGATCCCGGGGCCACGAGCCCGTCCGGGACTGGCCAGCCCGGCGGCCAACCACCAAGCCAAGCTCCGGTCCAACCTCCGGTCGGTGTCCAGCTGCGCGAGGCACGGGCGGCGCGCGGCGAGGAGCTCAGCGAGGTCGCCGGCGTCCTGCGCATTCGCGAGGCACATCTGCGCGCCATCGAGGAGAGCGATTACGCCGCCCTGCCGGGCCCGACCTATGCGAGCGGATTTATCCGGGCCTACGCCAATCATTTGGGGCTCGATGCGGCCATGCTGCTCGACCGGTTCCGTCAGGAAGCGGCTGACAGCACCCGCACGGAGCTGAATTTTCCCGTCCCCGCCGTGGAGGGCCGAATTCCTGGCGGCGCGCTGATCCTCGTATCCGTCGCCTTTGCTGTCGCAGTCTATCTCGGGTGGTACGTGTTTTTCGCGGGCCAGCAGGCCGGCGACGAAGGCATTGATCCGCCGCCGGCCGAAATCCTCGCCGATGCGGGGATGAGCGTCGACGATCTTCCCGATGAAAGCACACTCGCGCCGGCGGCCAACGTGGCCGGACCCGAAGCCGTCGCCGAAACCGCGGAAGCAGCCGCAAGCGCAGGTCCGGATACCGGACCGGCGGCGGCCACCGAAGCAGTGCCCGGCACGTCGCCTGGAACGCCATCGGAAGTCGGCTCCGTACCGGCCGCTGATCTGGCGGCAGACAGCGTGGCGCCTGTGTCCGAGGCCCCTGAGGCGCCCGAGGCCCTCGGGGCGCCCGATGCTGCAGCGGTGGCCGAGGCCGGTAATCCGGCCGAATCGGCGGCCGGCGCCGAGGCCTCGCCGCCGGGTCCTCCCGTCGCGGCCGAGGCGCCAGCGGCACCGGTTCGCCCGGCGCTGCCCCCGGCGGCGGCCGGCTCGCGGATCACTATCCGCGCGGTTGGCGATTCGTGGGTGCAGGTCAGGGACCGCAACGCCAACGTGCTGCTGACGCGCGTACTCTACGAAGGCGATGTCTATCGGGTCCCGGACCAGCCGGGCCTGACGCTGATGACGGGCAACGCCGGGGCGCTGGAAATTCGGGTGGATGGTCAGGTCGTGCCGGCGCTCGGAGCGTCCGGCAGCGTGCGTCGCGACGTGCCCCTTGACCCGGACCGGCTCAAGACCGGGACCGCGGCCGCGGATTAGCTGATCGGTTGCTCGTCGGATGCCGTCCGGTCAGGCGGGCGGCGTTCTTCTCTCGTAGCGACGGGCGACGTAATCGTCGATCAGGTCGCGAAATTCCTCGGCGATGCGCGGACCGCGCAACGTCGCCGCCTTTTTCCCGTCGATGAAAACCGGTGCCGTGGGCTCCTCGCCGGTGCCGGGCAGGCTGATCCCGATATCGGCGTGTTTGCTTTCGCCAGGGCCGTTCACGATGCAGCCCATGACTGCCAGATTGAGGTTTTCGACCCCCTCGTAGGTTTCGCGCCACTCGGGCATGCGCGCGCGTACGTAAGCCTGGATCTTGTCGGCCAGCTCCTGAAACACGGTGCTGGTCGTCCGCCCGCAACCGGGGCAGGCTGTCACCAGCGGTACGAAGGAGCGCAGCCCCATGGTCTGAAGGATTTCCTGCGCCACGATCACTTCCCGGGTCCGGTCACCACCGGGTTCGGGCGTCAGTGACACCCGGATCGTGTCACCGATACCCTGTTGCAGGAGAACCGCCATCGCCGCGGTGGAGGCGACGATGCCCTTCGAGCCCATGCCTGCCTCGGTCAGGCCGAGATGCAGGGCATAGTCGCAGCGCCGGGCCAGTTCGCCGTAAACGGCGATGAGGTCCTGCACGGCGGATACCTTGCAGGAGAGAACGATCTTGTCCGCGCCGAGACCGATCTCCCGGGCCCGCGCGGCGCTCCGGAGCGCCGATTGTACGAGGGCTTCGTGCATGACCTGCTGGGAGGGAAGCGGCTTCGACGATTTCGCGTTCTGGTCCATCAGTTCGGTCAGCAATTCCTGATCCAGGCTGCCCCAATTGACGCCGATGCGGACCGGTCGGTCGTATTCGAGGGCGGTCTCGATCATGGTGGCGAACTGCTTGTCCCGCTTGGCCTTGAAGCCCACATTGCCGGGATTGATGCGGTATTTTGCGAGCGCTTCGGCGCAGGCCGGATACTTGGTCAGGAGCTGATGGCCGATATAGTGAAAATCGCCCACCAGCGGCACGTCGACACCCATCCTGTCGAGCTCGTCTCGGATCCGCGGCACTGCCTGGGCGGCGGCCTCGCGGTCCACCGTGATCCGCACCAGTTCCGAGCCGGCCCGCGCCAGCGCAGCAACCTGCGCGGCCGTCCCCGACGCATCGGCCGTATCGGTATTGGTCATGGACTGGACCACGATGGGCGCGCCGCCGCCGACCGTGACATGACCGATCCTGACCGGCACGCTTTTCCGGCGTGGCGACAGCGTCTCCGGGTTGAGGACGGGTGCGGTCATATCGGTGTGCTGATCCGAAAATTTGCGGGTTTCGGGGGCGGCCGGCGGGGGGGATGGTCCCGGAACCCCGCCAGATCCAAGCCGGTCCGGCCATGTTGTGCCGGAAGGCCCGAAACCGGTCAAGCGGAAGCGTCCGGGTATGGAGGGCGGCCCGGCCACGCCGGCAAGCCCTGTCCGAAATGTACGCAAGTCACGGTCATCCGGTTGTTTGGCACGCTGGCCAACTGGGCTATAAAGTCGCGCCACATGAGGGAGAGCGGCGTCGGGGACGCGTCCCGCAAGCCCCGATTTTCGCCGGCGACCCCGCCACCTGACCGGGAGCAAAGTCCTGTCCGATCTCCAGCCTGTCCGAGGCACCCGCGATATACTGGGTGCGGAAGCCCGACGCCACCGGCATATCGAAGCTATCGCCCGCGATGTCGCCCGGCGCTACGGGTTTGACGAGATCTCGACGCCGATTTTCGAGTTCACGGAAGTCTTTGCCCGCACGCTCGGGGAGACGTCGGATGTGGTCACCAAGGAGATGTACACCTTCACCGATCGGGGCGGCGACAGCATCACGTTACGGCCGGAAGGTACGGCCGGCGTGGCGCGTGCGCTTATCTCGGGTGGGCTGGCGCAGCATTTGCCGCTCAAGTTCTTTTACGCCGGGCCGATGTTCCGCTACGAGCGACCGCAAAAAGGCCGCCTAAGACAGTTTCATCAGGTCGGAGTCGAAAGCCTCGGTCTGGCGACGCCGCTGGTTGATGCGGAGACGATCGCCGTGGGCCACGCCATGCTCCGCGCACTCGGCGTCGCCGACGCCATCACGCTCGAACTCAACACACTCGGAGACAGCGCCAGCCGGGACGCCTACCGCGACGCGCTGGTCGACTATCTGCGGCCGTTCGAGTCCGAGCTATCGGCAGACAGCCGGACCCGATTGTCGCGCAACCCGCTGCGCATTCTCGACAGCAAGGACACCGGCGATCAGGAAATCATCGCCGGCGCACCCGATTACGGCGATTACCTTAATCCGGCTTCGCGGGAATTTTTTGCCGGAGTCACGAGCGTGCTGGAGGAGCTGGATATTCCGTATGCCTTGAATCCGCGACTGGTGCGCGGGCTCGATTATTACTGCCACACGGCCTTCGAGTTCACGACGGACCGCCTTGGCTCACAGGGCACGGTACTGGCGGGCGGGCGCTATGACGGGCTGGTCCGGTCCATGGGCGGGCCTCATGCGCCGGGAATCGGCTGGGCTGCCGGGATCGAGCGGCTTGCCATGCTGCTGGGCGAAGCGGCGGCGGAAAAGGGGCCGGTTGTCGTCGTCCCCCTTGGGGACGGATTGCAGACCCGCGGGCTGGCGCTCACTAATCATTTACGGGATCATGGCTACCGTGCGGAAATGGGCTTCAGCGGGAATCTCAAGAAGCGCCTCGCCCGGGCCAACCGGATGAACGCAGCGGTCGCACTGATCCTGGGCGAGGACGAGGCGGCGCAGAACGCGGTCACGGTGCGCGACCTGGACACCGGCGAGCAGAAGCTCGTGGCGCTGTCCGGGATCGAGAGTGCGCTGGCGCGCTACAGGTAACCGCATTGGGGCCGGCTGCGCCGGGTGAGCGAGACAGGGATATGGCGGATTTTTCAGGAATGACAGGGGGCCATGACGTCCCGGGTCTGGTGGTTGTCGGGCTCAATCATCGTTCGGCCCCACTCAGCCTGCGCGAGGCCCTGTTCGTCGAGGAAGGGGCCGAGGGGCCGGTGCTGACGGCTTGCCGCGCAGCCGGATTTGCCGAAGCCCTGGTTCTGGCAACCTGCGATCGGGTCGAGATCTGGGCCATGGGAGCGGCGGCGGTGGACGGGCGCGCGGGTGGCAGCGGCGCGCCGGATGAACCGGAGAGGGGCGAGCGCCTGCTCGACCTGCTGGTCGCGCCCTCGGGTCTGTCGGTGGGCCGCGTCATCGCCCATGCCTACGTGAAGGAGGGCGCGGCGGCGCTCGATCATATTTTTTCCGTCTGTGCCTCGCTCGACAGCCAGGTCATCGGCGAGCCGCAGGTGCTGGGACAGATCAAGGCGGCGCACCGGGCGGCCCGGGGAGCGGGGACGGTCGGGGGCGAATTGGAGACCATCCTTGGCCAGGCTTACGGCGCGGCCAAACGGGTGCGGCGCGAGACGGCGATCGCCGAAGGGCCGGTTTCGCTCGCCTCGGCCGCGCTTCAGGTCGCGCGTCATGTGCACGGCGATCTGTCCCGGCGCGGCGGCCTCGTCCTTGGCCTCGGCGATATGGGCGGAATCCTGGCCGAGACCCTGCAGGCGGGCGGCCTCGGCCGGCTTGCGGTCACGGCGCCGCAGAATTTGCGGGCCGAGCGCCTCGCGCACCGGCTGGGCTGCCATGTGGCGCCATTCGAGCGACTGGAAGACGCGCTCGTCGCGTCCGATATCGTGATCACGGCGCTGGGTCGGCGCGAGACAGTCATTGACGGCGCGCTGATGGAGCGCGTGCTGACCCGGCGACGTCAGCGGCCGGTGTTCCTCGTGGACGTTGCCATACCGGGCGATGTGAGTGCGGAGGTGGATAGGCTGGAGCCGGCTTTCCGCTACACGCTCGACGATCTGGAGCGGACCGCGATGGAGAATCGCGCCGGCCGGCTGGAGGCGGCGCGGGCGGCGCGGGCCATACTGGACGGCGCGCTGGAGCGCGTCCACGCCCAGCGCCTGATGCAGCAGGCGGCCCCGGCCGTCCGGGTGCTGCGCCAGCATTTCGAGAATATGCGCGAACTCGTCCTCCGCGAGGATGAGGACCTGTCCGCGGCCGAAGCGACCCGCCGGCTTGTCAATCGGCTTCTCCATGACCCGCAGGAAGTGCTAAGGGAGAGCGCGGCCGCTTCGCCTCCCGGAGCGAATACCGAAGCCGCCCAGCAGCCCGCGCTCGAGCGCGCGGCACGCCGGCTGTTCCGGCTGCCCGATATCGGCACACCGGGTGATGTGGCCATGACGCGCCGGGGCCGCGCCCCCGACGGGAAAGACTGACGTGAGTTTGGATTCAAAACTGGATGGCATCATTACCCGGCACGAGGAACTCGGCCGGAAGCTGTCTGGCGAGGCGAAGCTGGCGGCACAGGACTTTGCCCGGCTCTCCAAGGAATATGCCGAACTTTCCGAAGTGGTCGGATGCATCAACGAATTGCGGGCAGTCGAGCGGGAAATCTCGGACCTTCAGACCCTGATTGACGAATCGGGTGACGATTCGGAAATGCGCAAGCTGGCCGAAGGCGAGCTCTATACTCTCCAGCATCGCCGCACACCGGTGGAAAACCGGCTGAAGCTGCTTCTCATCCCCAAGGATGAGGCCGATGCCAAGAACGCCATTCTCGAGGTGCGCGCCGGCACGGGCGGAGAGGAGGCGGCACTCTTCGCGGCCAGTCTTTTCCGCATGTATCAGCGTTACGCCGACAGGCTCGGCTGGAAAATGGAGATCATGGAGATCAACGAGGCGGATATGGGCGGCTACAAGGAAGCCATCGCGTCCATTTCCGGGCGTAACGTGTTCGCCCGTCTCAAGTTCGAATCCGGCGTGCACAGGGTTCAACGCGTCCCGTCGACGGAAAGCAGCGGGCGTATCCATACCTCGGCCGCGACCGTGGCCGTTCTGCCCGAAGCGGAAGAGGTCGATGTGGAGATCAACGAGAATGACCTTCGGATCGATGTATTCCGGTCCAGCGGGCCGGGCGGTCAATCGGTTAATACGACCGACAGTGCCGTGCGCATTACCCATTTGCCCACGGGGATCGTCGTGTCCCAGCAGGATGAAAAGTCACAGCACAAGAACCGCGCCAAGGCGATGAAGATCCTGCGTGCCCGGCTTTATGAGGCCGAACGGGAGCGCGTGGCTGGCGAGCGCGCGCAAGCGCGCCGCAGTCAGGTGGGAACCGGCGACCGGTCGGAGCGGATTCGGACATATAATTTTCCGCAAGGACGTGTCACCGATCACCGTATCAATTTCACGACCCATCAGCTTGAAGATGTGCTTCAGGGGGGGACGGGGCTGGACGAAATCATCGATTCGCTGACGGCGGAGGACCAGGCGGTCCGGCTGTCGCAGATCGCTGAGGATGCGGCGTGACGGCGGTGGCCGATGGGACGGCGGGCAGCCTCCTGAATGAGGCAGCTCGTGACCTGGGTGGCGCTGGAATCGTGCAGGCCCGCCTGGAAGCGCGGCTCCTGCTATGTGCGGCCCTGTCAATCGATCCGGCCGATCTGGTGCGTGATCCCGCCCGGCCGGTCGATCCTCGCGAAACCGCGCGGTTTCGCGACTGGGTCGCCAGGCGCCGGACGCGTCAGCCGCTCGCACAGATACTGGGAAAGCGGGAGTTCTGGTCGCTCACCCTCGAGGTGACCGGCGACACGCTCGACCCCAGACCCGATAGTGAGACCCTGATCGAGGCGGCCGTGGATCTCTTTCCCGACCGGCACGCGGTTTCGCGGATTCTGGATTTCGGCGCTGGCTCGGGCTGTCTGCTGCTGGCGGCGCTCGTCGAATTTCCTGCCGCCACGGGCATGGGGATCGATGCCGCCGCAGGGGCCGTGACGGTGGCGCAGCGAAATGCGGCCCGCCTGGGGCTGGCCGCGCGCGCCAGTTTCCTTCATCTGCCTTGGGAGGATTTTCCCGGCCACGCGGATGGTGTCCCGGCCGATCTGGTTCTGGCCAACCCCCCGTATATCCCGACCGGTGATATCGACGCCCTCGCGCCCGAAGTGGCGCGGTATGAGCCTCGCCTGGCACTCGATGGCGGGGCCGACGGGCTGGACGCCTATCGGTGCCTGTTGCCGGTGGTGCGCGATGTCGTCGCTGACGCTGGCCGCGCCATTGTGGAGATCGGAGCAGGGCAGTCCGAAGCCGTGACGGCACTGGCCATGGCGGCGGGGCTTCGTCATGTTCGAGGGGCCCGCGATCTTGGGGGACACGAGCGTGCGCTGGTTTTCGCGCGGTGCTGAGGGCGGCAAACCGGGGCGCGGGGGGAGCGAATCTGCGGCGAAAAAAAGACTTGGAAAGCCGGGAGCAGATGACTAACGTGACTTCTGCTGAAGGCGGTCGCGGCCTGGGGGGCTTCGCGAACCGGCCTCGATTTCCGGAAAATCACGTTCTGGATCGGCGGCTCTGGACACGGACCGTCTGGACGAAAGGCCCCAAACAATATTCTGCCTAATGCCGTCGCCAAAGCCTGACGGATGCGACATCAGGCTCGCGGGTGCGCGGCTGCAATGAAAACCATGATAACCAACCAAGTGACATAAGGTATGAGACAGGGATCTCACTCGAGACGACCGCGCACGCGCGGGAATGGACGCCGCCAGGGTGGTGGCGGCCGGCCAAACGGAACCTTCGACAGCAACGGCCCAGCCGGGCGCGTGCGCGGCAACGCGCAGCAGGTGTTCGAAAAGTACCAGGGCCTGGCGCGCGACGCCGCGTCGTCGGGCGATTCGATCATGGCCGAGAACCTGCTCCAGCACGCGGAGCACTATTTCCGGGTGATGCTGGCCAGTGGCGCCGCCACCCAGGGCCGGGACCAGACCCGGGAAACGGGACGTGAGGGCGGTGATCCGGATCACCGGGCCCCGGCCAGGAGCAACGGCAATTCCACGAATGCCGGCAATGGTGCTGACAGCGACGAAGACGTGGCTGAGCTCGACGATGAGACGGCCAAAGACGACGAAGGGGCGGAGGCGGCCGAGGCTGCCGGGGAGGCTGACGAGGAGGCGAAACGTCGGCCCCGCACGACCCGCTCTACCGGCCGCAAGGGGGCGTCGGGCAAGACGACCGCAGGCACATCGGGGCGAGGACGCCGCCGGTCCCAGTCGCCGGCCCAACTGGTCGCCGATTCAGAGGCGCAGAATTCCGAATAGCGCCTGAGGGCGGTTCGATCGCGGGCACGCGGCGCTGGCAAGACTTTCTTAATCGTAATCAAGCATTCTGCCGCTGGACCGGCCCCGGCACGCCTGGGCGCCGGACAGACCCCGGCGGGAGAGAATGCCATGGCACAGCCAGCGGACCGTGCATCGGACCCACACCGACGATTTGAGGGCCGTCCGCTCGACCGCGCCTGGATTCCCGACCGCGTCCTTCTGGTTACCGATAACGAGGCCGTCGATCGCGCGGTGCGCAAGCTCCTGGGGGCCGACGCCGACGAGGTCGAGCCCGGTCCCGGCCTCTCCCTCGATATTTGCGGATCGGCACAGGACGCGATCCGGTTTCTGACCAGTAACGGATTCTCGGCAATGGACATTGTCCTGATCGACGGCGATGCCGACGGCGGCACGCTGGCGCAGGAATTCGTCGCCCTCAAGGCCGGCAACTCCCTGCCGCCGATCGTGGTGCTGTCGGCCAGCGCCGATAATGATCTCGACCTGACCGCGATCCGCATGGGCGCGGCCGACGTGGTCTGTCTGGGCCGCGCCACCGCGGAAGGGCTTTACCGCGCCATGGGGCACGCGCGCCAATTAGCGGATATGAAGGGCGCTCTCGAATCCATGACGCTCTCGGACCCCGGTACAGGCCTTGCGAGCCGGGCGCTCTTTCTTGATTTCCTCACCCGGACAGAGGCGCGGGCCGCCAGGACCGGCGAACTCTTCGCGGTCCTCTTCGTAGCCTTCGACGGCCCGGCCATTCTTCGGGCCAAGGCCGCCGGTCGTCTCGATGCCGTCATGGCGGAGGTGGGTGGCGAGATCACAGGAATGCTGCGGGCAAGCGATCTGGTGGCCCGGTTCGACAGCGACAAGCTGGCGGTCCTGATCGACAGTATGAAACGTCTCGATTCGATCCAGATCGTGGCCGAAAAAATCTCCGCCCTGCCGCGCAACATGGTGCTGCTGCCGGGTGACCGGTCGGCACGGGGATTTTCACTTCATGTCGGGGTGGCCCTCTATCCGACCCATGGTGAGGGGGGCGAGCAGATGCTGGGCCACGCGGCCGAGGCCATGTACCGGGCCTGGGAGGCGCAAAGGCCGGAAGCGGCTTTCTACTGATCCGCCCTGTCGGCCGGGCCAGGCGAGGCCGGCCGCGGCGGCTGGCACGAAACCCCTAAAAAATCATGGAGATTTGCTGCCGGCTCTTGAGCCGGTTCGAATCGTTGCCATATTAGTCCTGGACGCCGCCTCGCGGGTCCGCTGTTTTCTCCCGCCTCGCGAGAGGGGGACAAGGCTTCCGGAGACTGGGCGATGGATTTCGAGAAATTCACCGAGCGTAGCAAGGGCTTCATCCAGAACGCGCAAACCCTGGCGCTTCGCAACAACAACCAGCAGCTTCTGCCAGAGCATTTGCTGAAAGTCCTCCTCGATGACGAGGAAGGGCTCGCGGCCAATCTGATCTCGGCCGCCGGGGGCGATGCGGCGCAGGCGCGCGCCCGGACGGAGGCGGCGTGCAATGCCATTCCCAAGGTCGAGGGATCGGGCGCCAGCCAGATGTACATGGCGCAGGAAACCGCGCGCGTCCTGGACCAGGCCGGCCAGCTCGCCGAAAAGGCCGGCGACAGCTTCGTGACCGCCGAGCGGCTGCTGCTGGCGCTCGCGATGGCAAAGGGCAGCAAGGCGGAGAAAGTGCTCACCGACGCCGGCGTCACGCCGCAGGCGCTTAGCCGGGCGATCGACGACCTGCGCCAGGGCCGGACCGCGGACAGCGCGTCGGCCGAGGATTCCTACGATGCGCTCAAGAAATATGCGCGTGACCTGACGAAGGCGGCCCGGGACGGGAAGCTCGACCCCGTGATCGGCCGGGACGAGGAGATCCGGCGAACGATCCAGGTGTTGTCGCGGCGAACCAAGAATAACCCTGTCCTGATCGGCGAGCCTGGCGTCGGCAAAACCGCGATCGTCGAGGGGCTTGCACTCCGGATCGCCCATGGTGATGTGCCCGAGGGACTCAAGCGCAAACGGCTCCTGGCCCTTGATCTCGGCGCGCTGATCGCGGGCGCCAAATTTCGCGGAGAATTCGAGGAACGGCTCAAGGCCGTCCTTGAGGAGGTTACCGGCGCGGCTGGCGAGATCGTATTGTTCATCGACGAGATCCACACCCTTGTCGGTGCCGGCAAGGCCGAGGGGGCGATGGACGCGTCCAACATGCTGAAGCCGGCGCTGGCGCGGGGCGAGTTGCATTGCGTCGGCGCGACGACGCTGGACGAGTATCGCAAGTATCTGGAGAGCGATGCCGCCCTGGCCCGGCGCTTCCAGCCTGTGTTCGTTGACCAGCCCTCGGTCGAGGAGACAATCTCCATCCTGCGCGGCCTCAAGGAAAAATATGAGGTGCATCACGGTGTGCGGATCACCGATGGCGCCATCGTGGCGGCCGCGACCCTCTCCAACCGCTATATCACCGACCGTTTCCTGCCCGACAAGGCGATCGATCTCGTGGATGAGGCCGCAAGCCGCATTCGCATGGAGGCCGATTCCAAGCCGGAAGCGATCGACGAGCTGGATCGCAAGATCATCCAGCTCAAGATCGAGCGTGAGGCGCTGAAAAAGGAAACCGACCAGGCCTCCAAGGAACGTCTCGAGGCGTTGGAAAAGGAACTCGCGACGCTCGAGAAGGAGAACCATGAGCTGACCACCCGCTGGCAGGCGGAAAAGGACAAGCTGATGGGCTCCCAGAAGCTCAAGGAGAAATTGGAAGAAGCCCGGCATGAGCTTGACGTCGTTCAGCGCAGTGGCGATCTCGCGCGCGCGGGCGAGCTGACTTACTCTGTCATCCCGGAGCTCGAGCGCAAGATCGCGGAAGGCGATGGCGGGACCAGCGAGAGCATGCTGCGCGAAGAAGTCTCGCAGGCCGATGTGGCGGCGATCGTCTCTAAATGGACTGGAATTCCGGTCGACAAGATGCTGGAAGGCGAGCGCGAGAAGCTGCTCGCCATGGAGGACAATCTGGGCCGGCGCGTCGTCGGCCAGGACGAGGCGATCCGCGCCGTCTCCAACGCGGTGCGCCGGGCGCGCGCGGGATTGCAGGATCCGAACCGGCCCCTGGGCTCATTCATGTTCCTTGGCCCCACGGGCGTCGGCAAGACCGAGTTGACCAAGGCTCTGGCCGCCTTTCTGTTCGATGATGACAGTGCCATGGTCCGGATCGATATGTCGGAATTCATGGAAAAGCATTCCGTCTCCCGCCTGATCGGCGCGCCGCCCGGCTATGTCGGCTACGAGGAAGGTGGCGCGCTGACCGAGGCCGTACGCCGCCGGCCCTATCAGGTCATCCTTTTCGACGAGGTCGAAAAGGCCCATCACGACGTCTTCAACGTGCTGCTGCAGGTCCTGGATGACGGCCGGCTGACCGACGGTCAGGGGCGGACGGTGGATTTCCGCAATACCATGATCATCATGACCTCGAATCTGGGCAGCGACATCATTGCCAGTCAGGCTCATGACGTTGCCGGTGACGACACGGCGGAAGCGCGTTTGCGCAGTCAGGTGATGGAGGTCGTGCGCGGTCATTTCCGGCCCGAATTCCTCAACCGGCTCGACGAAATCATCCTGTTCCACCGACTCAGCCGAGAGCACATGACGCGGATCGTGGATATCCAGCTCGACCGGCTCAAAGCCATGCTGGCCGACCGCAAGGTGACGCTGGACCTGTCGCCAGCGGCGCTGGAATGGCTGGCGGAGGCCGGATACGATCCTGTCTACGGGGCCCGGCCGTTGAAGCGGACGATCCAGCGCAATCTGCAGGACCCGCTGGCGACCCGGATTCTGGAAGGACGCATCAAGGACGGGGAGACGGTGCACGTCACCGCGGAAGGCGGCGCGCTCGTCGTCAATGGCGAAGAGGTAAAGGCTGAAGCCGCCTGAGGCCCCGCCTGAGGCCTGTCCGCCCTGGCCTCTGGCCTAGCGGCTCGCGATCTGGGTCTCGAGCGGCAGACCCTGGATCTGGAGTTCGACCGCGGCGACCCGGGTCTGGAACGCCTCCAGTTCCGGCCCCTCGAGCTTCTTCACCGTCGGCATCCGCAGAGCGAACGGATTGACCTGCCGTCCGTTGCTCAACACCTCGTAGTGAAGATGTGGTCCGGTCGAGAGCCCGGTCGTGCCCACATAGCCGATAACCTGGCCCTGCTCGACCCGGCTGCCGGCACGGATGCCGCGAGCGAACCGGCTGAGATGGGCGTAGGCAGTCGAATATTCGGAATTGTGGCGAATACGGACGTAGTTGCCGTAACCCTTGTTGCGTCCCGCCTTTTCGATCACGCCCGAACCGGCGGCCATGATCGGGGTGCCGCGCGGCGCGGCGAAATCAAGTCCGCGATGCATGCGCGTGTAGCCGAGGATCGGATGCTTGCGCGGCCCGTAGCGCGATGACAGGCGCGCGCCATCGATAGGCGTACGCATGAGAGCCTTCTCGGCGCTTGCCCCGTTCTCGTCGAAATAGCCTGGCCGCCCGTCGGGGCGCACGTGGCGGAAGAGCTGATGTCGCTTGCCGCTGAGGGTCAGCACCGCATAGGCAATCTCGCCCTCGGCCACATGATTGCCCTCCTCGTCATAAAGTCGCTCGAAGACAACCTCGAAATTGTCGCCCGGATGCAAATCGCGCTGGAAGTCGACGTCGAAACTGTAAAGCCGGATGAGGTCGAAGAGCACTTGGCGCGGTACGCCGGCGAGGCCCGCGGCACCGAACAGGCTGGTCGAAATCGTGGCACCCATGCGCGCCAGACGTGAATCGAATTCCTTGACGATCTCCCGCCCGGTGAAGCCGATCTCGGTCCGGTCGACCACAACGTCGCGATCGAATTCGACAGGCAGCGACAGGCGCCGGAGCGCCAGTCGGGTCTCGGTGCCGTTGCCGAGCGGCTCGAAATCGAGAACGAGCTTCTGCCCGGCGCGAAGGTGGCGCGGATTGAACACCGGGCGCAACGCCTCGATCGTGGCCTGGACGTCTTCCGCCGGCACGTCGGCCCGGCGCAGCACGGCCGAAAGCGTGTCGCCGCGGCCGACCGTCAGGGTGCGCGCGACAGGCTCCGCCGCCGCCTCGACCGGGCGCGGGGCGGGACGGGTGACTCGTTTTTCGGCCGGCGCGGCCGGGAGGGTGGCACTCGCCGCCGCCGCCGCCTCCGCCCCGGAGGGAAGAGCCGCCTGGCGGGCACCGGCCGCGGGGGCCGCCGGGGCCAGTGGGGCCAGTGGGGCCTCGCGGGAGGGCGCGCTCGTTTCGCGGGCCGCGTCCACGGTGACCGGATGGGTGAGGGCGCCTATTCCCAGACCGAGAATCACCCCCACGACGCAGGTCTGCAGCACGACCCGTTTGATTGGCATCCGACTCATATGCCTACCTACCCCAATCGGTTGTCCATCCCCAAAAAACTCGTGCGGAGTCAGCGGATTTCCGCCGTTTTTCCGCGCAACTCGCAGGTGGCTCCCCGGAGGGCCCGCGGCGCTGCCGCGATCCCGCGCCGGCGTCCCGTGCCGGCTGGCGGCCCCGTGTCGGCGCTGCCGTCCACCAGGCCATAGGATTTCGCACCTGCGTTAAGAATCAGCGAAGAAAGATGCGGGGGGGTCCTGAAAATGTCAATCTTGATTTCTTATTTATCAAGGACTTCCGTGGGCCCAATGGGGGTGCGGCAGAAGTTTGCGTGGCGCACTGAAAAGCATTTGACACGAGACCGGGGCTGAGCGATAACCCCGGTCCCTCTTCGGCGCCGGACCGAATTCCGGCCCAGACATATCTGAGAGCCGGGCTCAGCCCGGGAAAGCAGGGCGGACTGGTGGCATCGCCTCCAGCCCGGGCGTCCAAGTGACGCCGCGCAGTTGTTTGACATTGTGAATGGGAAAGGGATACGCGGGCGGCGGGGTCCGAGCGTTTGGGCCTGCTGCAAACGTATCCGTTTCGTTAACTCGTTACGTTTGTGTTTGTAGTTAGGTTCGAATCAACCTGAGAGTTTGATCCTGGCTCAGAACGAACGCTGGCGGCATGCTTAACACATGCAAGTCGAACGTGAAGCCGGACTTCGGTCCGGTGGAAAGTGGCGGACGGGTGAGTAACGCGTGGGAATCTACCTAACAGTGGGGAATAACCAGGGGAAACTTTGGCTAATACCGCATACGCCCTTCGGGGGAAAGGCTTCGGCCGCTGTTGGAGGAGCCCGCGTTCGATTAGCTTGTTGGTGAGGTAACGGCTCACCAAGGCAACGATCGATAGCTGGTCTGAGAGGATGATCAGCCACACTGGGACTGAGACACGGCCCAGACTCCTACGGGAGGCAGCAGTGGGGAATATTGGACAATGGGGGAAACCCTGATCCAGCAATGCCGCGTGAGTGAAGAAGGCCCTAGGGTTGTAAAACTCTTTCGGCGGGGAAGATGATGACGGTACCCGCAGAAGAAGCCCCGGCTAACTCCGTGCCAGCAGCCGCGGTAATACGGAGGGGGCTAGCGTTGTTCGGA